>JBHPDX010000015.1:0-29757 GCA_042577445.1 Candidatus Margulisiibacteriota bacterium | reverse complement strand
CATTTATCGTGATCTACATTTACGTTCGTTTGAACCGGCTGGATATCTGGAAGGTCCTGGATATCATGTCCCCGGGAGTGATGTTTGGGTACGCTATCGGCAGGGTGGGCTGTTTCCTGAACGGATGCTGTTATGGCCTTGAGACCAAGTTGTCCTGGGGCGTTCAATTCCCGGCGGAAACTATTTTACGGCATCCAACACAGCTTTATTCCGCTGCCTGCGGATTGGCGATATTCGCGTTGCTGATGTTGGCATTTCAGAGGAGAAAGTTCGCCGGTCAAGTTTTCCTATTTACCGTTCTGCTTTATACTGTTTACAGGTTCTCGCTTGAGTTTTTCAGATACAGCCCTATACGTCCCGCCGGGCTCACTCTTTCCCAGTATGTAGCGATCGTCTTTTTTATTGTGGGGTTATTTCTGTTATGGAAGAAAAAGAATACGACTTTATAATCGAAAGCGAAGACGGAACAGCGCGTATCGATGCTTTTTTGCCGGCTAAAATTGGTGTTTCCAGGGCTATGGCGCAGAAGCTCATTGATGAGGGCTTGGTGCAGGTAAATGGCGCCGGGGTCAAGCACAGCTACAAAGTAAAACCGGATGATAGGGTCTGTGTTAAGGTCCCCCCTCCCAAGAAGATCGCGATGCTTCCCGAGAACATACCATTAAATATCATTTATCAGGATAAAGATATTATTGTGGTGGATAAATCTCCCGGGCTTGTGGTGCATCCTGCAGTAAGCGTGAGATCCGGTACTCTGGTTAACGCTCTTTTGTACCATATTAAAGATCTGTCTTCCATTGGGGGCGAACATAAGCCGGGCATCGTGCACAGGCTGGACAAGGAAACTTCCGGTCTTATGGTGGTTGCCAAGAACGATAATGCTCACATCAACCTTCAACAGCAGATAGAGGGCAGAACAGTGAAGAAGATATATCAGGCGCTTGTGTTCGGCGAAATTAAGCCCAACTCGGGAGTGATCGACGAACCTATTGGCAGGCATCCTGTGCACAGAATGAAAATGGCTGTTATTTTGAACAGTAAGCTGAAAAGCCGCCACGCCGTGACCCACTATAAGGTTATCAAACAATATAAGGATTATTCATTCCTTGAATTAGACTTGAAGACAGGAAGGACCCATCAGATACGCGTTCATTTATCATATTTAAAGCATCCCATAGTGGGAGATAAGACTTATACCCGAAAAAAGAATAATTTGGGAGCAGGGAGGCAGCTTCTTCATGCGCATATTCTTGGATTCAAGCATCCTGTAACAGGGGAATACATGGAATTTAAGTCAGATGTTCCGGAAGATTTCAGGGAGATACTCGGTAGATTAGAATAGGACGTAGCCGGCCACGATCCCCATGAGAAGTGAACCGCCCACTATCGCCAGTATATCAGGAGAAGCTATCGGAGCTCCGATCAAACTTGTTACCAGGCAGATAAGCAGACCTATGGAAGCGCCAATACCTCCGCCGGAAAAAATGTTCCAGTTCTTTAGGTCGCCGCCTTCTTTTGCGTATTCTCTTTGTAGTTTAGCAAAATCGAATTCCACGCTTCTATTGTCTTCCGAAGTTTTCATGGCGTGAACGTACGGGCTTTTGTGTGATCTAGTTGGCAATTTAGTTTCCTCCTTAAAAGTTCCACTTATTTATCGACCAATTATAAAAGAAATTTCACTTATTCTACAATTTACTTCCCCCTATACTACAACAGAATTTGTTTTTCTGCTATAATCAGCTTTAAATTTGAGGTGGGAATAAGTGCTTTTAACTATTGATATCGGGAACACCAGTATTGTATTAGGCCTATTCGAAAGGGCTAAGCTTGTTAGCCGGCTACGGATAGTATCAGATACAAAAAGGGGCGCTGGTTGGTATGCCCAGAGGATATTAAAACTTAAAGGATCACGTAAAGACAATATAGAAGCTGCGGTCATTTCCAGCGTAGTTCCAAAATTGAATAATGTGGTAAAGAAAGCCGTCAAAAAGACATATAAATGCATGGCGATCATTGTTAGCTGGAAAGGTATAAAAGGCCTTAAGATAGCGCTGTCCAAGAAGCATCAAGTTGGTGTGGACAGGCTTGTCAACGCATTAGCTGCTTATAGACTTTATGGGGGTAAAGCGGTTATAATTGATTTTGGAACGGCTACAACGTTCTGCGCGGTGGACCGAAAAGGCAGATACCTCGGAGGCGCGATAACCTCCGGGCTAGAGAGTTCAAGAGATATCCTGTACAGAAAGACCGCCAAACTGCCGTTAATAAGTTTCAAAAAGATCGGCAAAGTGATCGGGAAAGACACTGTGTCGGCAATGCGGTCAGGACTCTTTTTCGGATATATCGACCTGGTAGAGGGCATGATAAAGCGGTTCAAGAAGGAGCTTGGCAGCGGGGCAAAGGTAGTGGCGACAGGCGGGCTTGCCCCCTTGATAGCTAAGGGTACAAAAATGATCGATGTTGTAGATCCTGACCTGACCCTTAAGGGGCTTAAACTGGTGTATGAGGGGATGAATAAATGAGCGAAGAACTGTCAGAATTGTTAAAAGTAAGACGCGAAAAGCTTGATGATCTAAGAAAAAAGGGCATCGATCCCTATCCCTATCGCTTTGAACGGACGATTACAGCAAGGAACCTGCTTGATAAATATAAGGATATATCCGATGAATCAAAGGAGTCCGTCAAGGTTGCCGGGAGGATAATGACCAAAAGAGGGCACGGCAAGGCGTCATTTGCCAATGTTCAAGACGAGACAGGGCGCATACAGATATACGGCAAGCTTGATGTAATGGGTAAGGACAAATACGAAATATATCAGAAGTTGGATATGGGGGATATTATCGGCGTTACGGGCAAGGTCTTTAGGACAAGGACCAATGAGATAACCGTTAAAGTGGAGGATTTTGAAGTTCTCTGCAAGTCGCTCCATCCGCTTCCCGAAAAATGGCACGGATTGACGGATAAAGAGCTTAGATACAGGGAGCGCTATGTTGACCTTATAGTGAACCATAACGTGAAGGAAGTGTTCATTAAAAGAGGCAGGATAATAAGCGAGGTCAGAAAGTTCCTTGAGTCCAGGGGTTTTCTTGAAGTGGAAACTCCGGTACTGCATATGCAGGCCGGCGGAGCAGCAGCGAAGCCTTTTGAAACACATCATAATACTCTTGATATGCCTTTGGTCCTAAGAATAGCGCTTGAGCTGCATCTTAAGCGTTTGATCGTTGGT
This sequence comes from Candidatus Margulisiibacteriota bacterium, assembly GCA_042577445.1. Taxonomy (GTDB): domain Bacteria; phylum Margulisbacteria; class WOR-1; order CAVSGV01; family JBHPDX01; genus JBHPDX01. The sequence continues at coordinate 26,531 of JBHPDX010000015.1, read as the reverse complement.
GGTTTTGAAAAAGTATTCGAGATAGGGCGGGTATTCAGGAATGAAGGGATGTCGTTCAAGCATAATCCTGAATATACGATGCTGGAGCTTTATCAGGCTTATGCCGATTATAATGATATCATGAAGCTCACGGAGGAACTGGTTTCTTCTGTAGCCAGGACAGTGCTTGGGACAACGAAAGTAAAGTTTAAAGGCAAAGATATAGATTTCAAGCCGCCGTGGAAGAGGATAACTCTCCATGACGCTTTGGAGAAATACGCAAAGATCAATATCAATGTTGACGAAAAAGGCCTCCGAAAGATAGCTAAGACAAAAGGGCTTGAAGGGCATGATGAGCTGCCGGTCGGCAAGATCATCAACCTTCTTTATGATAAATTCGTTGAGCCGAACATAGTTGAGCCGACGTTCATCATGGATTATCCCATTGAAACGTCACCGTTAGCTAAGAAGAAAAGGGATAATCCAAAGCTTGTAGAGCGCTTCGAGGTCATAGTCTGCGGCATGGAGATCGCTAACGCGTTTTCTGAGCTGAACGATCCGATCGATCAGCGGGAAAGGTTCAATGAGCAGGTTAAAGCAAGAGCCGCTGGAGATGATGAGGCGGAATCAATGGATGAGGATTTCCTGCGGGCCCTTGAATACGGGATGCCTCCAACGGGCGGCCTTGGGATAGGCATCGATCGCATCGTTATGTTCCTTACTGGTTCAGAGTCGATAAGGGATGTGCTTTTCTTCCCGCATATGAAGCCTGTCGAGATAAGGGATACGGAAGTTTCCAAAGAAGAAATGGATGTTCTTGATAAAAAGGGGAATAAGAAGTGATTATAACCGAACAAAAACAATATAAGGATATCTTGAAGAGCTTAGAGGGCGCCGAAAGTATATATATAGTAGGCTGCGGAAGATGTGCTACGTCCTGCGAGACAGGCGGGGAGAAGCAGGTAAAAGAGCTTGCCGCCCAGTTGAAGAAGGACGGGAAGACGATCACAGGTAAGCATGTGATAGAGGCGCCGTGTGATGAGCGTTTGGTCAGTAAATTCTCAAGAGAAGAAAAGGAAGGCATCAAAAAATCACAGGCTGTGCTGGTCCTGGGTTGCGGGGCAGGGGTGCAGACCGTTGCAGAAGCTGTCAAAATACCGGCATATCCAGCTCTCGAGTCATTATTCCTGGGTAAAACAAAGAGGATCGGTGAGTTCTATGAGCTTTGCACGATGTGCGGAAGCTGTGTTTTGAGCGATACCGGCGGAATATGTCCTGTTTCCCGCTGTTCAAAGCACCTATTGAACGGGCCATGCGGCGGGTCGCATGACGGCAAGTGTGAGGTTGATCCGAACCTGGACTGTGCTTGGTATTTGATATTCAAGCGGCTTGAAGAAATGGGACAGCTGGCAAAAATGGAGAAGTTCATGGAGCCGAAGGATTATTCGGCGATCATAAGGCCGAGGAAAGTTGAAACGAGGAAGAAGAAAAAGTGAGCTTTAAAGAAATATTAGATTCAAATAAGTTCTCAATAACAGCGGAATTGTCGCCCCCAAAAGGGGTTGATGTGGATGATGTGCTGAAAAAAGCGGACTTTTTGAAGGGTAAGGTCCATGCTGTTAATGTGACTGACAACCAAAGGGCTATTCTTCATATGAGTTCTGTTGCATTCTGTACGCTGCTTAAACAGAAGGGGCTTGATCCTGTGCTTCAGATAACTTGCAGGGACAGAAATGCGCTTGCTATTCAGTCTGATATTCTTGGAGCATATGCTCTTGGCATTCGAAATGTACTGGCGTTAAGCGGGGATTATCCGAGAAAGGTTCAGTATAAAGCCGTTAAACCGGTATTCGACATCGATTCGGTGCAGTTGATCAAGCTTATACGTGATATGGAGAAGGGTAAAGATCTGGCAGGCGAAGAACTAAAGGGCGCACCTAAATTCAGTGTGGGCGCCGTTGTGAATCCTACTGCGACCCCGATCGACATGCAGATCATTAAGTTAAAAAAGAAAGTTGATGCCGGGGCCGAATTCATTCAAACCCAGATCATATATGATATTGACGGATTTAAGTATTTCAGAGATAGAGTGAATCATATTAAGGCCAAATATATCCTCGGGATATTACCCTTCAGGTCATATAAAATGGCGCATTTTATGGCTAATGAAGTTCAGGGGGTTAACGTCCCTGATAAAGTGCTTAAGCGTATTGAAAAAGCTAAGGACCCGATCAAAGAAGGTATCGATATTTCTGTTGAGACGATCAAAGCCTTAAAGGGCTATATTGATGGGATCCATCTTATGACATTGAACCACGTGGATGTGATACCGGAGATCATTTCCAGGACCTAGTGTCTTCCCCCGACAACTATCTTCGGGATCCTTATGGTGGGCTGCGCATCTGATACAGGGGCATGATCGTATTTTCCGCAAACACCTGTCTGGAACCCTAAGTCCCAGCCGACCATATCGATCGTTCTTAGTACTTCGGGGCCGTTCCCCATAAGTATGGCGCCTCTTACTGGATTTTTTATCTTCCCATCCTCGATCAGGTAGCCTTCTGTTATTTCGAACACGAAATCACCGTTCACTATGTTCACCTGGCCGCCGCCCATTCTTTTTACCAGAAGGCCGTTCTTTACAGAGGCGATTATTTCTGTTGGATTTGTCATGCCTGATTCGATCAAGGTATTGGTCATCCTTGGCACCGGCTTGGTCCTGTAAGACTGCCTTCTCCCGTTCCCGGAAGACGGGATGCCGAGTTGTTTTCCTGTATATCTGTCGGACATGAAACCTTTTAATATCCCGTTCTCTATCAATACTTTCCTTTGCCCTGGAGTCCCTTCATCGTCGAACCTGTATGAACCGAACTTTCCGGCAAGAGTCGTATCATCTATCACGGTAATGATCTCTGAGGCTACTTTTTCCCCAACCTTTCCTGCAAAGATGGAAGTGCCCTTGTGTATAAAATCAGCCTCGAGCGCATGTCCGCAGGCTTCGTGTATCATGGTGCCGCCGGCTTCGGATGAAAGAACTACCGGCATCTGTCCCGCAGGGGCATGTTTTGCATCGAGCATCAGGAGCGCCCGCTCCGCTGCCATCCTTGTTGTTCTTTCCGGATCATGCTCTTCAAAAAGCTCAAATCCCACAGTGCCGCCGGGGGCTTCATAGCCTGTTTGCAGGACGCCCTCTTTTGCGGCTATTACCTGAATTGCAAACCTCGTGCGGATCCTGTTGTCCTCTATATATCTGCCTTCGGAATTGGCGATCGATACCGCCTGGTTGGAATCAACATATCTTGCTATTACCTGTTTTACCTTATCACCATATGACCTGGCGACCTTGTTAGCCGTTGCCACAATATCCACTTTTTCTTCGATCGACACATCATTCGGTTTTCTTTTTATTTCAAAGCGGAGAGGGGAGAGGGACGGTTTTAATTCGAACTTTATGTCTTTTGCGGTACCGCCTATTTCTGAAGCCACCTTCCTAGCCGTCTCCGACAGATATCTAAATGACCTGTTTGGAGAGCATCCGTAGAAGGTTTCATTTCCTGCCAGGACCCTGATCCCAACGCCGGTATCCGTACCGGAAGTTATCTTTTCGAGCTTATTGTCCTCGCAGGTAATGCTGGTGCTTGCGACCTCTTCAATGAAGATGTCGGCGAAGTCGCCACCGCCACTAAGCGATATTTTTAGTATTTTTTCCAGTTCTTCTTGTGAAAGCATTACTTTGCCTCTGCCCAGTTGTTCCCGGACCCTATATGGACCTTTGCCGGAACGTTCAGTTTGACCGCATTTACCATTTCATGCTCGACCATTTTTGTTACTTGTGTCAGCTCCTCATCGGGCACTTCAAGGACCAGTTCGTCGTGCACCTGAAGGAGCAGCTTGCTCTTTAATTCTTCTTTTTTCAATATATTATGTATGTTGATCATGGCTACTTTTATCACGTCCGCGGCCGTTCCTTGAACAGGGGTGTTTATAGCCGTTCTTTCCGCAAAGTTCCTAAGGCTGATATTCGGATTGTTTATGTCCGGGAGCGGTCTTTTTCTTCCGAGCAGCGTACATACAAACCCGTCTTTCTTCGCCTGGCTAATAGTCTTATCGATAAAAGTCTTGACCCCTGAATACCTTTTGAAATAGTTCTCGATATATTTTCCCGCCTCTGTCTTTTTGATGTTGAGGCTTTTTGAGAGACCGAACTCTGATATGCCGTATATTATGCCGAAATTGACGACTTTTGCCGCGTTCCTCATTTCAGGAGTCACCTTATCAAGGGGAACCCCGAAAACTTCGGCGGCAGTAGCCGTATGAACGTCCTTATCTTCGAGGAACGCCTTTGTCAGGATCTTGTCGTTGCTCAGATGCGCCAGGATCCTTAATTCTATCTGAGAATAGTCGGCTGAAAGTATGCTCCATCCCTTTTTTGCGGGTACGAACGCTGATCTTATCTTTTTCGCGATGTCGCCTTTGACGGGGATATTCTGCAGATTAGGGTTTGAGCTTGAAAGCCTTCCTGTTGCAGTTATTGTCTGGTTGAACGATGTGTGGATACGTTTTGTCTTTATGTTTATCAGATCGGGCAGTACGTCTATATATGTGGACTTGTACTTTTGCAGCTGCCTGTATTCCAGCAGTTTTGCCGCTATCTCAAAATCTTTTGACAGATTTGATAGCACTTCCGCATCGGTTGATGCCCCTGTCTTGGTGCGTTTTGTTATGGGGATCTTCAATTTCTCGTATAGTATATTCTGCAATTGCTTTGGTGAGTTTAGGTTGAACTCTTCTCCTGCGATCGCGAAGATGTCGATCGTAAGGTTCTTAAGGGAAGCCTCTATTTCCTTGGACATTTTCTTTAGTTTATCTACGTCCACAGAGACACCGTTCTCTTCCATCTTTATCAGGACTTCTATGAGCGGAACCTCGATCTTGTAGAAAAGATCTTCCAAGCTCTCTTCCTTTAGTTTTTTGCTGAAGATATTGACCAGTTGGTATGTTGAGTCTGCATCAGAGCAGGCATAATCCGAGACAGCTTCTATAGCCAGTTCATTCATTGTCTTTGATTTTTTGCCTGTTCCGATAAGTTCGGTTATCTCTATCATGTGTTTTCCGAGCAGACCGTGGCTTAAGGGTTTGAGTCCGTACTTTCTTGAAGTAGGGTCCATGGTATACGCGGCGACCATCGTATCGAATGCTATTCCTTTTACTTCAATGCCATAGTTGCTTACAACCTCCGAATCGAACTTAATGTTATGGCCGTATTTTTTGATATCAGGATCTTCAAGTAAAGGCTTTAAGACCGCTAACGCTTCTTTAATGTCTATCTGCTTCCCTGAATTATGTCCGACGGGGATATAGCAGCCGACATTTGGCTTACAGCTCAGTGATATGCCTACCAGGTTTACATGGAAAGGGTCAACGCTGTCCGTCTCAACGTCAAAGGCGAATGCTTTGTTAGCGGCCATGTTCTTTGCGGTATCTTTTAGGTCTTTTATCGATGTTATGACGGAATAGTCGGCTTTATGTTTTTTGATATCCATTTTCTTTTCTTCTATCACCGAAAAAAGATCCGCCCCCTGAAGTTTTTCCGTGTATTTCTTGATAAGGCTCTTGAATTCGAATTCTTCAAAGAAAGAAAGGGCTTTCTTCCAGTCGACCGTTTGTTTTGCGTGTTCAAAGTCGACCTTGATCGGGACATTTGTGACGATAGTGGCAAGCCTCTTGCTCAATTTCGCGATATCGCTGCCTTCTTTTACTTTTGTTCTCAATTTTTCTTTTTCGATCTTGTCGGCGTTCTTGAAGAGAGACTCCAGGTCGCCGAATTTCTGTATAAGTTCGGTGGCTGTTTTGTCACCTATGCCGGCAATACCCGGGATATTGTCGGAAGAGTCTCCTTTTAATGCTTTGAAGTCGACGATCTGTGAAGGTTTTATGCCGAACTGTCTCTCAACTTCTTTTTCATCATATATCACTGTGTCTGTGATGCCGCGTCTTGTGGCTAGAACGTCAACTTTATCATCAACGAGCTGGAGAGCATCCCTGTCACCCGTTACGATCCTTACTTTATGGCCCAGTTGTTCAGCCTGTCTAGCTATTGTCCCTATTATGTCGTCAGCTTCGTATCCTTCAAGTTCGTATGAGGGGATATTAAATGCTTCCGCCACTTTTCGGATATAAGGCAATTGTTGCGATAGAGTAGGGGGAGCCTTCTGCCTTGTGGCCTTATATTCCTTGTATTCTTTATGTCTGAAGGTGGGAGCCGCCTTGTCGAACGCAATGACTATCATCTTCGGGTCTTCTTCTATGACCTTAAGAAGCATTGTTGTGAAGCCGTATATTGCATTGGTTACCAGGCCTTTTGAGGTTTTCATTGTGTCAGGAAGCGCGTAAAAAGCACGGTAAGCGAGGCTGTTTCCATCTATTAGGATAATGTCCGGCTTTGTTTTTGAGGAAGTCATAATCTAGTGAATACTATCATAGTAGAAAATTGCAGGCAAACGGGAGAAAAATTTATGACTTTTCGCCCAGCTGGTATCTGATAAATCTACGTACAACTATGTTTTCCCCGATCTTAGCTACCAGATCCCCTAGAAGGTCCCTGACGGATTTCTTTGGGTCTTTTATGAAAGGCTGGTCAAGCAGGCATATCTCGGAATAGAACTTTTCCAGGCGGCCTGCAACTATTTTTTCTGCTGCCTTTTCCGGTTTCCCTTCCTGTTTTGCCTGTGTCTCAAGGATGTCTTTTTCGTGCTGGATTATACCGTCCGGTACATTGTCTCTGGAGATATAGTGGGGATTCTGGGCTGCGATCTGCATGGCAATGTCTTTTATGAATGCCTGAAATTCTATGTTCTTGGCAACAAAATCGGATTCACAGTTAACTTCGATCAGAACGCCGATCTTGCCTCCCAAATGTATGTAGCTGTCCACTATTCCCTGGGCCGTAACTTTACCTGCACGCTTGGCGGCAGCAGCAAGGCCTTTCTTTCTTAAGATGTCGACCGCTTTTCCAGCGTCTCCTTTAGCTTCTTTGAGCGCTTTCTTGCAGTCCATCATACCTACGCCTGTTTTTTCTCTGAGTGCTTGTACTTCTTTGGTTGTGATCTCCATTTTTCCCCTCGTTAGCTTTTAGTGGCGGTTAAAATCCGGTTCTTTTTTCTTCTTCGGTCTTTAGAGGTTCAATATCCACCATCCGGCTTTCTTCGATCTCCTGTTCCTTTACGACCGCTTCCACTTCCTCTATTATCGCAGGCACTGCGATCTCTCCTTCGCCAGCTTCTACCGGGGCTGTTCCCTGTCTTCCTGCCAGCACTGCATCTGCAATGACCGAAGTAATGAGTTTTATCGACTTGATAGCATCGTCATTCGCGGCTATAGGGTAATCAATTTCGTCTGGATCGCAATTACTATCGACGATGCCGACTATAGGTATGCCCAGTTTTCTCGCTTCTTTTACTGCGATGGTCTCTTTCTTTGTGTCTACAATGTAGAGTATAGTGGGCAGGTTGAGCATTTCCCTTAGTCCACCCAACCCTCTTACAAGCTTTGTGTATTCTCTTTTTAGTGTGGCAACTTCTTTTTTAGGCAGTTTTTCAAACGTTCCGTCCTGCTCCATTCTCTCAATGTCTTTCATCCGCCCTATATTTTTCTTTAAGGTCTTGAAATTCGTGAGCATTCCGCCGAGCCACCTTTGGCTTACATAATACATCCCGCATCTTTTTGCTTCTTCGGCGATGGCTTCCTGGGCCTGCTTTTTTGTGCCCACAAACAATACAACGCCGTTGTTTTTTGCTGTTTCTTTCACAAAATTGTAGGCCTGTTCTATCAGTGGGATGGTCTTATGCAGGTCAATAACATGTATGTCATTTCTTGCGGAATAGATGTACTTTTTCATCTTCGGGTTCCAACGATGGGTCTGATGCCCAAAGTGTACGCCTGCTTCCAGTAATTCTTTCATGGTTATTACAGCCAATTTATTCTATCTCCTTCTTTGCAAAACAAGACGCTATTATATCAACGGTCCTTGTCTTGCGCAAGTAGAATTTGGCGCCTATTTGGAGTATACTTGTGAGCACGAAATGCCAAACATAAAGGAAAACCTTCTCAAACTAAAGGAACGCATTTCTTCTGCTGCAAAACGTGTAGATAAGGACGCTTCCGCCGTTAAACTTATTGCTTCTACCAAAGATGTGCCTGCAAGCTTGATCCGGGATGCCGTAGCTTCTGGGGTGTCTGAGATAGGCGAGAATAGGCTACAGGAAGCAGAAGCGAAATATGAAGAGCTGAAGGATCTGGCTATTACCTGGCACATGATCGGGCATCTTCAGACCAATAAGGTCAAAAAAGCTGTAAATATATTCTCCGTGATTCAATCTGTTGACAGTCCCCGCTTGGCGGATAAGATCAGCACGGAAGCTCGGAAGGCCGGCAAAAATGTGGACATATTTCTTGAAATAAACACTTCTGGTGAGGCCAGTAAATATGGTATTATACCTGAAAAAGCGGCTGAAACTGCGGAACATGTCTCGAGGCTGCCGAATCTGTCGCTAAAGGGTCTCATGACAGTGGGGCCTTTAACAGCAGATAACAGTAGAGTGCGGGACAGCTTTAGACTTCTTAAGAATTTAAGCGAACAGATCAAGGGCAAGGATCTGTCCAATGTCGAAATAAAATATCTTTCAATGGGAATGACGGACGATTTTGAAGCAGCTATCGAAGAGGGGTCAAATCTTATCAGGGTTGGAAGAGCGATATTTGGTATACCGCATAAGCATTGATAAGTAAAAGGAGGAGTAAAAAATGGTTGAAGATATCATCAAGAGGGCAAAGGCATTCATAGGGCTTGAGGAAGGCGGCGGAAAGGTTCTGGAAGAAGAACCGGCGGAAGAGGAAAAACGCGAGGACATAAGAGAGGTCCTGCGTCCTAAAAAAGGCAAGAACAACAATGCGGAATATGAAGTAATGGTCTATGAGCCCAAAGTGTATGAAGATTCCCTTCAAATGGCGGCACAGCTCCGGCAGGGCAACCCGGTAGTGATCAACCTGCAGCAGCTTGACCAGACAGAAGGCATGAGGCTCATTGATTTTGTCTGTGGCACAGCATATGCTATTGACGGGCATATGATCAAGATCGGCGAATCGATATTCCTGTTCACGCCGAGCAATATCTTGATATCAGATTTTGTGGAGAGAGGCTCTATAGGGGATGACATAGAAGCTTCATCAGAGGCGGCAAGAAAGTCCTTTTTTGGCGCGTAATTGAAAGGGTATTGATGGCAGGTCGCATTTGTTTTATAGGCAGCGGGAAGATGGCAGAAGCCTTGATCAAAGGGCTTCTGAGATCTAAAAAAGCACAACGCAGAGACATTGTTTCTTCGGACATAAGCCGATCCCGGTTAAATTACATCAAGAGAACATATAAGGTCAAAGTTTCGTCAGATAATCTTGCCGCGATCAGGAATGCTAAGGTAATCATTCTGGCCGTTAAGCCGCAAAAAATGTCTTATGCTATTTCCAGCCTCAAGAAGGGGATCACTAAAAAGCAGCTTGTTATATCCATTGCTGCCGGGATCACTCTTAAATCTCTGGAAAAAGCTTTGCCGGGCATAGCTGTAATGCGCGTAATGCCTAACAATCCAGCACTTATCGGTGAGGGCATAGCTGCGATATCTTCCGGAAAGCATGTGAAACGTCAGCAGCGAACGATTGCAGAAAAAATATTCAGCTCAGTTGGAGACTTTCTTTATATCAATGAGAAGCATATGGATGCTGTGACGGCGCTTTCGGGTAGCGGCCCTGCGTTCATTTATCATGCGCTTTCCGCAATGATAAAAAGCGGGACTGATCTGGGGCTCAATAGAAAGAACTCGGAACGGCTTGCGAATAAGACTATGCTGGGGGCGATCAAGACCATTATTTCAACAGGCAAAGCCCCGGAGGAATTAATAAGCATGGTCGCATCTAAAGGCGGGACCACTGTTGCCGGACTTAAGATCCTGAACAAAGGTAAGTTCGGCGGGACTTTAAGGAAAGCTGTTAAAGGAGCAGCCGTGAGATCAAAAGAGATCAGCCGGCGGTATAAAATATGATACAGATCATCGAGACAATTATTAATCTTTTATTTAGTATATATTATGTCCTTCTTCTGGTCAGGGCCTTTTTGCCTTATATACCGCATAACAAGTTCCATCCGATACTGAAGCCTATCTATGACGTAACTGAGCCGGTCCTGGGCGTAATAAGGAAAGGGTTGCCGCCGACAAAGATAGGATTTGATGCCTCTCCATTTATCGTATTGATCCTGCTGTGGCTTCTGCAGCAGATACTCTTTTCTATTGTTAATGCGATCTTCCTGCCAGAGGTCTCCTCAGCAGGATCGAACTTTATCGGTTGATCTTTAGCTTATTATGGAAATTATTGAAGAAAAAAGCGCCGTACTATTCCAGGTAAAAGTGCAGCCAAAGTCATCTGTGAACAAAGTAGTAGGGCAAGAGGGCGGTAAACTTAAAGTTAGGATCACTTCACCGCCGGTCGAGGGGAAAGCAAACAGCGCGCTGGTCGATCTTTTAGCTGTTTTTTTTGGCGTTAAAAGATCAAGCATCGGAATAGTAAAAGGCTTAAAGTCCAGGTCTAAGATTGTAAGGGTTGAGGGTTTAAGCAGGGAAGACCTGACCGAAAGGATAGGAACAATATGACAGAGATAAAAGTACCCAAAGAGATAATGCAAAAATATCTCGAAGAGCGGGAAGGATCGGATCTTTCTATCGTTTCATATGAAAGGCTTGGTTCGGGTTGGCACGGCACAGGATATAGGATCAAGTATGATATAAATGGAGAGATAAAGGACGTTATACTGAGGACTTTAAGGCCTGTCGGTTTTTCTCATGAGTATCCATCCGACAGGGCAAAGGTCTTTATCCTGCAGCATGAGATTTCAAACAGCATACCAAAACATATTAAGTCTATCGATGTCGGAGGATATGCGGAAAACGGCGAGCTGATATCCCTTGGTAAAGCAAAGGAGTTCTTCCAGATAGTAGAGGTCGCAGAGGGGGCAACTTATGTTAACGATTTTACCAGGATACTGATGAGCGGGAAATTGGAAGAAGGTGACAGGAAAAAGGCCGAACTTTTATCGAATTATCTGGTCAAGCTCCATGCAAAAAAGTTCGAAGGCCTCAAAGAAATGGCCGAATCTATAAAGAGGCGCCATTCGAGGGACGCGATAGGGCATGGAGAGATGATGATGGGTGTTATCGATACTTATCCTAAAAAAAGCGGTTTGAACGCCAAAGAGCTGACCGAACTTGTGTGCAAGGCAGTTAAATTCAGGGAAAAAATAAAGGATACCCCTTTTGTTCCGTGCCGTATGCATGGCGATTTCCACCCGGCGAACATTATATTTCACGGCCTGGATTTTCAGGTCCTTGATGCATCTAGGGAAGCGTTCGGCGATCCTGCCGATGATGTTACTACCATGGCCATTAATTATCTTTGGTTCGCGGTGCAGGAGTCCGGGAAGTTCGCCGGGCCGTTCAAAGAATTGTTCGATATATACTGGAAGAATTATTTTGCCAAGACAAAAGATAAGCTCATCGTTAAGACGGCGGCTGTTTATTTCGCTTTTAGGGCCGTTGTTGTGATACACCCGGTGTTTTTTAAGGATCAAAGTGAGCAGGTCCGAAAAAAAATGATCAAATTCACCAGGAACGTTCTGTCCGACGCTAATTTCAGCCCGTCGAAGATCAATCAATATCTGAGGTAAATATGTCTTTTGCCGTTTGGATAACTGGACTTCCCGGATCAGGGAAAAGCACAATAGCCAAGGAATTAATAAAACATCTGGAAAATGTTGAATACTTGCGCCTTGATGAAATCAGGAAGAAATTCGTTAAAGCGCCAAAATTCACGGACGAAGAAAGGGACTTTGTATATCGCGCTTTTGCGGAAGAGGGCATAAAAGCATTAAAAAGGAACAGGCATGTTGTTTATGATGCGGCGGCCCATAAGCTTAAATGGAGGGATTTTGCCAGGGGAAGGATAGAGGAATTCATCGAGGTTTATGTTAAGTGCCCGGTGGATATATGCATAAAGAGGGAGGGTAAGAGAAAGAGTAAACATGTTATCGCGGATCTTTACAAGAAATCTCTGGAGAGGAAGAAGTCCGGAAAAGTTTTCAAGGGTTTAGGGCAGGTCGTAGGCGTTGATGTCCCTTATGAGGAAAGCAAAAATACCGATATCGTGATCTATTCCGATAAGGTGAGCTCTGAGGAGGGGGCTGATCTTATATTGAACGAACTAAAAAGGAGGAAATGGATAAAATGAGCGAGATATTTGAAAAAATGAAGATGGTAGGCGAGGATCTGTATAGGCTCGGGCTGATAGATTCGCATGGGGGCAGTATCAGTGTCAGGGATGGCGACAAGATCTATATTAATAATAGGGACGCCATGCTGGGGCACTTGAAAGAGGAAGATGTTGTTGAGGCGGGGATGGAAGCCGGCGAAGCGGATAGCAAAGCTTCAAGAGAGCTCAATGCTCACCGTGCTATTTATAAGGATACCGATCATAAGGTCGTGGTTCAGGCGCATCCTCCCAGTGCAATAGTGCTTTCCCTTAGTGAGAGCAAGATAATCCCTCCGGATGCCAAGGGCGTGTTCTTTATTAAGTCCGTTCCGATAGTAAAGACCAGAGATAAGATAGGTTCTAGTGAGGCGGCGCGCATGCTGCCGCCTATTTATAAGTCCGGATATGTCATTGCCGTGGTTAGAGAATATGCAAGCTTTGCTGTTGGCGGCAGCCTTGAGGAAGCCTTGAAATATACCACATGTCTGGAGCAATCGTGTAAGATATTGATATCTTTAAAACTTCTGGCGGAGAAAAAAGCTCCAGTCAGACAGGAGCAGCAGCAAAGAAGAAGAAGTTCTATACCTCCAAGCATTGGAGTTATGGACAGGAGCAGAAGCAGGAACAGGGGGCGCGGCGGAAGCGGCTTTAATCGTTAAGATCTGATCGGCAGAGCATTGTGAACATGGAAGATATAACTTGCGAAAAATTAATAGAAAAGGTCAAACAGAATAGCCCTGATGCTGATTTGGAGCTTATACGCAAAGCTTTTGAGTTCTCAAAAACCAAGCATAAAGATCAAAAGAGGCATTCGGGAGATCCGTATATCACCCATCCCCTGCATGTTGCGGAGATCCTGGCGGACAGGGAGCAGGATGAAAGCACGATCGTGGCGGCATTGCTCCATGATACTGTTGAAGACGGGGTAGCCACCAAGGAAGAACTGCAAAAACTCTTCGGAGAAGAGATCATGCTGCTGGTGGAAGGGGTGACAAAGCTGGGGCAGTTGGTGTTCGAGTCCCGCGAAGTAAGGCAGGCCGAGAATTTCAGAAAGATGTTCCTTGCGATGGGAGAGGATATCAGGGTTATTGTCATTAAGCTTGCCGACCGCCTGCATAACATGATGACCCTTCAGTATTTACCCCCTGAGAAACAGATAGAGACTTCACTGGAAACAAAAGAGATATTTGCTCCGCTGGCCCACCGCTTAGGTATGTGGGACTTAAAGTGGAGGTTGGAAGATCTGTCATTTAGTTTTCTGGAGCCGGATAAGTTCAAGGAAATAAGAGATAAGATCGTTGATCGAAGAGAGCAGAGAGAAACATATATAACAGAATTCATTAACAAGCTTCAGGATATTCTTGGCAAAGTCAGCATCAAATATGAAGTGATAGGCAGGCCGAAGCATTTCTACAGCATTTACCGGAAAATGGTGGGGCAAAACCTGGAATTTGAGGACCTGTATGATCTGCTGGCTGTAAGGATAATCGTGGAGAACGTTAAGGATTGTTATGCGGTGTTGGGCATTATCCATGCCACATGGAAGCCCATCCCCGGCCGGTTCCATGATTACATAGCTATGCCCAAGTCGAATGGTTATAGGTCGCTTCATACTACCGTCATTTCTGATTTCGGCAAGCCGGTCGAGATACAGATCAGAACAGGTGAGATGCATAAGATAGCCGAATACGGCATTGCGGCCCATTGGAGATATAAAGAAGGGGGAGAATCCAAGGACTTTGATCAGAAAATGGCATGGCTCCGTTCGATCCTTGAGTGGCAGGGGGAGATGAAGGATGCCAAGGATTTTCTCGAAAGGCTTAAGATCGATCTTTTTGAGGATGAGGTCTTCGTGTTCACGCCGAAAGGATCCGTGTACAGCCTGCCAATCGGCTCTACGCCTATTGATTTTGCTTACCGTATCCATACAGAGATCGGGCATCGCTGCATCGGTTCAAAGGTCAGCGGAAAGATCGTCCCGTTAAGTTATAGGCTGAAGAACGGCGACATCGTGGAAATAGTGGTCGGCAAAGTTGATAATCCCAGCATGGGCTGGCTTAATTTTATCAAGACCTCAGCCGCAAGGGCTAGGATCAAGGCTTTTTTTAAAAAACAAAAGCGTGAGGATAATGCCCAAAGAGGGCGCAAACTTCTGGAAGAAGAGCTGGAAAAATTAATGCTTCAGCCTTCAAAAGTTCTTATTGAAGAAGTGACCCAGGATATTGTAAAAGAGTATGCGGTTGCCGATTTTAATGAGATCCTTGTTATGGTCGGCTATGGAGAGCTCTCGGCGTATAAGATAGCAAGAGGGATCAGGAAGGTCGTGGAGCGGAAGCAGGCGGTCCCACCGCTTGAAGAAGAAGTCTTACAGCCAACATTTGTTCATGAGCCAAAAGTTAAGCCCAAAAAAGGGGTGAAGGTGGTCGGGCTTGATAATGTGCTGGTAAAGTTCGCAAACTGCTGCAGGCCTATTCCCGGCGAGGAAATACTTGGTTTTGTCACCAAGGGGAAAGGGGTGGCGGTGCATAGGCACGATTGTTTCAATATTGCGCTTATGAAGCAGCCGCCCAGCAAATTCGTGAAGGTTGAATGGAGTAAGGATGAGGGGATGCTTTATCCTGTGGAGATCGAAGTAGAGGCGTTTGACCGGGTAGGGGTGCTTCGAGATATCCTCGATAAGATCACGGAGACAAAGACCAATGTCAGCGCCGCAAATATCAGCACCAAAAAAGGCACTATCGCCATACTCACAATGATCATAGACGTTACGAACATAGAACACTTTAAAAAAGTGATGGTTGCCATAAGAAAAGTTTCAGATGTTTATGATGTTTACAGGATGGGCACGAATAAAAGTAAGGCTCATTCCTGATACCGCCTTATTTGCATTAGATAGGCAAAAACTCAATCTAGATAATGCCAGTTAGTAGTGTTATAATACTCCTCGGTGTTTTTATGAGCTTCTCCAGCATTTCCAAGCAAGATAGAGTCGAAAAAATACTTGAGCAAGCTTTCTTGAGAAAAAGGATCCCTTCAGCTTACCTTTTCGTGGGGCCTGACAGGGAAGTCAAAGTTAATCTAGCGATTGAATTTACCAAACTGATTAACTGTGAGAGCGGCAAGAAAGTGTGTGGCAGCTGTGGGAGCTGCACAAAGATAGATCGCAGGATCCATCCCGATGTTTTATTGGTGGAGCCTGAGGGCTCCAGTATAAAGATCGATAAAATAAGGGAACTAACGATATTTTCGCGTTATGGCCCGACGTCTGGTAAAGTTAAAGTTGTCATTGTTGATGTCGCGGACTATATGACAGCGGAGGCGCAGGCTAGTTTTTTGAAGACCCTGGAAGAACCGGTGAGCAACGTTTTGTTCATTTTGCTTACTTCCAGAGAGGATCGGATACCTGCTACGGTGATATCAAGGTGTCAGAAGATAGTCTTTTCAGAGAGCGACAAAGCGCGTAGCCTGACTGAAGAGGAAAATAAGTTTTTTGTGCAGCTGATGTCTGAGATCAAGGGGTCGGATGAGGGAAAATTGGTCAATCTGTGGAATAATCCGCTGGACGCAGAGACCATTAAGGATACATTGAATAAGTTCATGGTATTCTTAAGGCAAAGAGCTTATTCTGACGCAGAAAGCGGCGAGGATTTTCTTAAAGCCGTTAAAGTGGTGGCGGAGTGTTACCGCTCTGTTGAGCGAAAAGCGAATTTAAAGCTGGCCGTTGATGTGATGTTCTTGAACCTGAAAGAGGTAGTAAATGGCTAATAACTTAGCGATAAGAATGAGGAAATTCAATAAAATATGCCCGATCACGGGATATAAGGAAAAATCTATACGTGTAGGGGCGCATGTTATCGTGGAAACGAATCGGGGTCTTGAGACCGGACAGATAGTGTCTTGTCCTAGGGGATTCCCAAGGGGTATGAGCAGGGATGTGAGGCTTAGGAAAGTATTGAGATATGCCACTGATGCGGACATGAAAAGGATAGAAGAATTAGTGGGTAAGGAAGAAAAAGCTCTTAAAACGGCGAACAAAAAGGTCCTGGAGCATGAACTGCCGATAAAATTCATCAGTGTGGAATTTTTGTTCGATGATACCAAAGTCCATCTTTATTATAAGATCACTGAATCAAAGCGGGGGTTGAACCTGAAAGAATTGAACAAGGATCTTGCTTCAACATTGCAGGCCAGGATAAATATGCATCAGGTAAGCCCAAGGGACGAGGCCAGATTTTTCAGCGGCCTGGGCCCCTGCGGACGGCCCCTTTGCTGCGTGGCATGGCTTGATAAGCCCAGGCATATTACCGTGAAAATGGTCAAGGACCAGGGAATACCAATAGGGTCTATAAAAACCGCGGGTATTTGTGGTAGACTAATGTGTTGTATGCAGTATGAGCTCGATGCATCAAAGAAGAAGAAATAATACATATAGGGGTGAGGCATGGGGTGTATTTTTTGCGATATCGTTTCCGGGAAGATCCCTGCCAAAAAAGTGTATGAAGATAATGACATACTGGCATTTGATGACATAGTACCTCAAGCTCCCGTGCATGTTCTGGTCATTCCCAAAAAGCATGTTGGCGGGGTAGCGGAGGTAGGTGATAAGGACAGTCGGATGCTTACTGGGATATTTAAGGTTATAAACGAGGTGGCCAGTAAGAAGAAGGTGGCAGGCAGCGGGTTCAGGGTGGTAGCAAATCATGGCAGCAATGCGGGGCAGGCGGTTCCACACCTGCATTTCCATGTTCTCGGAGGGAGAGCTATGGAGTGGCCCCCCGGTTAAATTAGTTAGGAGGAAGTTTTATGGTAGAGATACGTTTAAGGAAAGACGAACCGATAGACAGGGCTTTGCGTAAGTTTAAAACCCAAATGAAGCGGGAAGGGATCTTGGACGAGGTCCGCCAGAGAGAGTTTTACGAAAAGCCAAGCCAGAAAAAAAGAAAAGATCTGGAAAAAGCAAGACGAAAAGAGATCCGCAGAAAAGCTAAAGAAGAGTAATGATCTTTCTTGTGATCCATGAAAATCATTGATCGTTATATTTTTGGCGAGTTTACAGCTCCCTTTTTTCTTGGAATTATAGGGTTCATTCTCATAATGATCACGGACCTTATCTTTACCTATACGAATCTGATCATTAATAAAGGGGTGCCGCTGCTTATAGTTCTTAAGCTTTTGATCTTTAAGCTCCCCGCAATAATGGTCCTTACTTTCCCTGTTTCGACCGTTTTTGCGACCTGCATGCTTCTTGGCCGCATGTCATATGAAAATGAGATAACCGCATTGCGGACAAGCGGGGTTTCGCTTATCAGAATAAGCATCCCTGTTCTGGTCATCGCCGTGATCGTCAGTTTTTGCTCCTATTTTACCAATGAGAAAATCGTTCCCTGGACCAACCATATTTCAGAAAATATAATCAGGCAGATGATATTGAAGCAGCCGCTGCCCGAGATCAAGGAGAAGATCTTTTTTAAGGATGCCAGCGGACGCTTTTTCTATGTTGATAAGGTTAATCAAAAAAAGAACTCACTGGAAGGCGTAATGGTCTATGAAACAAAAGGGAGGAAATTCCCCCGGGTCATCACTGCTTCTGACGCGGTCTATACTGAAACAGTATGGAAGCTGAAAGACGGCGTGATACACCGATTTAATAAAAAAGGGTCAATGGAATATCAGGCAAAATTCGATCAAATGGAAGTCCTTGTCGACGAGAACGTGGTCAATTTTACCGAACAGCGAACCACTTATGAGATGAACAGCAGGGAACTTGGCATGCTGATAGGGATGCTTAATAGGGGCGGGGTAAATACTGCCGCATTGACCGTGGACCTTATGATGAAAGTTTCCGTGCCGACGACCTGCTTGATTTTTGCCTTGGTGGGAATACCTTTCAGTCTTAGAAGGGTGAGGAGCGGCAGGACATGGGGTGTGCTTTTTACTGTTATGCTTATATTTACCTTCTATGTTTTTGCTTCGATATTCAGATCCCTCGGACACGGTGGAGTTGTTCCGCCGGTCATGGCAGCCTGGTTTCCCAATATTCTATTTGGCGGCATAGGGCTGGCCTTTTTGATCAAGAAAGTGAGATTTAATTAAAACATGGCAACTAAAGCCGAATTCCTAAAAAAGGACCTAAGAAAAAAACCCAGGGATCCGATGATCCTGCGCAACCTTGGTAGAGTGCTTTTGATCGAGAAAAAATACAAAGATGCCAGATCAAGGTACCGCCTGGCACTGTTGTACAACCCCAGGCTTTTAACTGAGATACTTCTTGATTTTGAAGAAGTGCTGCATGACAGGCCTGATGATATTTCCGTAAGGCTCATTCTTGCCGATCTTTGTCTTTATATCGGGGAGATCGATTCAGCGATAGGTGAGCTGGAGGAGATACTGGAGATAGACTCAAAAAGGGCAGATGTATATAGCATTTTGGGGAAACTTTATTTGAAAAAGCAGGATTTTGACCGCGCTATTAAGCTGCTTGAGCAGGCGATGGGATCCAACATAAAAGATATTAATATAACAGAGATGCTGGCCGGGACTTATGTGGAAAAAGGGAGGATCCCCGATGCCATATCGCTCTATAAGAACCTTATTGAGGTGAATCCGGACAACAAAAATTATTCAAGGATATTGGGCGAGCTTTATGAAAGAATGTCGGAATTTGAAGAGGCTGCCCGGAACTATATGGCGATGCTTAATGAAAGCCCGGACCTTATTCAGGAAGTTATTTATAAGCTGGAGGAGCTTGTAAAGAAAGCGTCCGAGAATATTTTTGTCAGGGAAACCCTGGCCGATGCATATATAAGAGGTATAAAGCCGGATCTGGCCGTGCTGCAGTGTAAAAAGATCCTGGAAATTGACGCGAGTAAGATCGATCTGGCTATCAAAAAGTACCACGAAATACTGTATCGGTATCCCGATGAAGCTGACACTCTTACTGCATTGGGCGAAGCATTGATCCAAAAGGGCGAATTCACCTCCGCTACCGAGAAATTTCATTCCTTAATTAAATATAATGATGAGCATCTGGACGATGCTATTGCTGGATATCAAAAGATCCTCGAGAAATATGATAAACACTCTCTTGCTCACGAGTTCTTGGGCGATGCCTATATCCGAAAAGAGCAGGCTGAAGAAGCTTTAGAAGAATACTTGATGACCATTAAGTTGGATAAGACCTCCGGGGACAGCATAGTGCCTAAATGTCAGGAGCTTATCAGGTCGAATCCCAATATGATCCTGGCGCATCATGTGCTGGGAGAGGCGTATATATCCTGCGGGGAATACCGCCGCGCCATAGAAGAAGCTGAGTTCATGATCTATCTGAACAAGAACTATTCTTCCGCATATGTTGTTCTGGGTGACGGCTATATCGGGCTTAAAGATGCATTGAAGGCGATAGAGTCTTATACACTGGCTATCCGTTTGGACCCGTATAATACTGCTATACATGAAAAGAACAGGAGCGCCCACCTCATTTCTTTTGATGAGGAAATAGCTGTATTAAAGAAAAAGATAGAAGAGAATCCCTGGAAGCTCGGTCTGCATCTTGATCTGGCCAAAGTTTATATCCTGAAGAGGGATTTTAATGAGGGGATCAAGCATTTGCAGGTTGCGGCAAAGGACAGTACCAGGGCCCCATTCACCTGTAATACTCTCGGGCTTGCGTTCATGGAAGAGGGCCGCTTTGATCTGGCGGTGGCTCAGTTCGAGAAGTCAATTGAAGTCACGCCTAAGGAGCTGGGGGATTTCAGTAAGATCGTTAGGTTCAATCTTGGTTCCGCTTTAGAGGCGGCGGGCAATGTTGAGCGGGCTATATCAGAGTATGAAAAGGTCCTTCAGGAGGATGTTGGGTTTGGGGCGCTCCAAGGACGGATCAAGGTCTTAAGTAATTGCGGCCCCGTTTCTTTGAGGAATAAAGCTATAGCCGTTGTGATCTCGGAACTTGGTCAAAATAAGACTTTGGGGATGTGGGGTGTTGATTTCCGGACACGCGAAGTGACCCGTGAAGCGCTGAATATCTCATTCGGCCAGGACCACAATAATTTCGGGTTCGATCATTTTATTAAAGGAAGATTCCGCGCCGCGGAAGAGGCATTTGAGCTGGCAATGCAGCTTGATTCCGATTTTTATGCCGCTCTTAACAACCTGGCGGCTATGTATTTTAGGTCAGGCAAGCTTGAGGCGGCGGAAACAAGGCTGAATCTTGCCCTCTCAATAGACCCCAGTTTTGCGGTAGTTTATAATAATATCGGCGTGCTCGACTACCTTAACGGCAAATACAAGGATGCTGCGCAGAATCTGCAAAAAGCCCTGGAGATCAACCCTAATTTATCCTCCGCGTATATTAATTTAGGGGACGTCCTTTACCTTCAGGACAAATGTGAACAGGCACTGTCTCTGTGGAAGAAAATAAGGGATTTTGACCCTCTGTCCCCGATCGCAAGAAGAAGACTTGCTTTTAGGATCGTTGAGCAGTAGCAAGGATCGATACTTTCTGCAAGAAAGTGTGGGCTGTGTTTGCATCAAAAAGTCGTTTATCTAAAGATAATTTTATTCTTGCTGGTACTTCTGTCGTTTTGTGCAAGTGCCGAAGAAATACCCGTAAGGATAAAAGCGGACGACCTCAAATACGATGAAACGGCCGGGATAGTGACCGCGCATGGCAGCGTGAAGGTATACTTCAAAGGCATGGAACTTCATTCTGATTCGGCGCACATAGATCTTAATGCCAATATTGCCACCCTTGAGGGGAACGTTGAGATACTTAAGGAAGACTATTTTGCCACCTCAAAACTGGTAACCCACGATATCTCCTCCGAGGTTACTGTCGTTTTCGGGGTCAGGTCGGTGTTCAAAACCCCCGAGATCCAAGGAGACCTGTATGTGTCGGCACGGAGGATCGATGATTATGGGAGCCGCCAGACCGGAGAAGAGAGCAGCGCTACATCATGCGACTATGAGGACCCACACTACCATGTCAGGTCCGCGCATTTTGATTATTATCCCGATGAACTTCTGATCGGTCTGTCCAACACTTTTTATGTGGGCGACCTGCCGCTGCTGTGGACCCCTGTTTATGTTTTTGACCTGAGGAAAAAAAGGAGCCCGTATAATTATGTGTACGGGGAGAACCAGGTGGAGGGCAAGTTCCTTAGGACCAGTTTCGATTATTTTATCAATAGACAAAATTACGGTCTCCTGTATGTTGATAGTACGGAAAAGAAAGGACCGGGGTATGGGATCGGCCATGATTATATATTAAATGAGAACAGCTCAGGCCTGCTGTATCTGTATTGGATAAATGAGAAAGATACCGGGCTTGATGATTCCAAGGTCAGGTTGGACCATAACATAAAGCTTGATGAGTACTCCAAGCTGGCGCTTTCATATCATAATGATAATATTTACAGGGTTCCCGCAGGCAGGTTCGATGAAACAGGCGCCGGTACATCGTATAGTTATGATGACGGCAAAAAGCGGCTGGGGATCAACTTAAATTTCCTTGATAACCGCTACACCTCCTCCCATACCGATTCTTTTGGCCTTGATTACAGTTTTGACGGGACCAGGACGACCTATCATCATGACACCTCGCGCAGCTTAAGGAGCCCGAAATGGGAGAATATGCACGAGAAGTTCTCTCATGAGCAGTTCCTGTTCTCCCCCAACGCCCGGATGTCTTTTAATCTGAATTATTATAAGAATGCCACAGATGAAGGGGTTGTCGCAGATGAGAAAATGGAACCCTGGCTGGATATTACCTATAAAGGCGATTCTTATTCACTTAAAATGACGCAGAACATGTATCTTGATCTGGATGGATCAAAGTATAGTGCGGACAATAATTATGAATACCTTGAAAGACTGCCGGAAATAACAATAGCTTTCAACCCTGTTATGATAGGCGGCTTCAGTCTTGGTTTCTCAAGCATTCTTGCAAGGTATCATGAAGCTAAATTGCCTTCGCTGGGCGGAATAAGGCATATGACAGCCAATAAGTATTCATTTGGAGGAAATCTCAGCCGATCCGATAATGTAGGGTTTGGCACAATGTTCAGTCAATCATATGGTTTGACCCAGCACTTGTATGAGCCGGGAGATGCGCGGTATCAGTATACGGTCGGATTAGGGGTTAGTACCAGTCTTTGGGGATTTTTTAAGAATAATATAAATTACAGCAAAGGGCTTTCTGAGGGAAACAGCCCGTTCTATTTTGATAATGCCGGCAGCACTTATGATAACATCGGTGAAAAGCTCTCCCTTTATTACCTTGATAAAGTGAACTTTACACTGGATACCGGCTATAATTTTTATACCCGTCAGTGGTCAGATATAATAACCAATTTGCTCGTTACGCCGAACAGGATGATCCGGATGAATGTTAATACCGGGTACAGTATAGAGAGGAAGCTGTACAGGAACCTGGATGCCAGTATGACATTTATCCCCTTCGAAGGACTTACGAATACAGGCGGCCTAACATATAATCCCAATACCGGCGAGCTTCTGGCGGCGAATTCTCTTGTTGATCTGGTCTGGGGCGAGACCTGGCAGGAACAGTTCCGTTTCAGAATGGGGCATACTTATGACTTTGCCACCAGGCAGTATCTCTTAAGGGAAGTGGCTTTTGTTAAGAACCTGCATTGCTGGGAGATGACGGCGTCTTATTCCGATTATGCAAAAGAATTCCGCGTTGGGTTCACGCTCCGGGCATTTCCTAATATGCCTATAGGGTTTGCCGCGGGGTCAAGGGGCTCTTATTTTGACGGGTTCTGGAAGAACCTAAACTTTTACTAAAGGAGTAAAGTGTAAATGTTGGAGAGGAATAAATTAAAGAATAAAATAAGGATATACGGAGCAGCGATGATCCTGTTCATGCTGTTTTTCGCCTCCGGCTGTGCCAGAACGGTCACTCCGCCTTTCTCGCCGGGAAAGACCATTACTTTTAACGTTGATTTTAAGGAGGATATAGACCCCTCAGTCTATAGATACTATATAATAATAAATTCCTCTGAAGTCGTACAGCTGCCCTTTATGCCGATAGAATTTATTGAGCCGGGTGATATTCCCAGCCAGCCGGAGATCAATTATCAGGATTATTATGATACCTGGGATTATTATTTTGTTCTTGAAGGGAATGCTATTTATTTTGCAACCGGCCCGTTCTCCACATCCGAGGCTGTTACAAAAGAGGCGATCGCTACCTGGACCGGCAACGAGCCTAAAAAGCTGCAGATAAGCTATGATATCGGCAGGCTTTATCCTTCGCCTACGCCGACCGTGCTTTACTTTGACTTTGTAACTGTCGGTTTTTCTGATAAAATAGTGAAAGATAACCTTTCACCGTCGAACAGCGGTCCGTCGACGCAGTATATCAACACTACCTATGCAGGGGCGTATGTGAACGGATCGGATGAGGATATAGGGAGCGGGGATTTTGATATAACGAATTGGAGCGTTACAACACAATAAAGGAGTATAAATGAATATACTGTTTGCCTTGCTGTCAGGGCTCTTGCTTTTTATCACATTTCCGCCTTTTAATCTCTTTTTCATTGCCTGGTTCGCTTTGATCCCGCTGCTTATTGCGGTTAAAAGGGCAAAAACGGCCAAGGAAGCTTTCTTAGGCGGATTTTTGTGCGGCTTGGTGTTCTTTGGAGGAATGCTTTTTTGGGTGAACGCTTTAATGCAGTGGGCGGGAGCTTGGGCGGTCATAGGTTTTGCTGTCCTAGTGATACTTCAGGCCCTTTTTATCGGGGCATTCTCCTTTGTGGCCTTTCATATCATACATCATAAGTTCAAGTCTGAGATCGTGGTGCTTGCCCTGTTCTGGGCGGTGGTGGAGTGGCTCAGGTCGATCGGCCCGTTCGGAGTGACCGGAGGAGATCTTGCATACAGCCAGATCGGTTTTCTTGCGGCGGCTCAGATAGCGCGAATATTCGGGGTTTTTGGGGTATCTTTCCTGATAATGGTGGTCAACTCACTTTTGTTCCAGCTTTTTGTTGAGGAGGGGAAGTGGCTTGATCGAATAAAGGCAAAAAAGGTGGAGATATCCGCAGTGCTCCTGGTATTTCTTGCCGTCATTATTTATGGGGGCGTAAGAATGAACCGGGACTTTAAGTTCCCTAATAAGGTGAAGGTAGCGGTCATACAGGCGGCGATACCTCAGGATATTAAGCTTGATTTTGGGCAGGTGTGGGCGATAGTGGACCTCCATAAAATATTGAGCTTAAAAATCGTGAGCGAGAAGCCTGATATCATTATCTGGCCGGAAACTGCGGTGACCACTTATCTTAATCTTGCTCCAAATGTGCAGAGGGAGATAGAACAGCTTGTTCAAGACAGCAAAGCCTCTTATTTGATCGGCACCTCCCATACTACCGGCGGCAAGAATTATAATAGTGTGGTCGCATTTTACCCTGATGGCAAAATGGCTGGCCGTTATAACAAGCAAAGACCGGTGCCTTTTGGGGAATATCTGCCCCTAAGGTTCATTCTGTATCCTATATTAAAAGGGATCAACCTTTTAGCGGAAGATTATCATTCCGATCCTTCCGGCAACATTATTGACCTGGGCAATGTGAAAGTAGGGGTGGTCATTTGTTTTGAGTCTACATTCCCGCATCTTGTCCGGAATAAAGTAAAGAAGGGCGCTGATGTGATCGTTGTGGTCACCAATGATGCCTGGTTCGGCGGTTCAGCCGCACTGGCCCAGCATCTGCAGTCATCCCGCATGAGAGCCATAGAGAACGGTGTTTATGTCGTTCAGGCCGCCAATACCGGGATATCCGCGATCATTGATCCTGCCGGCCGTGTTATCGAGCGAACAGGGGTGGACGAAGAAGTTATAATGTTACAGGATGTTTACTTCCAATAGACCTTACTGGGCCGCTTTATACAAGATAACCCCGCCTACTCCTCCGGTCAGTATGTTCGGGGCCCATGCCGCAATAATAGGGGGCAATAATTCCAATTCCCCGATGGCCATAAAGATAAAGGTCAGGACATAGTAAAAGAAGATTATGAGCACAGAGATCCCGAGCCCTATTGAAGAGGCGCTTCTTTGAGGGGAAAGCCCAAGAGGCGCTCCAAGAAGAGCAAAGACCAGGCAGGCAAAAGGTATCGCACCTTTCAGGTGGAACTGGATCTGCAAATCGGTGGTATCCGTGCCCATTTTGGTCTTTAGTGCGATATATTTTTTCAGTTCGTTCATGTTCATCTCTTCCGGTTTGCGCTCGCCGATGTAAAAGTCAGCCGGAGAATATTTAATGGTCATTTGCTGTTCCTTGAATTTTATAGTGTGCTTATATTCGCCGTCATCGGATATCAGATATATTATCCCATCCTTGAAAAGCCAGCTGTCTTTATCTCTTTCCCATTTTGCTTCTTTGGCGTTTATTATCTGGGATAGGCGGTTGTCGGTGAATTCCTGGACCACAACTCCCTTCATGATGTTGCCCTGAAGTTTATTGGCATAGAACATCCGGGTAAGTTTGCCATGGACAATTTCAGGGACAAGGACGTTATCCTGGAGCTTGGGCGTGTGTTTGGCCGACGTTTCGATCATAAGATTCTTGGCCGCTTTATTTGCCTCCGGTACGGCGACCTCATAGAACAATAATGTAATCAGACTGATCGCTAAGCCGAATATCAGGACGGGCACCATCATCCTGTAAAGGCTGATCCCGCCGGACCTAAAAGCGATAATTTCGGAAGAAGATGAAAGACGGGCGAAAGCGAGAAGGGCTGCGAGCAGGGTGGCCATCGGGAAAATGTAAACTACTACAGACGGCATTTTGTATATAAAGACCTGCGCTGCTACGTGGAGCGGCATACCCTGGATGATTATTTCCCTCACAAGGTCAAAAAGGATCATGCTGGAGGAAAGTATCGCGGAAAAGGCCCCTAACCCGAAAAGGAAAGGGTCGAATATTTCTTTAATAATATATTTGTCTATTATTTTTATCATTTAAAGCTTAAATTCGTCCCCGAGGTAGAATTCTTTTGCGATCTTATGGGCGGCTATTTCTTCTGCTTTTCCATGCAGAAGGACCTTGCCCTTGTGCATTATGTATGAGCGGTCCGTTATGTTGAGGGTTTCTCTGACGTTGTGGTCGGTGATGAGTATTCCGATGCCTTTCTTTTTCAAATGCATTATTATTTTTTGCAGGTCGGATATGGTCTTCGGGTCAACTCCCGTG
>JBHPDX010000014.1:0-29927 GCA_042577445.1 Candidatus Margulisiibacteriota bacterium | reverse complement strand
CTGACCGGATAAGCACAAGGGGGGTATTGTCTTTTTTGGCTTTATCTTTTTCCTTTAAAGTCGCTGAGACCTCTTCCTGACATGAAATTGGTTTATTCTTCGGATCAAATTTAACATATTTGCTCCTCACATTAATATTTCCCTTTGCCCACTCCTTTATTTTGGCAATCGATCCATCTGTTGATCCGTTATCAACGACGATCACCTGGAAATTGGCAGATTTTATCTGGAATAGTGATTCCAAGCACTCGACGGTATCTTGCCAGCCATTCCAATTAAGAACAACAATGGCCACTTTACTCAACATAGTTCGAACCCCTTGGTCGCTTTTTTCATTTTTTTGTTTTCCATGATACTTTCCTTATGATGCGCTTAACCTTTTCGGCAATGCGCATATATAACTGGTGAGGAAGTATCTTTAATAGTGTTCTCTTCACAAATTTATCAAACAACGCAAATCGCAATAACCGAAAGGACATAAAGTCCCAGAAATCCTTGTTGCGTATAACTACCATCAGGACTTCCCATGAAGACTGCGAGAAAGCTGTCGTACGCCTAAACATGGGAAGCACATCTTTGTAACGCGGGGTCTTGACCTTTTCGATCGCTTTTTTAATTATGTCGCGATCTACATGCCATTTACCCGTGACATTCCCACCTTGCCATACTCCCACTCTCACGGTCGTCCCAGCCTCAGGTATATAGCAGAACCCATACCGGGAGCATATAACGATATGCGCGAATAGATCGGCGGTCCATTTTAGATCGGGCATATATCCGCCTGCATCATCCAAAGCGGAACGCTTGACGATTGCGGTACCAGGAAGTATTGGAGGTAATGCGTATTTTAAAAAAAGTCTGGTTGATTCGGCAGGATCGAAATATTGCGGCCTAGGGCCCAATCCACTCCGCACCCGGTGAATATCTCCGTTCTCAGAAAGCACTTCAACATCAGAGCAACATAGCCCCGCCTCCGGGTACTTTTCCAGAAGACACATTGATTTTTCAAAAAAGCCCGGCAATACCTTATCATCAGAGGAAGCTGAATAAACATATTCACCTTTCGCCACCTCAAGGCCGCGCTTTACCGATAAAAGTCCGCCTATATTCTTCTCGTTACGCAATAAGCAAAGATTCGGATACTTTTTCATGAGCTTCTCAACAACCTCGACACTGTTATCGGTCGACGCGTCGTCAATAACGATCACATCTATAGGACTGAATGACTGGGTCAGGATAGCCTCAAGGGCCTCTCCTATCCACTGCCCATAATTATAATTGGACATGATCACAGAAATTGTCTTTCTATTTGTCATGACGGCCTGCCACCCTTGAACCTTCCGCTTATAACATGCTTCATACGCCTAAATCCATTGATATATCTTCGTGCAAGGACCCTTAACGGTCGGGGCAGTATTTTTCTCACAACGTTTCTTATCAATAGATCGTACAAGGCAAGCTGCAGTAGTCTAAAGGACAAAAAATCCCAATTTCCCCTTCTACTCACCACAACCCGAAAAACCTGCCACGGAAAGATAGAAAAGCGAGCAGTGCGCTTAAACATGGGCAGAACGTCGCTGTATTCAGGAGCCTTTATCGCTTCGATCTGGGTTTCAATAAGTTCACGCTCTAAACTGGGGTTTACGGCCTTCGTCAAACCATATTGCTCTGAGTGGAAACGTACGGTCGCCAAAACCTCCGGCACGTAACAAAAACCATGCCTAAAAATGATCACATGGTGAACAAAAGTATCACATGTCCATTTAAGGTCTTCACGATAACCGCCGGCCTCATCAAAAGTGGAACGCTTTAAAATAGCCGTATGCGGTAATATAGGGGTGAAAGCTTCTGACATGACCAATTTTACCGCCTCAGCAGGAGAAAAATAACTGGGCACATTGCTAAATCCAGGCTGAACCTCCCCTTCACTGATCCCCTTGCCACTTATTATATGTGTTCCCGCGCAACAAAGTCCTGCCTGTGGATATTTTTCCAGAATATCCATTGATTTTTCAAAAAAGCCGGGCAGGACCTTATCATCAGAGCCAGCTGTATAGATATAGTCGCCAACGGCAACATCAAGCCCTTTCTTGAAGGAACAAAGGCCCCCCATATTTGTATCATTGCAGATCAAATGAATATTTGAATATCTCTTCATGAATCCTTTAATTATCTCAACACTGTTATCGGTTGACGCGTCATCTACCACTATCACCTCGAGAGGTCTATAAGATTGGCAAAGTATAGCCCCCAAAGCCTCCTCAATGTAGTGAGCATAATTATAATTAGTCATTATAATGGAGAGTGTTTTCCTCTTCATATAAAGCCCTCTTTTCTGTATAGCTCTCTGAAGCAATTTCATCGTCATAATGCCAACTCTTTCGGCAACGGAGCCATATTATCGTTCCAACTGGGAGACTGAAGAAAGCAATGATAGAAAAATATGAGATCGCGATCCCTAATGCTCCCCACCTGCCGCCTGCGAACCAGAGCAAAAAGATCATGATAATTGAACTGACAACGGACAACCCCATTAAGGGCTGCTTTTTATGTGCCCACAAATATGTGGATTGAGCATACGACACCTGCATCAGTACCGCGGTAAAAATGAATATTGCCGTAGGCAGCGGGGGCAGGAACCGGCTTGCTACAGTAAATCCGTATGCGTTTAAGAACAAAATAACACCAAATACGGTAACTGCACCAAATAATGCCACTCCCGTTGCCATTACCGCCGTGCGAAGCACAAGCTTATCCAATTCCTGATACTTTTTCTGGGCGATCAACATGCCGAATTGCGGCGCCCTGGTAAATATCCACATTGAAGCGGTCACCAGGATCGCGCTGGAAACTTTCCATGTCATACCCATCTGGCCGGCAACAACAGCCCCTTTTAAGTGAAACAGAACAGGCACAAAAAGATAGAACAATATGTATCCGCTCAAGAAGCTGACAGCCATCTTCCACTGCATAGGTAATATATCTTTTCTCCAGCTGAACCTCAGGCCGGAAGCGGGATAAAACAGCAGGCTCTTTAAATAATTGCGATAATTCTTCAAAAGGAACACAGCTACCCAAACAAGCGTTATAAGAACGGCCCCGGCAGGCGCCCAAAGCCCTCCCCCAAAGATTATGATCAACCATGTAGCAAGGGGGCGCAGACCATCATTAATTAACCGGAAGAAATAGACCTGGGGCACCTGATTGCAGCCTTCGAGCAAAGCAAAAGCAGGGGTTGAGCCAAGCTGCACAGATACCAGAATACATAAAATTATCCAAGGAGCCACCCAGTTTATCGCTGTGCTGCCTGAATACGAGAAGAATACATATCCAACAATACTCATAGAAAAAAGAAGGATCAGTGAACCGATAATGTACCACTTGAACACGATCTTTGCCAGGCTTCGGAGCCTTGATAAAGAATCCGCATCCCCGACGATCTTGCCGTTTTGATCAAAATCAAGCCGTGACCACTCGTGGCTGGCAAAACTAATTATCACAGTAGTTAGCCCGAGCTCGACAAGCATTTGAAGCCCCAAAAGACTGTAAAAAGTGAAATAATACCCCTGGAGTTCCGGAGAATAATAAGCCACAATAAGCGAAATAGTGACGATGCCCGCGATACCGAACCAGAGCTTTGACAACACTCCAAAGAAAACGGCCTTATTCACCCCGAACAAATGAAGAAAATCCCGGATCCTTTTATATATTCTGGTTTCCTTAAGATTTTTCATGTCATTCCCCTACTTTGATTCATGATAATGCTTTAAAGTCTTCCGCATGATCGATGGTATTTTCAGCTCAGAAAGCTCATTAAAGTCAAATACCTTAACTGCCTTTCCCTCATTCAGCCTGTGCCCATTCCACGCATCATCGACACTTGCCTCAAAAAACCATTCACGGATCACCTGCTTTTCAAAAGGAGCATAAAAATCATCGAACCATAATTGCTTAAATTTTGACGGCTTTATTGAAAGCTCTTCAAATATTTCCCTTTTTATACAGCTTAAAGGGTCCTCTCCCTTGTCCAAAACACCGCCGAACAATGACCATTTTCCAGGTTCCGCTATTGTCGGAATATCATCCCTTAACTGAAGTACATATTTACCTGATAACAATAAAACTGCATGAGCTGCTTGTGTCTCCGGGATCTTTTTCATCAATTCATCCCACTATTCGGCAATGAACCACCAATAATCACCCTTATAGCCAACTTCCTTGAAAAGTTTTTTCCAATCCTTAACATGCATTGTTGTTAAAGCTGTTACATTCCACTTTAATAATCTTTCTTTCTCTCTATTATTCCGCCATGCGTGAACTGATATAAATATGTCCTTTTTTGCTACTCTCATTATCTCCTTCAAAGCCTGCTTACACTCTTCTAAAGGAAGATTATCAATAGTATTAATTGAAATGACAAGATCAAAAGAATTGTCCGGATATGGCAGCTTTTCTGCGTTGCCCACTGTCATCAAATGTTTCATATCATCAATTGCAGCATCATGTGCATATTGAGAGATATCAGTCCCTCTGATATCTGCCTCAGGCATAAGCTTCTTAAAATCATGCATCATAAATCCTTTGGCACATCCAACATCCAGAATACTTGCATCACCTCTTAATTTGTAATGTTCTTGAAAACGTTTTACGGTTTCCGTCCAAAAGCGCGGGTCATAATAATATCCGCCATACCCATAAAGACGATCTCCGTCAAAATATTCTTTTCCAAACTGCCGAACTACAGCCAACAACTTATTCTCAAATAATATCTCGGAACTATCTCTTTCTGCCGGCTTCTGATGAAACCAGCCCACACCAGAAAGCTTTCTCTTCCCCCTCGCTTCGATCGGTCGTTTTGACCGTGGATATTTATTTAATAAATTTATTTCTCCCATATTTAAAACCTTCCTTATTTAGATTCAGGCAGTGGCTCAATGCTCATATTTTCTTTAAATTCCTTGCGATCCAAAAACGGGTACATATCCTCCAAAGGCATAGGCGAGTTAGTTCCATCTGTATTTTTCTTAAAATTTAGCCTTGGTATTACTTCCTGATCCTTTGAGCACATAATTTCGCATACCATTGGTTCGGGGCTATTCAGTACAGCGTCTATCTTTTGTGATAATTCCTCGTGATTATTTACTCGTGCAAATTTAATCCCATAGGCTTCTGTAACTTTTTTAAAATCAGGAAGACTCAAGCCACCTTTTGCATCAGAACCAACATATCTTCCCTCAAGAAACCCCTTTTGCGTGTGTCGAATAGCAAGGTACCCGCCGTTATTAAAAATAAATATTTTAATCGGAAGATTATGATGAACGATTGTTTGCAGCTCTTGAATATTAAACTGCATGCTCCCATCCCCACAGAAGCAAATGGTTCGTTTCTTGTTATTAGCAAAACAAGCCCCGATGCTTTCTGGGACGCCTGTTCCCATTGCACACACACCGCTAGAGAGGATGATTCTTTGGCCTTTTTTTACCTTAAATGCTTGAAAAGATGTGTAAACCACTGTCCCTCCGCCATCTACAACTACAACATCATCACTGTTAAGCTTGTCTGATAAAAAGTCGACAAAAACATAGGGATTAACATTATCTTTTTGCTTTTTCCATTCTTCGGGCATCATATTATACTTTTTATACTTCAGACATTTATCAATCCAGCCCTTTACCTGTACACCTTTAAAAGCTTTGAGCTGCTTAATTAATTCTTGCAAAAATCTTTTAGTGTCAGAGTTTATGGAAACATCAACCTTAACAGTAGGGTTTCCCAGCTCAGCTCGGTCTATATCAACAACTATCTTTTTTGCGCCCCTGGCAAAAGCTTTAAAATTTGTTCCTGTCTGCGTAATGCTTAGATGTGACCCAATACTCAAAAGAAGGTCGCAATTCTGCACTGCAAAGTTTCCACCTCTTTGCCCCGCTATACCGATCCGTCCGGCATAAAGAGCATCGCTTGTTGGGAAAAAGTCGCTGGCAGTCCAACTGGAAATAAATGGGACCCCTAAGATACGAATAAGCGCCTCAAATTCTTTGTTCGCATGAGCTAATCTAATCCCATAGCCCGCATGAATCAATGGTCGCTCAGAAGAAGCGATCATTTCAACACATTTCTTAACCGCTTTTGAAAGTTCGTTATCTGAAATCTGAGTCATTTTCAACTCTGAAGGATCAAAGGACAGCAAATCATCCACATTAACATCTGCCCACTGAAAATTGAGCGGAATATCAAGCCAAACCGGCCCAGGCCTTCCAGTCTTAGCAAGATAAACTGCCTTCTGAAGATAATATTTGATCTTGGTCGGATCATCAACCATTGCCGCATAATTTGTAATAGGTTCAACTAAAGGGATTATATCCATTTGCTGGCTTCCCAACTGTCTTATGGGTTTATCTCTGGTTGTATGTTCTAATCGAGCTTGTCCAGAAATATATATACAAGGAATTGAATCGAGCCATGCAGCCGCTACTCCTGTAATAGCATTTGTACACCCAGGTCCGGTTGTCACAAATGTGGCACCAAAACTATTTGTTATCTTTGCATAAGATTCAGATGCAAGCGCAGAAGCTTGTTCGTGGTGATTGAAAACCGGCATCATTTCAGGATTGCGATCAACAGAATCAAAGAGATGAACCACTGCACCGCCTGTCACACCAAACACATGTTTAATGCCTTCTTTTGCCAAAAAATCAACTACAAAATCAGATAGTTTCATCTAATTACAAACTCCTCTTACATTAAAGAAATGCTTTGCCTGCCCTGCATCAACAGGAACAATTGATCCTTGACAAAAAGTTGCCAACTCAGAACATAAAAACACCGCCATAGGGCTGATCTCATTCGTTTTCCCAAATCTTCCAAGAGGACACCTTTCCTTCAAGTACTTTTCTGCATGCTCCGGCCTTTCTTTCAAAACCTTACTCCAGTGCCCGTCTTCAGTTAAAATAACGCCCGGAAGAATTGCCGACATAACAACATTTTCTGTTTCTATCGCCAATATTCTACCCATGCAGCGGGTATAAGCTGTATATGCGGCCTTGATCGAACAATAAGAGACCGGACCGCTGTTCTCCATGGATGCACCTGCAGATATATTCACAATCCTGCCCCAATCCTGTTTTTTCATATGAGGGATAAATAAATTATTTAATTCTACTGCAACTTCCAGGTTAAGCCTGAAAACTTTTCTCCAGTCAGCTATTGAGCAATAAGGATCCATAATGCCCATAGTAGCGCCTACATTATTTACAATAATATCAAGCTCACCGAAATTCTTCCAAATATCCTTTGCTAGCTTCTCGGGAGCTCCTTCATCAGTAAGATCGGTAACAACACCATAATGCCCTGCCTTAGTCCCACCCAGCTCTTTCAATGTCTTTTCCAGTTTATCCTTCTTTCTGGAGGTAATTACAACTTTAACACCTTCTTTTGCAAGATCCAGTGCAATGGCTTTGCCGATCCCTGAAGCTCCTCCGGTAACAAGTGCTCTTTTCCCTTTTAATCCTAAATCCATAATATCCTCTCCTTTCTAAATATTTATTTGCTGACCTTCCTGAAATTGCTCACTATCCTCTTATAAGTACCGCTGAAAACATCACAGTCCACCGAATAAGTTATATATTTGATGCCGTAACCAAGGAACTTTTTCAGCTGCTCATTGTTGTTGACTATAGAGCCGGGGTACTTCCCTGCTTTTGATGCTTTTTTGGCTATCTCCTTTAACATGGCCACGACCTTAGGGTTTTCAACATCGCCGGCGATACCCAAAGATTTCGAAAGATCAAAAATTCCTATAAAAACTATGTCAATCCCCTTTATTTTCAGTATCTCATCGATGTTGTCGATAGCTTCTTTCCCTTCAATATGTATCGCCACCAGGGTGTTCTCATTGGCCTTTTTAGTTAATGTCCTTGCCGATTCCAACGAATAATCCCCCGCTCTTGTGAAGGGGGAAAATCCCCTCTTCCCAATCGGCGGATATTTAGACATCTGTACGGCTTGCTCTGCATCATTCCTGGTCATTATATTGGGAATATGGATACAGTGAGCACCTATATCGAGTGCCTTAAGAATATCTCCTTCGACAAGACCTGATACCCTTACGCACGGAGAAACTTCCCGTGACTCCACGGCCATGATCATGTTCTGGGCGGTTTCAAAGCTTATCGGCCCGTGTTCAGAATCTATAACGACAAAATCCATTCCGCTGATGGCGATCACGTCCGCCGTTACCGGTGAAGGGATAACAGCCCATGTGCCAATTACAGCTTTACCGGACCCAAGCTTATCCTTTAAATAATTTGTTCTCAACATTTATATCACTCCTTTTCTATTTTCGGCCTTTTCTCTTGCGTTCCGCAATATCCATGGCCACTTCAATTATAAGATCTTCTTGCCCTGCAACGGGTTTTCTTTTGCCTAATTCGAAAAAAACGTCCCGGGGATCAACGCCATATTGCAGCGAAACTCTCTCAACATGTTTAGCAAATCCCGAAAAGACCCCCGCAAGACCGCTAACAATAGTGGTCGATTTAGTGCTGGGAATAACCTTCATCAGCTTTTCCTCCGCAATTTCGGCTGAATCCAGTATTTTATACAAATCAATCCCGGTCGAATATCCCATTTTCTCAAGAACTGGGACGATCACCTCAAGAGGAGCATTGCCGGCCCCGGCGCCAAAACCACGGGCACATCCGTCTATAATAGTTGCTCCCGCTTCAACAGCCGCTATCGAATTTGCAACAGACAAACAAAGATTATTATGTGCATGAAATCCAACAGGGATCTTCAAGGCCTTTACTAAAGCAGAAACTTTTTCGGTAACATCTTTCGGTAAAAATGCTCCTGCAGAATCCATTAATATGACCCCCTGTGCTCCATATGATTCGGTTTTAAGGCACTCCTCAACGAGAACTTCTTTTGATGCCATATGCGTCATCATAAGGTTGCCGTAAACTTCTTTTTTGCGTTCACGTACATATTCGATATGCCGTTGAGTAGTATCTGTTTCAGTACAATGGGAGCCTACACTTACAACATCAACCCCTGCATCAATAGCTTGGCTCAAATCTTTATTTATTGTTCCAAATCCTGGGATAATGTAAACTCCAAGCTTTGATTTAGTTAATTTTTCACGGGCGGTCTGCAGCATTTCCAGATCGGTCAGCAGGCTCTCCCCTACCTGCAGCGAAGCCGCACCAAGACCATTCCCATGCCCTATTATTACAACAGGGATATTGGCAGTATTTGCAGCCGCAGAATAGACGGCTATTTGATCTTTATTTAACTGATGGCGGACAGCGTGGTTTCCGTCACGAAGAGTAGAATCAAGAATTAAGATCTTAGACATATTTTACCCGTCCTTTTTCAAGTGTTTTTTTGCATACTCTTCTGCAGTTGCAATTGCAGCGCAGTTAATTATATCCAAGTTCCCAGCATACTCTGGCAGATAATCCCCCAACCCCCGAACACGAACCATTATAAAAACACGGTTGCCCTCATATACAGGCGGTACAACAATTTTATATCCCGGGACATACGCCTGTATTCTTTTTTCCATGTCATTGATTTTTCCTTTTATTTTTTCCATATTCGGATTTCTAACTTTCGCAGATACCGTTGTCTGCATATCAATGCTTGGCTGTGCAGGGTTTAAAATAAGAATAACCTTAACCGCATCGCATCCTGAAAATGCTCTAAGCCCATCTTCTGTATTTTCCATATATTCATCAATATTTATCCTTGTCCCCGGGCCTGCACTTTTGGATGCTATACTGGAAACAACTTCAATATATTCGATATCTTTTTGGGCCTGCGTAAGCGCATAAGCTAGCGGTATGGATGCCTGCCCACCACAGCTAACCATATTTACATTTCTTCCTTTGCCTAGAGCATTAAGATTAATGGCTGGGATAACCATCTTTCCGATCTTTGATGGCGTCATATCAATAACCATTTTGCCAAGTTTTTCTAATATTGCCCAATGACGAATATGGTCTCTCGCAGATGTTGCATCGAATATAAGATCACAGCGGTCAGGATCGCTTTTAATTGCATCAATGCTTTTATCTGAGACCCTTACCCCAAGTTCCTTTGCTTTTTTCATACCGGGAGAATCTATCCGCCTTCCAATAAATAATTCGCAAGCTAACAGATCCGACCTCGTCGTCTTAACTAAAAGATCGGTCCCTATAAGCCCGCTTCCCAATATTGCCACTTTTAATTTTTTATTTTCCACAATCAAACCTCTTTACATTAGATCAGATTAACAGGCAATATGATCTTCTCAACGTCCTGCTCAATAAGTTTTTTAGTGATCGCCCTAACGGCCTTTAGAGAATTTATGGCCGTTACCAAAAATACTGAGCCCTCTATATCTTTGACCTGGCTTAATGGTTTTATCTGTACAGGGACATTAAGATAATATAGATCTTTTTTACCCGGGTCATCATCTATAATGAACTTTAAGCTGCTTAACTTCCCAGTATAATAATCCAGGATCGGGAGCATTAACGCTGCACCAAACCCATAAACCACCCGCCCCTTCAAGGCATCAATTCTTTTTGCGGTTACATCCATGCACCTCTTAAATACCTGATACTGCTTCTCCACATAGTCTTTTGAAACGCTTCTCGTCCGGGCCATATCCTTAAATTTATCGTTCAGATCAGCCCCTTTCTTCTTTTTCCTGAACGCGATCATCATAGCACTCCAATGCATCGGATTGATCTTAAAATCCACAAGTTCCGCCCCAATATCATCAAGCATACATAATACAGACTGGAGCGAGAAATAATTAAGATGCTGATGGAACACTTGATCAAAATGCGCATCCTGCACAAGTTCTTCCAAAGCCGGGAACTGGAAAAATAACAATGTGTCAGGAGAACTATTATCAATCATGCTCTTAACAACTTTTTTGGGGTCTTCTATGTGCTCAAGCGTGTGGCTTGAAAGGACGATCCCGATCTTCAATCCAAGAGCCTTAACATCAACGTTCTCAAAGAAATCCCCAATAACCTTTATCTTATCGTCCTTAACAGAACTTTCTTTGCCTTTTAGTATCGGATCTACTCCGTACAGCACATTCGCTCTGTTCCTCATTTTCTTAAGCGCGTACAGATCGTTGCATCCAATTTCAAAGATGGATTCAACCGTTTTGATCCCATTCTTATCAAGAATGGTGTTCACAAAATCCAGAAATGCATCAACCGCCGGAACCGCTGTCGTCCCTTGGGTTCGGGTCTTATAACAGCTTCCGTAAAGGACTTTTGGGTCAACAACATTAGAGATCTGCCCGTGTCCGCATCTATCGCAAAGATGGAATTCCTGATCAATAAAACCGATCTTTTCAGTGACCTTTTTCTCCACATATATCTCTGTAAGTGGAAATTTTGACATTTTAAATATTGGTCTGCTGTGTTTAGTGCCACACACGAGACAATTGTCGCGCTTTTTATATGATATATCTCTATAATCCTCAGTTTTCAT
The DNA here is from genome assembly GCA_042577445.1 of Candidatus Margulisiibacteriota bacterium. GTDB lineage: Bacteria > Margulisbacteria > WOR-1 > CAVSGV01 > JBHPDX01 > JBHPDX01. The sequence continues at coordinate 18,434 of JBHPDX010000014.1, read as the reverse complement.
GCTAACTCCTCTTTTTTGCAAAATTATACCATTGCTCTTTTGCAAGCGCATAAAAAGCACTGCCATTGAATATGCTTTTATATTGCTTGGTCAGCCTGATGCTGTCAGAGCAAGGCTGCCTTTTATTTATTTCCTCATAATGCCTGTATCCAATCAAAAGATGTTTTGCGTTAAAATACTCTTTGCTATAAATATAATCTTGGGTATGTTTATTTGCCTCTGATAAACTCCAAGCCGCGATAAATAGATCGGGTGTAGATTCTAATATCAATCTTATGGATTCGTCATCGCTAACGTCTATCAAGTTGACCTTCCCTTCCTTAATACCCTGAGAACTATCGGTGATCAAATTTACATTCTCTTTCCCGACAATATTATTCAAATAATACTGATGTATAATAAGAAATATCGGCAGGTCTATGATTATGTGCGTTGCCTTATCGTTGAATTTTCGCAAAAGCCTGCACATCCCACCGTACCCTCCCCCTAGTTCAACGATCATATTCATTTTATCTATATCTGCTTTTGTTTTTTCTTCAAACAGCGTTAGATGCGTTAAATGATTGATCTTTTGTTCTGATGAATGATATTTATCTGAAGTTATAAAAGGCCCCATAAATGCGTCCTCTAAAAGATACTGCTTCAACCTTTCTTCATCCCATCTTGATTCCAAATAAGGTATTTGTGACTTTTGCCACAAGCCACCGGCAAATAGATTAAATGCATACATGAGCAGATTATCTCTTAATAGATCTTTTTTACCTTGCATGCATAACTTTTCTGCTTTATCATAATGCTCCTGCCACATTTCCGTTATGAATTCTTTATACTTGGTTTTTTTCTTTAAAACCGAATAGCTTTTGATGTCTATCGGATATTTGACCGGTAATTCATTCTTATTGAACTCTTCCGTCATTTTATTGACGTTCATTATCCAATCATTTTTTTCTTGATCGGTCATTTTCCCGCCTTTTGGAATATACAGCTTCATTCTTTAGCTAACTCCTTTTCCCCTGCTATTTACTATAAAAATCACTAAGAAAACGCTTAACCTGTTCTTTATTTTCTTCTTTTGGCGCCCATGAAGGGAATTCAACGTCAGCATCCTTTTGGAATGGGCCTGTATACGTTTCATGGAACACAAGCCATTCGGATGTTGGCACCGGCATATGCCATATACTATCAGACAAACGATATAAAAAAGGCTTGTTGCTTCCGTATTGCTCCATATCTATCTTATCGATCACTTTGCCTTTATCATCAAAGAAAAACACTGTCATGGAGCCCTCTATAACATGGTAGGACTCGCTTTTTCCTTTCGGATGCTTATGGGGAGGCATAAAAGTATCTTTATGGAATACTATGAGCATTTCATGCGTCTGCTGCTCGACCGAATGATGCAGGCACAGCCTAAAACGCTTGCGCGGCGACGCCAATGCTCTTTTTTTGATCTCCTCAATAACTTTAGAGTTCACAGTGAATATATCTTCGGTATTAAAAATTGATTCTGCCATTATTTTGCACCTTCATCCTTTATTTTATTTACGTTTTTATCTAATAATTCAACTTTTTGACGTATAATTTCATCCGGAGATCTGTAGTTCATGCCAAGCAAAGATATAGACAATGAATTATCCAGTTGGTTCAAGCGGGCTCTTGGCTCAGTATACTTAATGTCCGACCAGGATACCGTTTTATATTTCATCGAATCCCCGTATTTGCTGTATTTGATTATTGAGTCCGCCAGTTCAGTGCGAATGACCGGCGGTGCGCTCGCCAGATGCATTTTCTTTATATTAGGGTTCTTTGCCAGCCTGAAAAGTCCCTCCGCCGTGTCCTTTACATCGATTATCGAGAACATGTTGTCTTTCGCCATTTTTGCATTCGAGCCTATAAGGGTCTTATATGTTAACATGATCACGCAGCGGCTCTCCATTGTCCACCCGACATTCCAGCCGGTCCTTACGATACAACTATTCCCGTTAACCTGAGGCAAATACTTTTCTATTTCATACTTCATTTTTCCGTATAAATTAAGTGGTTTTGGCAATGACATTTCATCATAATTGCCCGCTTTCCCGTCAAAAACCTCAACTGACGACATAAAAATAAGGCGGGCTCCCGATCCCAACACATTATCAACTACACGCCTTGTCGCATTAACATTGAGCTCATGCGCTTCTTTTTGGTGTTCAAATATCCAAGAAGGATTACTGTAAGCAGATAAAAGAAATACTACATCCTTCGGGCCAAGATCCTTTATCACCGACTTGATCGAATCGGTCAGCATATTGAACTTGATCAACCCTTCCTTCTCTTTGCTAGTATAAGTACCGACCACTTTTATGCCATCCGCTTTTGCGATGGAATATAAGCTGCTTCCTATCAATCCTGAAGCTCCAATGATTATTATACGCATGATATCTCCAGCCTTAACATCACATCTTTATGATGCATTTTACTATTTCCCCTTTGCGCATAGCATCGATCGCTTGATTAATCTCATTTAGATCAAAGGTCTGAGTTATCATGCTTTTTAAATTTAATTTTCGCTTCTTATAAATATCTATGTATTTTGGTATATCAACAGAGGGGGCGCTTTCTCCCCCATGTGATCCGGTAAGTATCTTTCCGAAATGTAACGGAAGGGTATAAATGCTCACCTTATCGCCTTTTTTAGGAACACCAACAAGGATTGTCCTCCCTTTCGAAGAAGTGATCTCATAGGCCAGTTCGATCACTTTCACATTCCCTGTATTATCAATAGCAACATCAACACCTTTCCCGCCAACTATCTTCCCGAGCTCCTCCTTAACGTCCGCTTTCGATGAATTTATTATATGAGTGGCTCCAAACTCTTTTGCAAGTTCAAGTTTATGGTCAAATATATCCACGGCGATTATCTTATCAGCCCCAACTATTGAGGCTTTTTGGATCATATTAAGACCAACACCGCCTGTCCCGATAATGGCAACTGACTCGCCCTTTTTAAGCTTTGCATTGTTATCGATCACACCGTATCCTGTCGTAACAGCACATCCCATAAGTGCCGCGATCTCAAAATCAACGCTTTTCGGGATCGCGGTAAGGCGATTCTCAGAAACAATGGCTTTTTCATTGAATGTGGTTATCCATCCCGCGTTTACTGTCTTTTCTCCCCATTTATACTTCGGAGGAGCCGATTCAATCCCAGAGCCTTTTCGCCAATGCATAACGACATGCTCGCCCTTTTTGACCGTTGTTACGCCCGGTCCGATCTCTTCAACTATCCCTCCGCCTTCATGTCCCAGCAGATGAGGCAAAAACTTATCCGGACCTTTAACTCCGTCGATCTCGCCTATCTGTGATCCGCACACCCCGCTGCAGACCACTTTTACAAGCACTTGGCCTTTTTCCAGCTTTGATGGCAGTTCAATTTCCGCGATCACCAAAGGCTTTTTCTGCTCTACTAATATTGCGGCTTTCATTGTTTTCTCCTATTCAAAATATATGAACTCATAATCGCCCGTATATCCAAATTCCTTAAAAAGAAATTTCCACTCCTCAGGAGTGAAGAAACACTCGCCTGTTAAAACCCAGCATTGGAGATTAAATAGTTCTTCCTCATTTCTATACCCCTCAGTAACAAAATACTTATTCTTGCCTACCCTCTCCATTTCCTTGAGAGCAGGTTTAAAATCCTGCAATAACAGGTTATGCAATGTATTCAGAGAAATCACCAAATCGAATTCCTTATCCTTGAATGGATACTTATCCTGGGCCTTATGGACAAATACATCCTTTTTTATTTCCTCTTTCGCATTATCAATGGCATATTTTGAAATATCAAATCCCTTAACAGTAGCTTTTGGCAATAGTTGAGTGAATTCATACATAAGAAAGCCTTTCCCGCACCCCACATCAAGTATCTTTGCGTTGTCAGGCAGTTTGTATTGATCAATGAGCATCTGTGCTACGATCTTCCATCGGCCGTCATATTTAAAACCGCCATACCCTGTCCTTCTATCCCCATCCCAATAATCTTTGTCATATCTTTTCGCGATCTTCATGCATTCAACCTTATTGTCGGTCATCCTGCCGATATAATCCCTTTTTGTCTTTTTATGCAAAGCATTAACTATATTCAATAATTTACCCACAGATACTCCTCCTTATTTTCTTAATAATGACGTTATAGTCGACACGATCTTACTTTTACTGACGCCATAATACTCCATAAGTTTGTCCTGAGAACCATATTTTTCCGGGAATGCATCAGGCAATGCGATCCTTGAGAATTTTTTCGAAGGGCTAAAAGCTTTTTCAGCCAGTATTTCGGCCACAATGCTTCCCAACCCTCCGTTAACAGAATGCTCTTCAACAGTAACAACAGCCTTTACTTTATCTGCCAACTGTAAAACAGCCTTATTATCAAATGGCTTTAATGTATGTGCATGAAGCACTCCCGCATTTATCCCTTTCTTCTTCAGTTCTTCAGCGGCATCTAGGGCAAGTTTTGTAGTAATGCCGGTTGAAATGATCAGAACATCATCCCCTTGTTTCATATATATAGCTTTCCCGATCTTAAATGGTTTATCGGGCGAGCTGATCACCGGGTCCCCGCCTTTTCCCAGCCTGATATAGATCGGCCCTTTATGATCAAGGGTTTGAGGCATAAGCCTCTTCATCTCTTCGGCATCACAAGGCGCAATAATGGTCATATTCGGGATCGTTCTCATCAAAGCAATATCTTCAAAAGACAAATGAGTGGCGCCAAGAGGCGCATAAACCAGCCCTCCTCCGCTGCCTATCAAACGAATATTTAAATTATGCATGCCCGCATCCAAAAGAAGCTGCTCATAACATCTCCTGGTCAAGAACACCGCTATAGTGTTCAAATATGGTATCTTTCCGTTCACAGCAAGGCCGCTCATAACACCGATTAAATTTGCCTCAAAAACCCCTTCCATAAAGAATCTTTCCGGCATTTCCTTTTCAAACTGGGAAAGGGTTCCAGCTCCTATGTCAGATCCAAAAAACAATACTCTTTTGTCTTTTTTGGCCAGCTTATAAACTTCATTCAAACATGTTTTTCTCATTTATCGCTCCCCAGCTCTTCATATAATTGTTTCATCAACTCATCGCTCATCCTGCTCTTGTGGTGCCATGCGGCATTTCCCTCAAGAGTTTTGATCCCTTTCCCTTTCACAGTATGACAAATGACCGCAAGAGGCTTCTCCCCTTTATGGGGGATATCGGATAAGACTTTGCGCAATGCTTCTACATCGTGACCGTCAACTTCCATTACTTCAAATCCAAAGCTCTTCCATTTATCCGCAAAAGGCTCCAATTCCAGTACATCACATGTTTTCCCAAAACACTGCAATTTATTGTAATCTATAATGGCGATCAATCTGTTAAGTTTATACTTATTTGAAAACAATGCGGCCTCCCAGACCGTGCCTTCATTGCACTCGCCGTCGCCCAGCAGAACGAATGTCCTGAAATCCTTCGAATCTATCTTCCCGCTCAACGCGACCCCTGCACCTATCGGCAGCCCATGGCCAAGCGAACCTGTGGAGGCTTCTACTCCAGGTATTTTGTTCGCATCAGGGTGTCCACCAAGGATCGAATCCAACTCGCAGAGTGTTTTTAATTCATTTTTCTTGATGAATCCCTTCTCGGCCAGGGCAACATACAGCGCCAGGCATCCATGCCCTTTGCTTAATATAAATCTGTCTCTTTCCGGCCATTCCGGTTTTTTAGGATCGAACTTCAGGACATCATCATATAAGACCCTTATGATCTCAACGATTGAGAATGCAGATCCTATATGCCCTCTTCTTGCATGATCTATCATGTCCAAGATCTGCCTTCTATATTCGATCGACTTAGCGTCTAATTTGCTCATATCGTTCTCCTTGATCTAATTTAGTGATATAGGGAATAGTTTCTCGCTAAATTCCTTCTTTGCCTCATTCAATTTCAACGCCGCTTTCTCGAGCTGGTCAACACACACATTCTTATCTGCTTCATGCAAATAACAATTGAGCATTATTAAGCACCATTTAACGGCTAACACAAGATAAACATAGGGCAGCCTTTTTAAGGAAACATGCTCCTTCCCGTACACCTGGTTCATTTTACTAAAGAACTCTTTTCGATACTTTGCCGGCAACTGGCTATCAGGAGACAAATAAAAGTCGCTTATCAATTTGGCAGGATCATCCCAGCCATAGTACTCAAAATCAATAAAAAACAACTCTCCCTTTTGAGACTTAATTATATTATGAAAGCCTACGTCAGATTGGCTTAATGTCCTTTCATCCCTTATCAGTTCCCTTGCCGTGTCCTTTAAATTCTTGAATATATGCTTTCTGACCTCCTCCACGAAAGGAATCAGCTCATCGTCAAGATATTTATGCATATCGCTCACGCAAACATCTGTTCCTTTAGTTCTTTTAAGTCTTTTTATCCTCTCTTCAACACACTTTAAGTAAGCATCTATACTAAAGCATGCTTCAGATGCTATAGGCTGCTCATCGCTTCCTTTTGCTTTTACAAGCATATGCAGCTTTTTATAAAAATCAGCCGCTGCATTTACGTCCGCCGACGATATTTTATCTGAACTTATTTTTCTACCATGCAGATAGCTATATACGGCAACCCTATCCTTTTCGCTATAACAAACGGGCTCGGGAATATTGCGTATGCCGTTCTCCCATATGAACGATGTACCGTAATATTCTGTTTTCATCTTGTTCCTGCCGTCCTCTTTTTTTACAATATATCTTTTTGCGAAATACTCTTTCTTTTTATCGGTCGTCAATTTATACACTTCACTGTTTACCCCGCCCTGCTTGCTTTCTATGGCGGCGATCGTTTCGCTCTTTTTATCTTTCAGCATCCTATTTATTATATCTTTTAGGTCTTTCATGGTCTTATTTAAATAAATATTTATTTATCGACCTCCAGCTATCGAAGCATTTAACGTCCCCTGAAGCGCAATCTTTGTTTTTTGAGTACAATATCTTTATGATGCCTTCGGGAAAATCAGGGTGAAGAAGCACTTCCGGGAGATCGTCAATAAAATGGGTGCACTTTCGGTCCTTAATTTGCGATAGTTTACCGTTCAATCTCTCTTCAAATACTATATCTTCACCTTTCATTCCGAACATTTTGATAAACCCTTTGTCCTTTAGCCACTTTTTTGCCGCATCCTGCAGGTTTACCTTCGGCCCAATTGCAGGGAATATCGTTTTATGACTTACGATCGATACCTTAACGTCATTTTTCTTGCATGCCTTCAGGAAATCCGCCACGCCTTCCATTAATTCCGCTTCATCCATATACTTCCCGTACACAAGCCCTTGAAGCTCTGTCCACTTATCGTTTCCATTAGGCAGCTTACGTATAGTATCCCGAATGACCTGTTTATTTTTGTCGATCTCTTTGCCGATCAAGCCAAGCTGAAGCGCATATTTATGAAATAAATTATCATAGGTCACTATAGTATTATCAAAATCGATCCCGATATGCATTTACTTGCTCCTATGGTTTGTGGACATAAACGAGCGGCTCACTTTTGATCCGCTCCCATTCTTTTTCCACCCAGTCAACAACGCCTCCTACTCCATCCTCCAAAGATATCTTCGGCTTCCAGCCGAATTCCTTCCTCGCCTTGCTTGAATCAATAACATATGCCTTGTCCTGTCCAAGACGTTCTGCCACGGTCTTCGTAGCCTTGTTGAAATCAATCCCAACCTTATCGCATATTGTCTTTACAACATCCTTAACTGCAATACCCTTATCAGGCGATAAATGGTATATTTCCCCGTTTCTCCCTTTTAGCATTGCATCAAGCTCTCCCCTTGAAATATCCCTGATATGAATATATGACTTAACAGCATTGCCGCCTCCGTGAAGCTCGATCGTTTTCCCGGATTTTATATATATTACAGACCTTGGAATGATCTTAAACAGCTGCTGATGAGCCCCGTATACGTTAGTGGATCTGATCACGACCAATGGGAGATCAAAATTCTTCACAAATGTGAACAACGACATATCGCCTGCTGCTTTTGACGCGGCATATGGCGTACTGGGATTCAGCGGCGCATTCTCCTTAACCGTTCCTTCGCATGTACCGTATACTTCGGGGGATGATATATGAACATATTTCTTCAGAAATTTACGCTCCTTTAGAGCATTCGCCAGTTTTGTGATCGCGACCGCGTTTGTTTCGAACCACTGATCAGGGTGTTTCCAGCTGGGCGCCACTTCGCTTTGGGCGGCAAAATTGACCACATAATCGGGCCTAAAAGAGTCAATTATTTTAATTATCTTCGGCATATCCTTGTTCATATCAAGCTTATAGAACTTAAACTCAGCCTGCTTGTGGCGCTTATATGGCAAGAAAAGTGCGCTCTTTTCCTTTGACCGGCTAATGCCGACAACGGAATATTCGCCTTTCTCCAGAAGCAGATCAACAAAATCGCTTCCTGAGAATGAATTGCTGCCAATAACCATAACTTTACTTTTCATTATCTCTCTCCCTTGTTAGCGAATACAGCATTATTTGCCTTGCCCTTAATCACCTTTTTACCAAGAATCGCAATATGGTAAGGCATAATTTCATCGACGGATAATATCTGCAGGCCAAGATAATCAAATATATTAATTAAGAGCTGCTTATCATAGACATGGAGGTGAACTCCCCTTTTTATAGGATTATCTCTAATTAGACGTTCAAACACCTGACGATCAAAAGGGCTAAAATCATATTGTGGATCGGTCAGATCTAAGACCTCCTGCAAATGCGCTTCATCGTCTTCGCCTATATTCTTTTCATAATCTTCCACAAGATGTTCTAAGGATGTTACAGGTCGCCTATGATCAACAGTTCTACATTTATTTGGGACCACAAGTAAAATCATGCCTCTCTCTCTTATAATCCTTAGCCATTCCTTTAAAGCTTTAAGAGGATTGGCGATATGTTCTATTGTATGTGAGGACAGGACAAAGCCATAAACTTCGGATGATATCATTTTTAAATCAATCGCATCACACAGATACTTTATATCCTGAGATTCAGGATGAATATTACACATATCAACAGATTTTACTATTGGATATATTGGTAATATTTCGCCTTTTTTGAATATTTGACTTGGCCCTCCAATATCAATGCCAGCTTTCCCGCATAAATTGTCATAATATATATTGTAATTACTAATATTCCTCCCGAAATAAACGGCTATTCGGAAAAGGCAATACTTAAATATCCCTATAATCCCCAATATTTTTATAAGAGTTCGAATTTTATGAAATATCTTATTGATCATAACTCCTCGCCTATTTAAGCCTCACCGCCTGCATTACCTTAATATTGTAATATCGCTTATCATCTGGATTTGATATCTTCCCGCCTTTATACGCGTCACAGAGGTCCGCGACCGCCTGAGCAACCGTCCTCTTTGCGGCAAATCCCAGCTCTTTTTTGATCTTTTCTGATGAAACATGATATGAACGGTTGTCATCTGTCGGCGTTGTTATGATATCAAGATCGCTTTTGCCGAGTTTTTCTACAACAACATTCTTAACGGTTTTAGCGATTTCCTTCATTTTCATATTGTCCCAACCGGCATTAAATATCTTGCCGTCGATCTTTTGGTCGGGATATTCAAGAGTTTCCACATACAAGTCCGTCATATCCTCAATATGTATATTTGGTCTCTTTTGCTCGCCGCCAAATACGGTGATCCTCCCTTTATTTACCGCATGGTTGGTCAAGATATTGACCGATAGGTCCAATCGCAGCCTCGGAGAATAGCCGCAAACAGTGGCCGGCCGAAGCACTAAGACAGTAAATCCAGGTGAGCGACGCTTTAAAAGCTCCTCCTCGCATAATGCTTTGAATTTTGAATAATCCGTAAGAGGCTCAAGGGGCAGATCCTCGGTAACATTCGGGTCCTTTTTTACACCATAAACGCTTGAACTTGAAGCGTAAATGAATCTTTTTACACCGGACTTTTTGGATATTTCAACCAAAGGGATAAAGGCATCATAGTTGATCGACTTTCCCATGTCCGGATCAAGCTCATAGCTCGGATCATTGGATATGCAGGCAAGGTGAATAACCGCATCTATGCCTTTGAGCTCTTTTTCAAGAAGTTTAGCATCCCTGATATCCCCTTTGATCTGTTTTAGGTCCGGATTATCTTTCACTGAATCAAGAACATCATCGCCATAGATATAAAGATCGAGAACCTTGACCTTATACCCCTTCTTCAGAAGCTTAGGGATCAGGACCGACCCAACGTATCCGGCACCCCCTGTAACTAAAACACTCTTAATCATCATCGCCCTCCGAACTTCTCCACTTTATGACCATATCCAGCATGTAATGAATAATAGTATGATGAATGATCTCAACATGGCTGTAAGCACTGGACGGCACATAAAAATTCAAGTCTCCCGTTTTATAAAGAGTATTGTCCGGGGAAAACCCCGAGAATGTGATAACTTTACATTTTTTGCTCTCTGCCGCCTTTACTCCATTCAATATATTTTTTGACTTGCCTGAGCTGCTAATAGCCATAAGAACATCGCCCTCACCGGCAAATGCTTCGATCGGTTTTTCAAATACTCTCTCATACCCATAATCATTGCTTATACAGGTCAGGAGAGAACTATCATTAAAAGCCGTTGCGGGGATCCTGCCGTTCTTCCAAAAATCAACTGCCATATGGCTGGCTATCGCAGCGCTTCCTCCATTCCCTATGAACATGACCTTTTTGCCCTCCGCATGCTGCTCTAGCATGATCTTAACAGCCCTCTCCGCACCATCAGAGAATTTCAATTCCTTCCCCTTCTTATCCTTGACCTTGATCTGCTTTACGAACTTGTTCAATTCATCATAATATTTATTTATATCTTCAATGGACATCTCGCACCTCCTATTTTAATAACCTGGTAATATATTTCAGAAGATCAACTACTTCAACAGGATTTCTATTACATACGATCTGAACAGCTAGAGCCCCAACGGCATTGCCAATGAACGATGTGAGGTCCTGCGGCACTCCTTTGGCCATCAAGGGGGCAGTAAAAGCAAAGAACGCATCTCCGGCGCCGATCGTATCAATTACCTTTGTTGCAAATGCAGGAGTTTCATGGATATTCTTGCTTTCACCAATGAGCATCGACCCCTGTGGGCCCCTGGTAACCATTAAGTTGCTGTACTTCATGTCCTTATACATGCTTTTAATTATTTCTTTTATCCCGCCATGTTTATCCCTTGCCGCAAGCCTGATCTCCGGCTCATCAATCGAGACGTAATCTGCACATTCATATTTAGTGACAAAGTTAAATCCGGCATTTGCGCTATTTGTCTGGACATTCAAGGCTAAGCACTTAGACTTTCGCGTTATATAGTCGATCAATCCCTTTGTTAAAAGGCCATGCCCGAAATCAGATACTATCACCAAATCATATTTTTTTATCTTGTCCTTCAAATAAGCCAGTATTGATCTTTCAATTGCCGGCGATATCGGGGAATCTTCCATGTAACAGACCTCAAAAAGCTTCCTGTTCGCCCCCGCACCAACGAATCTCCTTTTAATTGTTGTTGGAACATCGGCACGATAGAAGAACTTGGGTTTTATGTTTTGCCTTAAATGCTTCAAAATATATTTTTCCTGAGTATCCTTAGTTCCCAGAACCGTTATTAAGTCAACATTACTGCAAATCCCGGCTGTATTATTGGCTGTTGCAAAGACCCCTCCGGCAAAAGACTCCTCCGTTAAATACTTGCTCACCACCAATGGCTCTTTTAAAGACCTCCCCATTGACTCGCAATAGTGGTACTGATCGATAATCGCGTCGCCTATCACTAATACTTTCAGCTTCTTTACAGAATTTATATATTTGACCATTGAATCAACAGAATACTTTTTGGCTATGGCCTTTAAGTAACCGCGCACTTCCGACGGATAGACATCTAAATATTCATTGATCAACTTTGAGGAGCTAAAAGTAACATCGTAAGTAAAAGCTAACCTGCCCCCTACCGACTTTACTGCTTTTTCTTCATCACTGATCTTCCCTGTAACATCCTTATCTTTCTTCTTATATTCCTGCCCTTTTACATATACATTAGGCTTTATCTTTTTGATCACATTTATGGCAGTAGGCCCATGCTCGATCCCGACATAATCAACGCTTCCTATTGCTGCAAGCGTTTCCGCCCTAAGGTCTCCTTTGAAAATCGGGCGCCCTGGGCCTCTTTTCACGAATTTATCAGCAGTAATAGTTACGATAAGGATATCGCCCTCTTTTTTTGCCGCTTCAAGGTGCCTGATGTGCCCGGGGTGAACAAGATCAAATACTCCGTGACAGTGTACGATCTTCTTGCCGCTTTTCTTCAGTTTTTTTGCAATTTCTGCCAGATCATCGATCGTTTTTATTTTATTATAAATATGTTCCATAAATTCCTCCTTTATTTTGACAGGTATTTAAACCAGTCCTTTGTGGCATCCTTGATAGTTTCCGGCGTCCAAACAGGCGCTTCGCGCCAGTAATCAATATTATTCAAAAGGATCTTAACGCCCTCCTCAAAAGATACTTTGGGCTGCCAATTTAAACTCTTCGTGATCTTCGAGATATCCGCGAAAGTGCAGTCAGGCTCCCCCGGTCTTTTTGGTATATACGTGATCTTCCCGCCCAAAAGTTCAACCAATCGATTAACACTGTAAGTATTTCCACTTCCTACATTAAACACATCTCCAACGATCCCTGATTCCGCTGCTGTCATAAGTGCGGAAACAACATCGGTCACAAAAGTGAAATCCCTGGTTTGCGTGCCATCCCCTACTACCGTAAAAGGCTTATTTGCCAGTTTTTGCGCAAGGAACACACCGAAGACAGCGCCATAGGTCCCAGATGTGCGAGATCTGGGCCCGTAAACATTGAAGAAACGGAGAGAAACTGCCGGCAGTTTGTAAATCTTTGCCCAGTGTAATACTATCTGTTCCCCAAGGTATTTGGTCAACGCATAAGGATATTCAGGCCTGATTTCAGCCGTCTCCGGGGTCGGACATTTATCTGGAATGCCATAGCAGGACGAAGAAGCGACATAAACAAATTTCTTTACCTTTGGACAAACTTCCCGCACTATTTCCAGAATATTTACTGTACCGTCAACATTAGAATGATGATATTTCAGAGGATCGACCATGGAAGGGACAATGTCGGCCAAAGCCGCGACATGATACACATATTCGGCATCTTTGAAATGATCTTTGATCTTCGCTACATCATTTATATCGGCTTTGACGACGGTCAGGCCGGGATCGGATGCAAAATCCTTCAGGTTTTGAGTTCTTCCCGTTGAAAGGTTATCAATAACAACAACCTGAAGCCCTTTCTTCAGCAACGCTTCAGTTAAGTGGCTGCCTATAAAACCGGCTCCGCCCGTCACAACAGCTTTCTTCTTCATTAGTCTACCCCCCAATAAAATTCCTTTAACTTTTCCGCAATATTAATAACGCGGAAACCGTTCGTCTTGCGGGCGGTCTTCCCCATTAATATCACTGCATCGCTGTCCTCAATTTCCGAGATATCTCCAACCCTTTGATAATTAAATCCCTTCAATGCCAGCTCAATAATATCCGTAAGGTCATCATCCCCAAGAATGACGAATTTTTTTTGTCCTTTATTGTATTCTTCCAGCACTATCTTGGCGATCTCCGCCCGGACGCGCTTTACAAGATCAATAGTTTTTAGAATATAGCTGTAAGATTTCTTTGCCTTTTCAGAAAAGCCCTGCGAGGTCAATATATACTCTACCTTTTTCGGGGTTAAGTCTCTGGTCTTGATGCTGCCGCGCATGATCAGACGCTTAATAATTATGTTAACGGCTCCCAAAGACAGTTTTGTCCTATAGGAAAGCTCTCTTTGTGTGAGGTTGCCTTCTTTTGATATCTCTTCAATGATCTTTAATTCGTTTTCATTAACCATAAGCTATGTTCACCTTGTGTTCAATGTGTGAACATCTTATCATGCTGCTGCTTCCGTGTCAAGGGTGAAAAAGGGAAATTTAAGGGGTGCAAATACGGAGAAATTGACTACCTGCCTATGCCACAATACCTAAATCCAAGTGCCTTGAGCTTCTTAGGATCATACATGTTTCTTCCGTCAAAAATGATTGGGGTCTTCATTTTTAACTTTACTTTTTTTAGATCCAAATTCTTGAACTCATTCCATTCGGCAGCAACGATCAAAGCATCTACCCCCTCGATTGATTCATAAATATCATTACAAAAAGCCACCCCAATCAACTGCTCCTTGGCTTTCCCCTCCGCAACCGGGTCATAGGCGGATATTTTCGCTCCTAACTTCTGCAGGTCATTTATAATATCGAGCGATGGCGCCTCACGTAGATCATCCGTTTCCGGCTTAAAAGAAAGCCCGAGAACACATATCTTCTTGCCCTTTAGGCTTTTAAAGACTGAACTCACCTTTTTGACCATCAGTTTTCGCTGGTTCTTATTTACTTCCTGAACAGCCTGCAGCAAATGAGGTGCGATCTTATACTTTTTAGCCAAATGTATAAGAGCGGAAACATCTTTTGGCAGGCATGAACCGCCATAGCCCAGGCCTGCTCTTAAATAATCTCTGCCAATGCGCTTATCCAAACCCATCCCCTGCCCGACTTCGGTAACATCCGAGCCTACCTCTTCACAAAGTTTGGCTATTTCATTTATAAATGAGACTTTTGTCGCTAGAAAAGCATTAGAGGCATATTTGATGAATTCGGCACTTCTTAAACTGGTAAAAACGATATGTGCGTTCAAGGGCCTGTATAATTCTGCAAGTTTATTATATGCTTTATTATCAGAAGCCCCGATAACTATCCGATCAGGATTCAAGAAATCATAGACAGCAGAACCTTCCTTTAAGAATTCCGGATTTGAGGCCACAGAGAACCTGTTCCTGTCAACGCCTTCCTCAAGCATTATCCCGTCAACGATATCCCCCATTCCGATTGGAACGGTGCTTTTATTCACTACGACCTTATAACCGTCGCCAACTATCTTGCCGCTCTTTTTAATAGCCTTTGCTATGCTTTTTGCAACGCTTACAACCGCCGATATGTCTGCTTCCCCGCTTTTCTTTGGAGGGGTTCCGACCGTTATGAAGATGACCTCGGAATCGATAACAGCGCTTTCAAGGTCATCAGTGAACTTCAATCTTTTCTCCTCAATATTCTCCTCTACAACATCCTTCAATCCGGGCTCGTAAAAGTGTATCTCCGCCTTCTTAAGAGATTTTACTATCTGTTTATTTTTGTCCACACAGGTTACTTCATTATCCATACTGGCGAGGCACGCACCTGTTGCCAGCCCCACATACCCTGTTCCGATAATACAGATCTTCACTGCGCTCCTCCTACTTTCCTAAAGCTTTATGCTGCAGTTTTATCAGCTCTTGGATCCCTTTGCCGCCCATATCAATAAGTTCATCGAGCTCTTTTTTACTAAAAGGCTCTTTTTCCGCCGTACCTTGGACCTCTATCAACTTACCGGACTCTGTCATAACGATGTTCATGTCCACATCAGCCCTTACATCTTCCTCATAAGGGAGATCGGCCACGACCTCACCAGCCACTATCCCCACAGAAATGGCCGCCAAAAACTCTTTTATCGGGATCCTTTCTATCTTCCTATCCTCCACCAACTTTCTTAAGGCATCATAAAGGGCCACAAAAGCCCCTGTAATAGCCGCCGTTCTTGTCCCCCCGTCAGCCTGGATAACATCGGCATCGATCATTATCGTGTATTCTCCGAGCGCATTAAGGTCCACAACCGAACGGAGAGATCGCCCCACCAACCTTTGGATCTCCATTGTCCTTCCCTTTACCCGGGAATAAGCCTCTCGTTTTACACGGCTTGCAGTTGACCCCGGAAGCATTGAATATTCAGCCGTTATCCAACCCGAACCGCTTCCTTTTTTATGAAAAGGCACCCCTTCTTCTACAATTGCGCTGCATATAACCCGCGTATCCCCGAACTCTATCAAAACAGAACCTTCCGGATGCTTAAGAAAGTTCCTGGTTATCTTAATTGGCCTTATTTGGCTGTTTTTCCGCCCATCTACCCTTATATCTTTTTTCAAAACACAACCCCTTTAGACCTGGGTTCCGATTAAAAACGTTCGTCACCGTAATCGTCACCCGGACTTTTTACGCTATTTTGGCACCTTTGGAGGCCTGGTCTTAAACTCGTTATCCGTGATCTTCTGCTTTAGCTTGTTAATAATGCTTAATTTAAACCCTTTATTGACGATACTCTTGACCGGCTGCTTCTTTTCGATCAATAAATTAAGGATATTGTCCATTGTCTCATAATCTACCCCCAGATCCCCTTCATCGGTCTGCCCTACCCAAAGGTCAGCTGATGGCACCTTATTCAATATCCTGGGCGGCACATTCATATGCTTGGCCAATTCTCTTACCTGTGTCTTATAAAGCCCCGAAAGAGGAGCAATACCGCAAGCCATGTCGCCATGAATCGTTCCATAGCCCAAAAGCGCCTCTGTTTTATTGCCGGTCCCGACGACCATACCATTATGCTCTTTTGAAAAATCATACAAAACAGACATTCTCTCCCTCGCCATTTTATTCCCACGCCTTATGTTGTCAGCATGCGGGAATTTCTTAAAATAAGCATTGATCATCGGTGTTATTTCCACTGTTTCAGTCTCGATCCCCAATTCTCTTGCCACTAATTTAGCATCCTCCAGGCTTTCCTGACTACTGGTTTCATAGGGCATAAGCACCCCAATGACATTTTCTTTACCAAGCGCGGCAGCAGAAAGATACGCAACAAGAGTAGAATCGATGCCGCCGGAAAGACCGATAACAGCTTTTTTCAATCCCGCCTTATGGATCTCTTGCTTAATGAATTTGACCAGCTTTTCTCGGGTTTCTTTCGCTTTTAGTTTCGAGTTAACCATTTATGCTTTCTAGCCTTACTCGTCTTCCATCAAAGAAGAACTGCCGGTGTATTTATTCAAGCGCTGACGCCCGGCCTTTACCGCCCTAAGGACCCTTCCAGAAGTAAGTTCAAGATTAGCGAGTACTTCATCGGCATATTTATCCGCGCCCATCCTAACTTCCTTTGCGATCTTATATGCATTTTCAATTATTTCCACGGCTTTTTCTTCCGAATTTGACGTAGCAGGCATTGTCTCCTTAACTTTTTCTACCTCTTTTCTGGCCTCCGCATAATCAATTGATGCCTGCTTGTGAGTGAGAGGAGTAGGCGCTGCTGCAGTGGTCGTCGATCTCTTATCAATGACTTTTTTAACGAAATCGCCGCCTCCCTGAACCACTAATCGGATCTTGTCGATAACCGATAGAACTTTTTCCTCGTCGATCATGGTTTTTTTCGTCAGCGGCACTTTAAAACCGTCCAGTATCATTGATTCTAAAGTGTCGATCAACCCCAATATCTCCATAATTATTTCCTCCCTTTCACAAGTTTGGTTTTTACATTTCCCGGCACAAAGCTCCCAACATCACCGCCCAGCCTGGCAATCTGTTTCACCAGACTTGAGCTCAGATAAGAATATTGATGATCTGTCATAATAAAGACCGTTTCGATATCAGAACATAATTTCAGGTTTGTCAGTGCCATCTGGAACTCGTAGTCGAAATCTGAAACCGCACGCAAGCCCCTTATTATGACATCAACTTTCTTCTTTTTTGCGTAATCGACCAGCAACCCGTCAAAACTTTCCACAATAACCTTATCATTACCTTTAAAACTTTCCTTCAGCATCTCGACCCGTTCATCAAGCGAAAACAGAGGCTCCTTCTCCGGGTTCTTGATCACCGCAACATATATCCTGTCCAAGATCTTCAAGGCACGGTTTACGATGTCTATATGCCCGTTGGTAACGGGATCAAAACTTCCTGGATATACTGCTGTTCTCATTTATTCACCTTTTATAGAAAGAAAGGACCGTATCGCCATACTTGGACTGTCTGCATCTTTTTAAGCTGTCATAATTATCCGCCAGCTCATGATCCTTCCTGTGTTCTGCGACAATCATACTTGTTGCATTAAGAATTGAACCGGACGATAACGCCTTCAGCGTTTCCTCCAATATCGGGTTGTTATACGGCGCCCCGATATATATTACGTCGAAAAATGCCTGCTTCCTGTTAAAAAGGGTTATTGCCTTTAAAACATCTATCGAATAAACTTCTGATTGATCACTGAACCCCGTTGTTCCCAGGTTGTCCCGTATGACAGCTACTGCTTTTTTATCCATTTCAACAAAGAAGCAAACTGCTGCCCCGCGGGATAAGGCCTCGATCCCGACCGCTCCCGTTCCTGCGAACAGATCCAGAAATCTGCATCCCCCAACTTCCTCAACCAGTATATTAA
>JBHPDX010000013.1:0-30339 GCA_042577445.1 Candidatus Margulisiibacteriota bacterium | reverse complement strand
ATCTGGGTTATTTTATCCCGGATCTTTGCGGCCTTCTCGTACTGCTGGGCAGATAGTGCGGCCTTCTTATCGTTCTCCAGTTTTATCAGGGTCTTTTCAGAATCTTTTATCTCTTTTGGCGTTGATATCAGCTTTAGCCTGACCTTTGCGCAGGCTTCGTCTATGAGGTCGATAGCCTTATCCGGGAGGAAGCGGTCGCTTATGTACCTGTCGGATAGTTTTGCCGCTGCCTCTATTGCCTCGTCTGTTATCTTTACCCTGTGATGCGCTTCGTATTTGTCCTTTATGCCTTTCAATATATCTATTGTCATATCTATTGTCGGTTCATTTACCATTACGGTCTGAAAACGCCTTTCCAACGCGGAGTCTTTCTCTATGTATTTTCTGTATTCATCGATCGTTGTGGCTCCTATCATCTGAAGATCGCCTTTGGCGAGAGCCGGTTTTAATATATTCGCGGCATCAATGGCTCCTTCAGCGCCGCCAGCTCCTACAAGCGTGTGCAGTTCATCTATGAACAGGATGATCTTCCTCGATTTTGCCATGATCTCGTCCAGCATTTTCTTTACCCTTGCCTCGAACTCTCCGCGGTATTTTGTCCCTGCGATCATTCCGGCAAGATCAAGGGCGATCACTTGTTTATCTTTTATTATATCCGGAACCTCTCCGTTCACTATCCTCAGGGCAAGCCCTTCTGCAATAGCCGTTTTTCCCACCCCGGGTTCGCCGATAAGTGCGGGGTTGTTCTTTGTGCGGCGTGAAAGTATCCTTATTACCCTGTCTATCTCTTTTTGGCGGTTGATCACGGGGTCCAGTTTTCCGTTCTTTGCCTGGGCCGTAAGGTCTCTGCCGAAAGATATAAGAGCCGCTTTCGGCTTTTTGGGCGGAGCGCCGATCCCAAGCCCCGGGAATCCGAACATTCCTTCTGTGGGCTGCTGATATTCTTCGCCTTCATCCGGCATCCCTTCTTCTTCCTCTTTTTCCTCTTCTCCTCCTCCGCTTTCCAGCTGTGCCATTATTTCTTTTGCCGTTTTTTCGAACGTCACTTTCCTTTTGTGCAGTGCTTGTGCAGCAATGCTTTCACCTTCCCTAAGTATTCCTAGAAGAAGATGTTCCGGTCCCACATAATTAAAGCCAAGTTCCCTGGCTGAGTTGTAGGCGAGCTCCATGACTTTTTTAGCCCTGGGGGTCAATGTTATCTCTCTTGGCGTCCCTTCTCCTCTTCCGATCAGTGATTCTATATCAGAGAACAGATCAACGGCGTCTATGCCGAGTTTCTTCAATATATTATATGAAAGGCCTTCTTCTTTGATAAGGGCAAGCAGAAGATGTTCCGTTGTAAGATGATCCTGTGAAAGCCTTTTGGCTTCATCTCCGGCCAGCTTTAAAATGTTCTGGGCGGCTTCCGAAAAGTATTCGTAAACACGGTCGGCAGGGCGCCTTTTGAAGAAATTCGCGAATACTTCTGGAAATTCAAAGAACCCGGGGATGCCTAAGTCTTCCATGCTAAAGCCAAGTTCCGCCGCGCATACAGGACAAAGGTCCTGCTCCACCTTTTTTCCGCCTACCATGCGGCTGACGTGTATGGATGCCTGTCTTTTTTTACATTGTTTGCATAGCATTGTTAGGCCCTCTTAAGTCTCGCAATTATAAATTCTTCGTGGCCCTTCAGCAAGGGGTATTTTGTATTCTTGACTTTAGATATTAACTGGAATAAAATTACTTTTATGTTAAAAGATCTACCTGATAAGAACGGTTATTTTGGGCGTTTCGGCGGCAGGTTCGTGCCGGAAACGCTCATGCCGCCACTGCTTGAGCTGGAAGCCGCATATAATAATGTAAAGAGCGACCCCGCATTCAAAGAGGAGTTTGAATACTACCTGGAAGAGTATGCAGGAAGGCCGACCCCGCTGTTCTTTGCCGAAAGGCTGACCGAGAAGCTCGGCGGCCCAAAGATATACTTAAAGCGGGAGGACCTCTGCCATACGGGTGCCCACAAGATAAATAACTGCATCGGCCAGATACTTCTTGCCAAAAGAATGGGAAAAACACGCATTATTGCCGAGACGGGGGCAGGGCAGCACGGAGTCGCGACAGCGACCGCCGCGGCGCTTTTCGGCCTGGAATGCGTCGTGTACATGGGCGAGGAAGATATTGAACGCCAGGCGTTGAATGTTTTTCGCATGGAACTCCTTGGCGCGAAGGTCATTCCCGTAACATCCGGCAGCAAAACGTTGAAAGACGCCATTAATGAAACGCTTCGCGACTGGATGACCAATGTACACAATACGTACTATTTGCTTGGTTCTGTCGTAGGGCCTCATCCTTATCCTACGATCGTTCGCGACTTCCAGACCGTTATCGGCAAAGAAGCGAAAGGCCAGATAATGGAGCTGGAAGGAAGGATCCCCGACTGCCTTGTTGCCTGCGTCGGCGGAGGCAGCAATTCTATCGGGCTTTTTCATCCTTTTTTGGATGATCAGGTGAAGATCGTGGGCGTGGAAGCAGGCGGGCTTGGGCTTGCAACGGACAAGAATTCCGCAACGCTTATCACCGGTACAGAAGGTGTGCTTCACGGGGCAAGAAGCCTCGTTCTGCAGACAAAAACAGGTCAGATCAAAACGACGCATTCCATATCAGCCGGGCTTGATTACTCTGGAGTAGGGCCCGAGCACAGCTATTTAAAGGAATTAGGCCGCGTTGAATATGTTTCCGTAACAGATAAAGAAGCTCTGGAAGGGCTTGAACTTCTTACTCGAACGGAAGGCATTATCCCGGCGCTCGAGTCGTCCCACGCCATCTTCTACTTAAAGAAGCTTGCCGAAACATTCTCGCGCGACCAGATCGTTGTAGTTTGTCTTTCGGGCAGAGGAGATAAGGATGTTGAGACGGTCAGAGCGGCTTTAAAAAAACCTGCCAAAAAGAGGAAAAAATAATGTCTGATATTTCAAAAAAATTCGCCCAGCTTAAGAAGGAAGGGAATAAAGCCCTGGTGATCTTTATCGAAGCGGGAGACCCAAGCCTTCTTGTTACCGAAAAGCTGGTCTATGAAATAGAAAAGTCCGGTGCGGATATAATCGAGCTTGGCATTCCTTTTTCGGATTCCATCGCCGACGGCCCGACTATTCAGGCGGCTGCGAACAGAGCACTGGCCAAAAACACTTCGGCAAAGGATATACTCGCCTTGGTATCTAAGATACGCAAAAGGTCATCCGTTCCTATAGTGCTTATGACCAGTTTTAATATCGTGTTCAAATACGGAGTGTCGAAGTTCGTCGAGGATGCCGCGAGATCAAAAGTGAGCGGTTTTATAGTTCCTGACCTTCCGCCCGAGGAAGCAGGGGAATTGACCAAATTGGCCAAGCAAAAGGGCATAGATGTAATATTCCTTGTCGCGCCGAACACTCCTAACGACAGGATCAAAAAGATCGCCGATGCTTCATCAGGCTTTATTTACCTGATATCGATCACGGGGATCACGGGAGCCAGAGAGAGCGTTTCTTCCGGCGTAGCGGGTGCGGTCTCCAGAATAAGGAAGGCCACGGACAAGCCGATAGCTGTCGGCTTCGGGATATCAAAAGCTTCTCAAGTTCGGGATATCTCGAAGGTCTCCGACGGCGTGATAGTGGGGAGCGCGGTGGTGAATATTATCGCGAAGAACGGCAAAAGCAAAACGCTGCCAAAGAAAGTCGGCGCGTTCGTTAAGAGCTTGAAGAAAGGCCTATCTTAATTGATAAAAAGCGCTCGGCAATTCTTTCAATCCATTTTTCTTAAGGCGAACAAAGAGGACCTTAAGTATTTTGAGCAGTACTTGAACATCAAGGAAAAAGCTCTTTTTTCGCAGTTTTCCGGTTTTGAGAAACTGCATGCCGTGCGTACCGCGAAGCGCGTTAAGAAACTGGTGCACGGCAGGCCGGAGATAGATGAAAGAAAAATGGAGAGGGCGGCGCTGCTCCATGATATAGGCCGCATCTCAGGCCGAATAACGGTGTTCGATAAGGTGTGGTTAAAGCTCATGAAGCACTTGGCCAGACCTGTTTATAACAAGTTGGCTGAAAAGGGCAGGGATCCCGGAGCCGGATCCAGAAAACTTTACATACATAAGTATCACGGCGAGGTTGCGGAGGAATTCTTGAGGAGAGCGGGGACAGATGACGCGATCATTGACCTGATCGTAAAACATGCCCAAAAGCCGAGGAAAGATGACTCCGAGGAGTTAAAGTTGCTTCGACGAGCGGACAGGACAAGTTAGAGGAGGTATTTGTGAGCAGTTACAATAAATTCGCAAAAGCCGGGCTGAATGCCAAGATGCCTAAGATCGAGTGTTTTCCTAACAGCTTTAAGGAATATGAAATCACTGTCACGATCCCGGAATATACATCGATCTGCCCCAAGACGGGACTGCCTGATTTCGGTACGATCACTATTCAGTATGTGCCGGACAAGTTGTGCCTGGAATTGAAATCACTAAAAATGTACATGATCGCATATAGGAATTTGGGTATTTTTTATGAGAATTCGGTCAATAAAATATTAAAAGATGTTGTAGCCGCCTGCAAACCCAAAAGAGCGAAAGTGACAGGTGATTTCAGTTCACGAGGCGGAATATCTTCAAAAGTAGAAGCCAGCCATCCCCGAAAAGCCCATTAAGATGCCTGCCGTCACAACATTTGTGTCCCAATATTTAGCAGCTGTATTCCGTTGTTTCTTTCCTACTTCTTTTGTCTTGATACAAAAGAAGTAGCAAGAAAAGATCAAGTGCCTTCAAATGCCCACGCTGCTCCGCTTTCCCCTTCGGGGAAATCGCTCCGCTGCTCACCTCCCCATCGTAATCCCCGCCTTGAAGGCACCCTTTTTATATTAATTATATTAGTATTTGGGAGGGGTTGCGGCGGCATACAATAATAAAAGAGGGCGGTTTCCATATCTTAGGTATCTTATGTGTAGTTATCCCACGAAACGATAGCTGTTGATCTCTTCCTTTAGTTTTCTTGCGGCTATCCTTGCCGTGCCGGCAAAATCCTCTTTTTGTGAAGCGTAAATAATGCCTCTGGACGAATTGATTATCGCCCGCTCACCCTTTCTATTAACTCCGTTCTTCACTGTTTGAAGAAGGTCTCCGCCCTGTGCGCCAATGCCCGGGATGAGCAGGGGCATATTCCCCGCGATATCCCTTATGCTTTTAAGTTCAGCCGGATTTGTCGCGCCTACCACCAGCCCGAGGTTGTCCCCTTTGTTCCAATCTTTGACCTTTCTGGCCACGGTTTTGTAAAGGGGTTCATCTTTACCAATCATCTGAAAGTCCTTGGAACCTGGATTTGATGTCAGGCATAGTACGAAGATCCCCTTGTCCTTGTGTTCGATGAACGGTTGCAGTGAATCGTGTCCAAGGTACGGACTTACTGTTGTTGCGTCAGCTTTGAAGATCTCAAAGATACTTTTTACGTAGGCGGAAGCGGTGTGCCCGATGTCGCCCCGCTTCGCGTCAAGGATCACCGGCGCGAACTGCCCGGCATATTCTATCGTTCTTATCAGCGCTTCTATCCCGTATGTGCCGTACATTTCATAGAACGCTATGTTCGGTTTGTAGGAACAGACCAGGTCTTTCGTTGCATCGATGATAGCTTTGTTGAAATTGAATATAGGGTCTTCTTTGTTCAGGAGAGAGATCGGTATCTTTTTCATGTCAATATCAAGGCCGACGCAGAGAAGCGAATTGTTCTTCTTGACGGTCCCGTCCAGTTTATCCAGAAATTTCGTCATAGGGGGTTATATTCCCAGCTCTGTCTTTGTGAAGACCGATTTGAATTTATATCCCGCGGCTAGGGCAGCCTCCCTGGCGCCTTCTTCGCGGTCGATCACTCCAAGTATAAGGATCACTTCGATCCCGGAATGTTTCAGCTTGTCCGCAGCGGCGATCGCCTGTTTCCCCGAGGTCATAATATCCTCGACCAGCACCAGCTTTTCTCCCTTGCTCACTTCTCCCTCGACTATCTTTCCTGTTCCGTACCCTTTTTCCCCTTTGCGGACTATTATGAACGGTTTTTTGATCTCCAGGGAAAGTGCGGTCGCAAGGGCGATCGCTCCCAACTCCGGGCCGGCTATCCTGTTGAAAGAATCAAGCGGCGGTAGCATTGCTGCCATTTCCTTGGTCAAAGGAGCTAGTATTTCCGGTCTTGTTTCAAACAGGTACTTGTCGAAATAATATTTGCTCTTTTTGCCGGAGCTTAAAGTGAAGTCGCCGGTGAGGAATGAAGCTTCTTTTACAAGTTTTGCGAGTTCTTTTTTCGTCATAAAAGGTCAAGAACGATTTTAACACAAAGAAATTGATTCGCAAATCACTAATTAACCGCGAACGGTTGTTATTCTTCCTCTTCTTCTTTTGCCTTTTCTTTCTTGTCTTTCATGACATCACCGATAGTTACTTTTTTCTTATCCTGCTCTTCTTTTTCTTTATGCTTCTTTATCTCTTTTTTTTCTTTGTCAGCGGCTACCTGTTTTATGGAAAGCCCTATTTTCTGCTCTGCCGGGAGCACCCGAAGGACCTTTGCTTCCACTACATCGCCGACCTTGACCGCGTCTTCCGGATTTGCTACGGGATTGGCGGAAAGCTCTGAAATATGTACCAGCCCTTCCAACCCGCCGTCCAGGTCAACAAAAGCGCCGAACTTCACGAACCTGGCTATTTTGCATTTTACGATCTGTCCGGCTTTGTAAAGTTCCCCTGCCTTGACCCATGGATCATCCTGGAGTTCTTTGAGCCCCAGCGCCACTTTTTTGGTCTCTTTGTCAACGCCAAGCACGAACACGTCTATCTCGTCACCGGTCTTGAGCACGTCCGAAGGGTGATTTACTCTCCTCCATGACAGCTCCGACAGGTGTATCAGGCCTTCCACTCCTCCAATATCCACAAAAGCCCCGAACTTCTTTAAGCTTGTGACGGTCCCTTTCTTTACCTGTCCCACTTCGATCTGGTCGATCACCTTTCCCGCATCGAACCTCTGCTTTTCGGATGTGGCGATCTTATGCGACAGGACGACCTTGCCCTGTCTTTTGTTTATTTCTATGATCTTTATGGGAAGCGATTGTCCGACGAGGCTGTCCAGCTTGTCTTTGGCTTCACTCGCCACCTGGGATGCGGGTATGAATCCGCGGATGCCGTTGTAATCAATGATCAATCCGCCTTTTACCGCCCCGGTCACCTTTCCTTCTATCACTTTTCTGCCTTTGTATGCGTCGTATGCCGCCTGCCATTTTGTTTCATATTCGGCTTTTCTTTTTGAAAGCGTCACATAGCCTTCCTTATCTTCCAGCCTTTCAATAAGAACATCGATAATGTCGCCTTCTTTCACGACATCTCCGGGGTTTACAGAAGGGTTATCAGTTAGTTCATCCGGCTTGATAAGTCCGTCAGCCTTGTATTTGATGTCAACCAGAACACCGGACGGGTCGATCTTCAGCACTTTACCCTTTACGATATCTCCCTGCTTGTAGCTTTTGAACGTTGCTTCATACATCTCCTCTTTTTGAGGCTCTTTTTTAATGGAGATGGGAGTTCCTTGTGCAGGGGTTTCCTTCGGCGGCTCCTTCTTTATCGGTGTGGCGCTGTAGCCGGGTTCTTCCTTTTTTGGTTCTAGCGGCGTTGCAGCGGCCTTTTCTTTTATGGCTTCTTCTTTCTGCGCCTTTTCCTTTTTTATTTCAGCTTCTTTTTTGGTTTCTGCCAGAGTTTCTTTGATAAGGTCATCTATGTCCTGGATACTTTCCTTGCCTTTGGATATATTCGTGCCTTCGAGATCTTCCATTGCCATTTTATGTTCCTCCTGTTGCCCGTTTTTGTTATTTCTTACTGCCGCATATAGGGCGTTTCAGCGCCAGAAGCGAGTCCGATAAAACAAAAAAGTATACTATCATGTTTGAGCGGGGAATGCAATATGGTGAAGCGAGGCTACTTTTTCCAGCCGTATTTTCCTATCAGGGAAACAAAAACGCAGCCTATTGATCCTTCCGTTTCGATAATACCATTCTTTTTGGTCGCTACCATGAGCATTTGTTGAAAAACATCCCCGACCGGTATCACCAGTTTTCCTCCTTCCGCAAGCTGGTCGGTCAGAGTTTTTGGTATATTTGGGGCTCCTGCAGTAACGATGATCCCGTCAAACGGGGCTTTTTCCTTGAATCCTTCAGTTCCGTCGCTTTTGATCACGGTGATATTCTTGTACCCTAATTCCTGGAGCAGCTTGCCGGATCTTTCCGCGAGGGAAGGGACGCGCTCGACCGTGAAAAGCTCTCCCGCGATCTCGGCAAGAACAGCCGCCTGATATCCCGAGCCGGTGCCTATTTCCAGGATCTTTTCTCCGCCGGAAAGCCCCAGCTTTTCGGTCATGATCGCTACCATATATGGTTGTGAGATGGTCTGTCCTTCACCAATAGGCATGGCGCAGTCGTCATAAGCTGAAGTTTCCATGTCTTTTCGAACGAACCTGTGGCGCGGGACTTTACTCATTGCGCCAAGGACCAGCTTATTCGAGATACCTCTCCTTATGAGCTGGTTCTCGACCATCGATCGCCTTTGTTTTTCGAATTCCATACCTGATATTCTACTAGATATATGGTAAAAATCGAGCATCTTGACATCCTCTTAAAAGAGGGTAATATTTTATGATATGGCGAAGAAAAAGACATCCAATTTCCTTGACTTGAATACTGCCTACAATAAAGCGCGGTTCGTTGTGGTTCCCGTTCCCTATGAAGCGACAACAACTTACGGGAAGGGGACAATGAACGGTCCCGGTGCGATACTCAAGGCTTCCGGCCATGTTGAATGGTATGACCACGAACTTGACAGCGAACCCTGCAGGGCCGGTATACATACGCAAAAACCCATTGAGACCACCCTAAGGGAGCATTACGGCAAGATCCTGCGCTCCGTAAAAAAGATATTGGATGATGGAAAGATCCCGGTGCTGCTTGGCGGAGAGCATTCAATAGCTGTCCCTGCTGTTTCGGCCTGCAAGGAAAAATACAAGAATTTAAGCGTTCTCCAGTTCGATGCGCACGCGGACCTGAAAGATGAATATGAAGGATCAAAATTCAACCATGGATGCGTCATGCGGAGAGTCCTGGAAATATGCCCCGCGGTCCAGGTGGGGGTCAGGTCAATGGACATAGAAGAGCGGGATTTCGCCCGTAATACCGGCCAGTGGGGGAAGATCCATTTTGCGGAGAAGCTGGAATTGGCGGAAAAGGTCGTTTCTCAGTTGTCGGACGAAGTTTACATAAGCTTTGATGTTGATGTCCTCGATCCATCGATAATGCCTTCGACAGGAACTCCTGAACCCGGAGGGCTGGATTATTATGAAGTTCTCGATATCGTTAGACTGGTCGCACAGAAGAAAAAAGTCGTGGGATTTGATGTAACGGAGCTTTCCCCAATAAAAGGTCTTATCTATCCTGATTTTGTTGCAGCGAAGCTCACCTATAAGTTCATCGGATATATTGCTTCTTAGAGGCTCAACCTTTTTAATACGGTTTCCTTACCCAGTATCTCAACTACATCATATATTCCGGGGCTTTCGGTGCGGCCGGTGAGGAGCGCCCTGGTTGGATGGATTATCGTCCCAAGTTTAACGTTCAGTTCCGCGGCCATTCCCTTGAAGACCTTTTCTATGTTGTCTTTCGTGAACGGATAAACATCGACCAGTTTTCCTTTTAAGTAAGTGACCATGTCCTTAGCCTCAGGATTCTTCAGGTATTTATCGGAAGCTTTCTTTTCGATCTCAATGTCATCTTTGAAGAAATATTCCGATAGGGGAACTATATCCTTAAAAGTCCTCAACCTGTCATGCAGGCATGCTACTACTTTCTGTATATGATCCTTTCCTTCTTTGTTTTTCATAAGTTCGCTTATCTTGGGCAGTGCTTCTTTTAGGAAAGGCAGGCAGAATTCCATGACCTGTTCAGGTTCATATTGTTTTATATAGTGGGCGTTGAGCCAGTCCAATTTGTCAGTGTCAAAAACCGCGCTGGTTTTGTTCACTTTTTCAAGAGAGAACAGTTTGATCAGCTCATCTATTGAGAATATTTCCTGATCGCCGTGCCCCCACCCGAGCCTTGCGATGTAATTCAGCAGTGCCTCCGGGAGATATCCCATGTGTTTATATTCGATGACCGAAGTTGCCCCGTGCCTTTTTGATAATCTTGCCTTATCTTTTCCGAGTATCATGGGAATGTGTGCGAATTCCGGCAGTTCAAGCCCAAGTGCCCGGTAAAGTAGTATCTGCCTTGGAGTATTGGACAGGTGGTCATCACCCCTGATCACATGCGTGATCTTCATCAGGTGATCATCAACTATCGCCGCAAAATTATATGTCGGGAATCCGTCGGATTTTACCATCACAAAGTCATCCAGCAGTTCGTTCTGGAACACAACAACGCCTCTTATCATGTCGTTGACCCTTGTTTCTCCGGACTGCGGGCATTTGAAGCGGAGAACTTTTGCCAGCCCTTTTGCTTCCTTTTCTTTTATCTGGCCTTCCGATAACTTCCTGCATCTCCCGTCGTATTTTGGGGCCTCTTTCCTCTTTGCGGCGCGTTTTCTTTGCTCCTCAAGCTCTTCGGGCGTACAGAAACAGTGGTATGCTTTACCTTCCTTGAGGAGTTTCTCGGCCCATTCTTTATATATGTTAAGGCGATCTGTCTGGAAGTACGGGCCGAAATCGCCGCCGACATCGGGCCCTTCATCCCAGTTAAGCCCAAGCCATTCCATGCCGTCCAGTATCGCTTTTACGGCTTCCTCCGTTGATCTTGTGCGGTCCGTATCCTCTATCCGAAGTATGAAAACGCTTTTATTATTGCGCGCAAAAAGCCAGTTATACAACGCAGTTCTTGCGCCGCCGACATGGAGATATCCTGTGGGGCTGGGAGCGAACCTTACTCTTGCTATTTCATGCTTTGTCATGGTAATTTTGTATAGTATAATCAACTTCGTTCAAGTTTACAACTTAAGGGAAAATAGTTAATGAAAAAATATTTATTGGTCTTTACTTTGCTGGTATGCTTTGCCGGCTTCGCTTTTTCGCTCACGCTTCCCGAAGATTATATCAAGGACGGGATAGGAGTGAGGCCTTTGGGGATGGGAGGGGCATTTACAGCCGTTTCCGGGAACATCGACGCCGCTTTTTATAACCCGGCAGGTCTTGATTCGATATCTCCTTTTAATTACGCATATGGCAGCCTTGATAACAGCAAGGTCCGGTCAAATGCCGATTCCTACACTTTATTTAATATGGGGAGTTTGTGTTTCACGAACATAATGAGAACAAGTGTCAGCAACGAAGCGGTAAATATTTCAAGCTACAGTTTCGGTTACAGGGGGACTTACGGGTTCAGTTACGGGCTTACATATAAGAATGTCGCATGGAATGTTATAGGTTCTTCCGGGATAGGGTACAGCGCTGATCTCGGGGTGATGTCCCGCATAACCCCCGATCTGTCTTTGGGGCTTCTCTGGCAGGACTTTGCTTCATCAAAAGAACTGGGAATACCTACAACTTCGAGGGCCGGCTTGTCATATAACATGTTTGACGACAACGTTCTTCTTGCTTTTGATCTTGAGAGCGGCAGGTCCGAACCCGGCAACCACACATATTACGGCGCGGAATGGAGAACGGCGGATTCTTTTACCCTGCGGGCGGGCGCTGACCGCGGCAGGCCCACTTTTGGATTCAGTATATCTTCTCCGATGCTCTTGATAAGTTATGCCGCTTTGTATGATGACAGCGTAACGGGCGGCACGGTCCATATGTTCAGTATGGGGACCGATCTTGCCCCGAAGAAAAAGCGCCCGTTCTCGGTGATCCGCCCGAAAGAATTCGCCCTGATCGAAATAGGCGGCCCTCTTATCGGAGGGGTCGGCGAGATCAGCATTTTTGGCGGAGGAAAACTTGGTGCTGATAATGTTATCGCCTACATTAAAGATGTTACAAAAGACCCTTATGTTGACGGAATAATACTCAAGATAAAAGGCTTTGAGGGCGGCATTGGTTCTCTGGGTATCGTTCAGGGGATCCGCGAAGAGTTGAAAAAAGCAAAAGCAAAGGACAAGCTGATCATCGCTTACATAGAAAGCTCGGCTTTGGGCGAGGAATATTATCTTGCTTCTGTCGCGGATTACATCGTGGCGCCTCCTAACGCTACGGTTGGCGGCATCGGAAAGTCCATAAGCATTGTAAGGATCAAAGGACTACTGGAAAAACTTGGAGTGGAAACTCAGATGCTTTCGGTCGGCAAGTATAAGACGACCTTTAACATGTTCGGCGAAGGATTGACCAAAAGCCAAAAGAAGATGATGAGGGTTTTGGTATCGGACCTATACAGACAGATGGTCGATGATATTAAGGCTGACAGAAAAGAGCTTAAAAAGGGCGAGCTGAAAAAGATAGCGGATGGAAGGATCATTTCCGCTAAAAATGCAAAGAAGATCGGGTTGATAGATGAATTAGGGTATTTTAAAGATGCGGCTAAAGGCGGGGCGGAGAAACTTGGAGACGACAAAGAGCCTCTGGTCGTTGACCGCAGCCAGATATTCGTAAAGGATGATAAAGATTTTCTATTTTCGTTCCCGAACAAAATGGCCGTCATAGAGATAAATGGCGATATTGTTACTGGAAAGTCGGGACAGAACATAATATTCGGCGGCAAAGCGACCGGCGCGGACACTATCGTTGATCAGATCAAAAAAGCGACGGATGACTGGCAGATAAAGGCTATTATAGTCCGGGTGAACAGCGGCGGCGGTTCCGCTATCGCTTCCAAGCAGATCTACGCCGAGCTGAAGAAAGCCAGGGAAAAAGGAAAGATCGTGGTGGCGTCCTTTGGCGATGTTGCGGCTTCCGGCGGTTATTATGTCGGATGCGCCGCAGACCACATTGTTGCCAATCCCGGTACGATCACGGGCAGCATAGGCGTTATCGGTGCAAGGCTTCTGGTTATAAAAGAATTGTTCAAAAAGATCGGATTGAAGGTCGAGACCGTAAAAGAAGGGAAGCATTCGGATATGTTCTCAGGCTTAAGGAAGTTGTCCTCAATTGAGATCGAATCGCTGACAGAGGTCATGGAAGAGACCTATGATGATTTTGTTGCCGCTGTTGCCGGATCGAGAGGGCTTACCACCGCGGAGGTCAGGGATGTCGCACAGGGCAAGATCTATACCGGTTCGCAGGCAAAGGACTTGAAACTGGTCGACACTCTCGGCAATTTTTCCGATGCAGTCGATGAAGCGGCGGATCTTTCCGGTATAGGCGGAGAACCCGAGCTGATATATTACAGAGAGAATGATTTTTGGGCGGGTTTCGGTATAAATACCATAAAGGTCTTGGGACTGGATCAGGGGTTATTTCCGAACATGCAGAACGAACTCACAGAATACAGGCTTTACTGACCGGCTTCTTCTGAGGAACCTATTGTCTGCAGATATTTGATCTCTTTCGGATAGACCATGTTCAGTTTTGTCGTTGCTATCTTTTCTATCCTTGACAGTGATTCTTTCTTTGCGACCTTGTAGTTCAAAAAACGGTTGCCGTTCCTTATTACCGCCAGTTTTTTCTGTATTTTAAGTATCTCATATGATCGATTAATGTTCTGGTTGTAGATGGTCAGGTGTATCGCCGAAAGCGATAGTAGAATAGCCACAATAAAGAATGCTTTGGATTTTTTGTTCATACTTTTTCCGCCGCCCTTAACTTTGCGCTCCTGGACCTTGGGTTCTCTTCCAGTTCTTTTTCCCCGGGGGTTACCGGCTTTTTGGTGAGTATAGCTAATATCTTTCGATGATCACAAGTGCATTTTGGTTGTCTCGGCGGGCACAGGCAGTCCTTCGACCCGGTCTTAAATATATTTTTGACGATCCTGTCTTCCAGTGAATGGTATGATATCATCACGATCCTTCCGCCGCTGTTCAAGAGGTCTATCGAATCTTCCAGGGTAACTTTTAAGCTTTCCAGCTCATTGTTCACCTTTATCCTGATGGCCTGAAAAACTCTCGTTATGATATTGGTCTCATTTTTTGGGTTCATTCTTGGGATCGATGCTTTGATCGCGTCCACTAATTTGAACGTAGTGTCTATCTTTTCTTCCTCTCTTTGTTTGATCAACCCTCTTACGATCCTTTTATATAATCTTTCTTCGCCGAGTTCTTTGATCGTTTGTTCAAGTTCTTCTTGAGAAAAAGTGTTTATGATGTCCGAAGCGCTTATTTTTAGAGAACAATCCATCCGCATATCGAGAGGGCCGTCTTTCCTTAGGCTGAATCCGCGTTCCGGAGAGTCTATCTGCAGGGAGGAGAGGCCAAGGTCCAGCAGTATCCCGTCGACTTTCCGGATATTCAAAGTATTTAACGCGTTCTTTATGTTTGAGAAGTTATCTTTTATTACCGTGAACTTATCTTCAAACTTGCTCAACCTGTTTTTTGCTATTGTAATTGCTTCTATATCCCGGTCGATCCCGATGACCTTTGCGCCTTTTTTGAGGATCGCCTCCGCATGCCCGCCAAGGCCGAGCGTTGCGTCGACCATTATCTGATCTTTCTGCGGGTTCAGGTAGCTTACCGCTTCGTTGAGCAATACAGGAATATGTGTGTGATCTGTCATTTTTCTATTTCTATTATATATCAAATCTTTGCTGAAATCCTATTTTACTGAAATCCCGGCCTATTTTTGCAGATAATATAGCGTAAGTTTCTGTATAAAGGAGCGTCTTTATGGTAGCAGAATCGTCAAGTGTAGGTAGATCAGAACTGGAAAAAGCTTATTTTGCGATCACCGCTAAAGCCGATGGTGTGCAGGTAGAAAAGGCCGGCAAGCCTTTGCGTCCTTACCATGTATATAGAATTGGTGAGTTGGAGGTCGAGATGGTCAGGTGGAAGGATTATGTGCCCGAGGGGTCCGGGAAAGCGGAGTTTTCCGGGGGCCTTTATGCAACCGCATTTCTTTTTGGGACATCATCGGAGGCTGCAAACTGCTTTAATGAGTGGGGATGGAGGGCATCTAAATGGTCAACCGTATCAAAAAAACCACGCTATGCAAAATTCGGTGGCAACGTAAAGGTAAAGGATTTTAGGCAAAAAGTCGAAAAAGCGATAATTAAAACTTTGAAAAAGAAATGGGACAGTTCTATCAGTCCTGATAACTACAAGGATTATATTAAAAACATGGATGCCAAGTCATTGATCCTTTTGAGCGCCTTAGCAGTAGAGGACCTTACCGAGTATTTTGTGCCCGAAGCGACGCCTACGCCCGATCAAAGCGGTACTACTGAAACTTCCGGCAATATCGTAAAGATCAACGTGGCCGAAAACATAAAAGCTGCCCTTGAAGGGCGCGAAGTGGAGAGTCCTCATCCCGGACTTATAATGAGCGTTGAGGTGATCGAGTCTGATAAAGATGCTGAAGAAGCCGACACGACCTATCTTAAAATAGATGATGTTGTTAGATTTCAAAGTCTTTCCAAGGACGAAAAAGTTTCCGATACCTGTCATGCGTACACATATATGTTCGAGAATATCCTTTACTGGTTCAAGTTCGATCTGAAAGCGGAAAGCTTGAATAAGATTTATGTGGTGGAGAACTGGGCGCCGGGGCATATGTGGCCGACGATAGTTGAGTTCAAGGATAACGGCAGGGTGGTCGGCGTTGAGCTTGACCCTACTATAGATGATTTCCACGGGAGCGATGGAAAGCATCTGGAGACGAGCGACGGATGGACCTCCGGGGCGGTGCCAACGAATTTTTATTTCAATTTAATGACAGGATTCCATATTTTATCGTCGATCAAGCCCGATAAGGCTGAGATAAATGACGGGGAGATAAGGAAGATTGCCGGCCAGTTTATCAAGGAAATGAAAAATGAAAATGATGTCTTTCATATGTATTCTTATTTTACCTGTTATCTTCCAATGTCAAAGGAAGATCTTGTGAGCATGTGGGAGAGGGATTTTTCAGAAGTCCCAAAAGATAAATTCGCCGATTGGATCTATGAGAAGATAAGGGGTATTTCTGTCCCGGATACTTGATCTCTAACTTTCTTTCATTTGCTTCTTTATTGCTTTAACGGTCTTATCGATCGACTTTAATCTTTTGCTTATCATTAGTAATATGACCGGCACGCATGACCAGAGCATCATTAATACAACTATTACGATCAATAGCGTAAGAACTATCGTTTGAAAATTACCAAGTACAAATTTCAGGAATCCCCACATGTCAGCATATCCTCGGCAGCTGTTCTCCGGAAAAAGTGTCAACGAATCTTTTGCCGCCTATTTTTGTTTTTAGAACAACTTTTGCTTTCATTGTTCCAGTTACTTTTCCGATTATATCAGCTTTCCTGCCGAATTTACTACTTTTCATGGCTTTGACGATCTTCTTCGCGTCTTTTTGCGATGCAATCGCCATCAGTTTCCCTTCGTTCGCGACATATAAAGGATCAAGCCCCAGTATCTCGCAGGCGGTCCTGACATCCTCATTCACGGGGATTTTTTCTTCTTCGATCTCGATCCCGACCTTCGAGGCTGCCGCGATCTCATTCAGGACCGTTCCCAATCCGCCCCTTGTCAGGTCCCTCATGGCATGGATGTTCTTTGAAGCTTTCAGCATTGAATCTGTCATTCCGTTCAGCGGAGCGCAGTCGCTTTTCAGGTCCGACTTGAACTTGAATTCTTTCCTAGCCAGCAGAACAGATATGCCGTGGTCCCCGATAGGACCGGAAAGGATCACTGCGTCGCCGGGCTTTGCTTTTTTCGAAGAGATGTCAGCGACTATCTTTCCGATCCCGGAAGTATTAATGAATATCCCGTCAGCGCTTCCGCGCTCAACCACTTTTATGTCGCCGCAGACAACTTTAACATTAGATGCTTTTGCTGCTTCGCTTGCAGATCTAATGATCTTAGTCAGATCGCTTATCAAAAAACCTTCTTCTATGATCAAAGCCAAGCTTATGTACAGCGGAACTGCGCCTTTGACCGCGAGATCGTTCACTGTTCCGCACACAGCAAGCTTTCCGATGTCGCCGCCGGGAAAAAATACCGGCTTTATGACATAAGAATCGGTCGTAAAGGCAGTTCTCTCTTTTGGTGAGGTGAATGCCGCGCTGTCATCCAGTTCCCTTAGGATCGGATTGTCAAAATAGGGGAGGATAACCTTTTTGATCAGTTGATCGGTCAGTTTTCCGCCGCCGCCGTGAGCCAGTCTTATTCTCTCATCCATCTATGATCTCCCGTATTTATAGTAAGCCGCGCATGTTCCCTCTGATGATACCATGCAGGGGCCGAAAGCCGTATCAGGCGTGCAGGCTTTCGAGAATAATCTGCATTCCGTCGGCTTGGCCACGCCTCGCAGGACCTTTCCGCAAATACAATCCTCGTTCACTTTCGCTTTTTCTACTTTAATGTTGAATATTTTTTCGGCATCGAACTTTTCATATCCTTTTCTTAACTTTAAACCTGTTCCTGGGATAACTCCAATACCTCTCCAGGCAGCATCGGCGGGTTCAAATAGTTCATCCACTATCCTTTGGGCTGTCGTGTTGCCCTCTTTTGTAACAACTCTTTTGTACTGGTTTTCCACTTTGTATTCCTTGTTCTTTTTCTGCCTTAACAGCATGTATATGCCCTCTAAAATATCCACCGGCTCAAAACCGGCCACCACGGAGGGAATCTTGAACTTTTCTGTTACTTCCTTATAAGCGTCGCTCCCGATGATGGCGGTTACATGTCCCGGGCATAGGAATCCGTCCAGCTTTATCTCGCCGAGCGACAAAAGGGCTTCCAGCGTGATCGGAACCGTTTTATGAGAAGTGAATGCCGAGAAATTTCTGATCCCTTTCTTTTTTGCCTGAATGATCGTTCCGGCGATCGTGGGCGTTGTGGTCTCAAATCCGACCCCGACAAAAACGACCGACTTCTTCGGGTTTTCCTTTGCGATATCAAGGGAGTCCAGCGGTGAATATACAACTCTTATATCGGCGCCTTTCGTTTTTTCTTTGGAAAGCGATGACTTGCTCCCCGGAACCTTCATCATGTCGCCGAAAGTCGCCATGATCACGTTCTTTTGTTTTGAAATCTCGATGACCTTATCTATATCTTCCTGGCTGGTGACGCAGACGGGGCAGCCCGGGCCGGAGATCATATTTACCCCTTCAGGCAGAAGCTTTCTTATCCCGAACCTGAATATCGCCATGGTGTGGGTGCCGCAGACTTCCATCAGGTTGGCTTTTACGTTCAGGGCTTTGATCTTCTTGGAAAGCTTTAAGATGTCCGACTTTTTCCCGAATTCCTCAATGTACTTCATTTCAGTTCCTCTATGAGCTTTAAGGTCTTCTTGGCTTCGGCCTCATCTATTTTCTGAATGGCAAAGCCTGCATGTACGAGTATGTAGTCGCCGATCTTGGATTTAGGCATAAAAGTGATGTTCACTTCATGCTCGATAGAGCCGGAGCGGACGATCGCGGTCTCATTTTCGATCTTTATTATCTTTTCTGGAATAGCTAAGCACATAAAAATTTCCTTATTAGAGAAAAGTGGATTATAGCATAATTTTTAGTGTGTTATAATATGCCAGATTGAGAGGGGGACTATATGTTAATTTATATCCTGATCGCTACAGTACTTGTCAGTCTTATTTCGCTTACCGGCGTAATATTTTTAAGCTTCAAAGATGAGTTCTTGAAGCAGATCATGGAATCCTTGATAAGTTTTGCTTCAGGAGGCCTTCTCGGCGGCGCATTCATCCATCTTCTTCCTGAATCAGTGGAGATGGGGGGTGCGGGTGCGTTCACATATGTGATATTCGGTCTTCTGTTCTTCTTTGTCCTGGAAAAATTCCTTAAGTGGCGGCACTGCCATGAATTTGGCTGCGATATCCATGCATTCACTTATCTGAACTTAATAGGGGACGGTGTTCATAACTTCATAGACGGGATAATAATAGCTGCGGCATTCGTTGTTGATATCAGGCTTGGGATAGTGACGACGATCGCCGTTGCTTTGCATGAGATACCGCAGGAGGTTGGCGACTTTGCCGTGCTAATTTACGGCGGGTTCACAAAGGCAAGGGCGTTATTTTTTAATCTTGTGAGCGCTTCGTTCGCTATAGTTGGGGCCCTGGCGGCGTATTTCCTTCTTTCATATGTGCAAGGAATTCAGCCTATGCTTCTTGCGTTTACCGCAGGTGGGTTTATTTATATAGCGCTTGCGGATCTGGTCCCGGAGCTTCACAAGAAGTGGGGGCTTGCGGAATCGGTCACTCAAACGATCTTAATGGTAACAGGCATCGGCCTGATGCTTATTATGAAGATCGTCCTCGGAGCCTAGCCGAGGCGATAGCCGCCTGTCCCAGCGATATCCCTCCGTCATTTGGCGGCACTAAACTGTGGGTGTAAACTTTAAATTTGTTCTTTTGTAATGCCGCAGTCAGCTTCTCTGTTAAATATTTATTCTGAAAACATCCGCCGCTCAAACAGACTTTGTTTAATTTATTTTTCTTCCTTATAAATTTGCAGATCTCCAAGGTGAACATGACGACTGTGTTGTGGAATTTCGCCGCAATATATGATCTTTTCTTTTTTGAATTAATATCATTTATTATCCCGATAATGATCTTTCTTGGATCGATGATATATGAGCCTTTTTCTTTATTGATATCAAACTTGTAAAAGCCGGTCGTCTTACCGTCTATCGAATGCTCCAACCGGATCGCTCCCTGTCCTTCGAATGAATTTATCTGACATATCCCGAGAATAGAGGATACCGCGTCAAAAAACCTTCCCATACTCGATGTTTTAGGACAGTTTATATCCTTTCCTATCATCTCATTGATGAGGCTCACTTTATTCTTCGGCACATCTAGTTCTATCTTGCCGCGGAAGTCATCTCCAAAAACATAATTCAGGTAAGAAACAGCCATTCTATATGGTTCTTTATTTGCTTTATCGCCTCCCGGTAGAGGCATATATTTTAAATGTGCGGATCTTTTGTAGCCTTTATAGTCCGCGACCAGTATTTCTCCTCCCCAGATCATCCTGTCGTCCCCGAAACCTGTTCCGTCATAGGATATCCCTATCACTTTTCCCTTGAGCTCGTTCTCCGCCATGACCGAAGCTGTGTGTGCGTGATGGTGCTGTATAGCTATCTTTTTTCCTTTCAATCCTTTTGCGAACCTAGTGGAAAGATATTCCGGGTGCAGGTCATGGGCGATCACTTTTGGGACTACTTTAAATATGTTCTTGAAATGCTTCACTGCTTTATGAAAACTTTTCAGATTATTCGGGGTCTTCAGGTCGCCGATATGCTGGCTGATAAAGGCCTTGCCAGTCCTTGTCACGCAGAAAGTGTTCTTCATCTCCGCTCCGACCGCGAGTATGTCTCCGGCAAAAATATCTGAATTAATAGGCGCAGGCGTAAAGCCGCGGGCCCTTCTTATCATGTACGGCTTATTATTCATGATCCTTGCGACGGAATCATCCACGCTCATATATATTTCCCTATTGTGGTCCAAAAAGTATTTGTTTATTCCTTCCAGCTCTTCAATGGATTCGTCAAGATCTTTTGTTATAGGATTTTCGGCGCGGTTGCCCGAAGTTGCAACAAGCGCCTGGAAACCGCCTTCCAGCAAAAGAAAATGCACCGGAGCATAAGCAAGCATCACACCGAGGTCCTTGTTGCCCGGCGCAACGAATTTAGATATGATGCTTTTTTCTTTTTTCTCCAGCAGGACTATCGGCCTTTCTTTGCTTGTTAGTAGTTTTTCTTCCGCTTTTGATATTTTGCAGAACTTTCTTGCGGTCTTTACATTAAGTGTCATTATTGCGAAAGGTTTTTCATTCCTGTCTTTTTTAATTCTCAGATTTTGCACTGTTTTATCGTTCGTTGCATCGCAGACGAGAAGGAACCCCCCGATACCTTTTACTGCAACGATCTTTCCGGCCTTTAATAGTTTGATCATTTTTTCTATCGGATCGTCCATTTTAAGGTAGCTTACTTTTTTCCCGATCTTGTAAAGCGTATAGTGCGGGCCGCAAGTCTCGCAGGCGTTCGGCTCCGCGTGAAATCTTCTGTTCCTCGGGTCTTTATATTCCGAACCGCACTCCTCACACATATTAAACTTGTTCATTGTGGTCC
Source organism: Candidatus Margulisiibacteriota bacterium (assembly GCA_042577445.1). Taxonomy (GTDB): domain Bacteria; phylum Margulisbacteria; class WOR-1; order CAVSGV01; family JBHPDX01; genus JBHPDX01. The sequence continues at coordinate 9,170 of JBHPDX010000013.1, read as the reverse complement.
TGTTCCGGTCATAAGGCGTATCTTTTATGATGGAGAATCTGGGGCCGCAGTTCGTGCATGTCGTGAACGGATAGCTGTGTCGTCTGTCTTTTTTTGACCGTATCTCTTTTAAGCAATCATCACAAATGGTGAAGTCAGGAGAGACAAGAACAGACTTTTCATCGGAAGTGATGCTTTCCTTTACATCGAAAGTTCTATATCCCGCAGGTTTTAGCTTGCTCGTGATAAATGCTTCGGGTCTTGCCAGGGGAGGGTAAGAACTTTTAATAAGCTTTATGAATTTATTGACCTTTGATGCGGGCCCTTCCACATCAATGACCACGCCTGTCCTTGAATTGGAGACCCATCCTTTGATATTGAGCTTTTCAGCAAGGGTGTATATGAAAGGCCGGTAGCCTACTCCCTGGACGATGCCCGTGATCACTATTTTATAGCGGTGGATCATTAAACGTGTTTGTCTAGTTTTTTAACGAGGTCCTCTTTTGACATTAACCCGATGAATCTTTCGATCTCTTTACCGTTCTTGAACAAAGCAAGGGTTGGAATGCTCATGACCGCGAAGCTTCCCGCTGTTTTTGGGTTGTCATCCACATTAAGCTTCATTACTTTCAGCTTGCCTCCATATTGCTCCGCTACCGCATCGATCACGGGGGCGATCATCCTGCACGGTCCGCACCATGCCGCCCAGAAATCAACAAGAACGGGAGTGTCAGATTTGATCACTTCCTGTTCGAAATTTTGATCGTTAACATCTTTTGCATTGCTCATTATCGGCCTCCTTAAGTTAATTCAACGGATTGATTTTACAGCAAGGTTACACTTAGGGCAAGAGAGCATTCCTCGTATGCTTGAAATTTGGCGTTATAGCAGTAAATTATATGGTTTGTTAGAGCTCTTTCTATCTGCTATAATCGCGCAGCATGAACGTCTTGATCGAACCGTTGATAAAAGAAGAAATCCCCGCTATAGTGGAGATCGAGCAGCATACCTTTTTAAACCCTTGGACCATATCACAATTCGAAGAATATCTTGGAAAAGATAATAAAAGCATCCTTGTCGCGAAGGTTGACGGCCATTTGTCGGGATACATAATTTTTGAGCATGTCATGGATGAAGGGCATATTTCCAATCTGGCGGTGAGAGAAAAGTTCAGGGGCCAGGGGATCGGCAGGGAGCTTGTCGAATTCGTTCTGGAAGAGGCAAGGAAGATCGATCTTAAGTGGATACAGCTTGAGGTCCGGGAGTCCAATAAAAAAGCAAGAAGTTTATATTCGAAATACGATTTTAAAGAGGTCAGAAAGAGAAAAGAGTATTACAATAAGCCCGTCGAGGACGCAATTGTTCTAAGATTAGATATAACAAAATAAGAAGGCTGGTAACAATGAGCAATGTATTGGATGTATTAAAAAGGAAAACGCTGATAATGGACGGCGCCATGGGAACGCTCCTCCTTAATGAGGGGGTCCGTCCCGGCGAGTGCTTTGAATATTTAAGTGTTGATCAGCCGGAACTTATAGAGCAGATCCACCGTGAGTATATAAGGTCAGGCGCCGATATAATCGAGACCAATACTTTTGGCGCCAACCGCTACAAGCTTGGCGAGTACGGACATGCGGAAGAAGTAAGGAAGGTGATACTTTCCGCCGCCCAGATCATAAAGATAGTCAGGGAAACAGAAGGATCTGACGCGCTTATTGCCGGGTCCATGGGGCCGATCGGAAAAATGATCGAGCCGCTCGGGGACCTGAGCTTTGACGGGGCGGTCGAGATGTATAAAGAAATGGCGCTCTCTTTTGCTGAGGCGGGCGTGGATATTGTCTGTATCGAGACGATCTCGGATATTCAGGAGGCAAGGGCGGCCATTATTGCCGTAAAAGAGAATACGAACTTGCCCGTCATTGTCAGCATGACCTATGAGGATAGGGACAGGACTATCACGGGGACGCCTCCCGAAGTTGCTTCCGTTGTCTTTGAATCGCTTGGCGTGGATGTAATAGGCGCTAACTGCAGCGGCGGTCCGAAAGAACTGCTGACATCGATCGAAAGATATGTCAATTCCACGAACAAGCCCATATTTGCCATGCCGAATGCGGGGCTTCCGGAGGTGGATGAGGCAGGGGGCGCTGTTTATAATATGACGCCGGAGCAATTCGCCGGCTTCGGAAAAAAATTCGCTGCTATGGGCGCCAATATCATCGGCGGCTGCTGCGGTACAACACCGGGGCACATCCTGGCGCTGGCATTAGCCATCGGCAAAAGAAAGCCAACGCCCAGAAAGAAAGTTTTCCCAGTAAGGTTCGCCAGCCGAACAAGGGTCGTGAATGTTGACCCAAAGAAACTGCTTATCATAGGCGAGAGGATCAATCCTACCGGCAACAAGGACCTTCGCGGCGAAATAGAACACGGCAAGACAACGCTTATACGCGAGTTCGCGAGATTTCAGAGTGCGGCGGGAGCGGATCTCCTGGATGTGAACGTGTCGGTGGCCGGTATAGACGGGATCTCTTTTATCAAAAAGGCTTTACATGCCGTATCTGCATCTAGCGACCTGCCGGTATCGATCGACAGCCCGAGCCATAAAGTAATAGAGGAAGCATTAAAGCACTTTCCCGGCAAGCCCCTCTTAAATTCCACGACCGGAAAGCAAAAAGATCTTAAAAGTGTGCTTCCGATGGCGAAAAAATACGGCGCTGCCGTAATAGGGCTTACCCTTGATGATAAGGGTGTCCCGGATGAGGCCGGGGCCAAGTTCAAGATAGCTAAAAAAATATTAAGTGCGGCAGGAGAGATAGGTTTTCCGAAAGAAGAGATATTTATCGACACTCTTGTTATGACGATGGGTGTGGATAAAAGCGCTCCTATCGAAACGTTGGAGGCGCTGAAATCGGTCAAGAACAGGTTGAAAGCGAAGACTTCCCTGGGGATAAGTAATGTGTCCCACGGACTGCCTGATAGAAAAGCGATAAACCAGACATATCTTTATATGGCGCGAAAGGCAGGGGTCGACGCGGTTATCATGGATCCGCTCGAACCTGTTGCCATGAAGATCGCCAGAGGTCTTAAAGCTCCGAAAATGAAGAATATCAGCAAGATCGAAGTTAAACGGCAGGCAAAAGCGGTAAAAGAAAAGGCAGCAAGGAAAAAGGTTGAGGTCAAAAAGGCGAACGTTCTTGGCAAGATCAAAAATTCGGTGATAGACGGCGATGTGGAAGAGTCGGAGTCGCTTGTAAAGAAAGCCATAGGATTCAAGTATAACCCCCAGGATGTTATGGATAAGGCGCTGGTGGCAGGACTGGAAGTAGTGGGAAAAAAATTCTCTGCCGGCGAATATTTCCTGCCCGAAGTCGTTTCTTCTGCGGCCGCAATGAAGGCGGGTTTTGATATAGCCGAGAAATATCTAAAGAAGAAAAAGTCCAAAAAACTGGGAACAGTCGTTATAGCCACCGTCCACGGCGATATACATGATATCGGCAAGAATATAGTTATCCTGCTGCTTGCCAACCACGGTTTTAAGGTGATCGATATGGGCAAGGATGTTCCCGCCGAAGCGATAGTTGAGGCGGCAATAAGAGAGAAGGCTGATGTCATAGCGCTTTCAGCTCTTCTTACCACTACCATGCCGGAGATGAAAGCGGTAAAGGAAGCCCTCCAAAGGGTGAGGCTCAACATACCAGTGATGGTAGGGGGGGCTGCCGTGACGAAGAATTATGCCGACAAGATAGGGACCAATTATTCAAAGGACGCCGTGTCCGCGGTCTCGCTTGCCAAGGCGATAATCAAGAAGGTCAAGAAAAAATGAACACCCCGATCCTAATAATTCGCGTCAAATAGGCAAAATCAGATAGCTGCTGGACTTTCCTTCGAAAATATGGTAAAATGCGCGTTGCATGAAAAAACTCTTTTTGTTCCCCCTTATTTTAGTATTTTTGCTTTCCGGGGCAGCTTTTGCTTCCGGCCTAGCGAGACCTTCCGGTATGGGAGGCGCTTTCATTGCTATATCAGATGACATCAATGGTATCTCTATAAATCCCGCAGGTATTTGCTATGGCACAGGACAGGAAGTTGGGTTCTATGGCAATGTGATGAGTAATGCCAGGGGAGCGGGCGGCGGCTACATGGGGACATTTGAGGATGCATCCGCATGGGGAGTGGCCCTTCTAAGAGGATCCTATACTTCATTTGCCTGGCGTACAGCTTATGCGGCTTATTCCAGAGAAATATTTAAGGGTTTTGCGCTGGGATTGAACGTTAAATCGCAGGCTTTTATTTACCCGACAAGAAGAGGCGTTGCTACTTCTTCGGACATAGGGCTGCTTCACAAAGTAAGCGAATGGTTCTCCTGGGGTTTTGTGGTGCAGGATGCCGTGAGCACACCTATGACATATGATGACGGTTCCCCTGAAACTCCGCGAAGCCGGTATCTTGAAGGCGGTTTTGCCTGGAAGCTGATGGACGGCGGGCTAAATGCCGCACTTGATCTTCGCCGGGACGGGACAGTGTTCTCTTATCAGGCTGGCGTAGAAGGAAAAATGACGGATTCTCTGGTGCTCCGGGGCGGCGTAAGCGGCTCGGCTTCGGATGTTTCGCTGCAGTCGCTGTCTGCGGGTTTAGGGTATGAGGTTATGGACGGCCAAATGTTTGATATAGCAATTGGGAGGGATAGTACAACCGCTTCGTACAGCTGGTTGATCTAAATATTATGACAATAGACATAGAAATAAGAAAAGCTTTAAAGAAAGACGTAAAGAAGGTAGTTAACCTGGCTAAGGAATCCCGTATGATCACCCCAAGATTCAAGGCCGGTGAATGCCTTATTGCCATACGCGGCGAGAACCTTATCGGAATGGCGCGCCTAAAGACCTTTAAGGCTCAGAAAGCCCATGAGCTTTCCAGCGTTACCGTTAAGGACGGATGGCGCAATTGCGGCATCGGCGGCATGCTGGTATCCAAAGCCGTTAAAATAGCGAAATACGATGTTTATTTAAATACCGTCAATCCCAGCTTTTACGTAAAAATGGGATTTAAGATCTCCAAGACAAAGCCGAAGATGTTTGCAAAGAACGGCATGTGGTGCAAGGGATGCAGCGATAAGAAAGCCTGTACCCCCATGATCTGGCATAAAGACTAATGTCTTCCGATCCTGTCCCCATCTTCCCGGAATTCCGCGATATCACCATCGATGATAAAGAAGTATTTGATTTATATCTCGCAAATGATCGCCCATCGTCCTCTGAGTACACATTCGCAAATTTTTTCTGTTGGAGAAAGTGCGGAGAGTCCAGAATAACAAAGATCAACGGCAATCTGTGCGTCTTGGCTAATGGATCAGGAGATGAACTGTGCTTTCGCGAACCGATCGGCGGCAATAAAATAGAGGAAACGGTCAGGATATGCGCGGATCATTTAATAGAAAAAGGATATAAACCCAGGCTAATTAAACTTAATAAAGAGTTTGTTGCGCCGTTTCTGAAAAAGAAAGAGTATGTGATCAAGGAAGATAGGGATAACTTTGATTATATTTATCTTACCAAGGAGCTTATTGAACTAAAGGGCAAGAGGTTTGACGGCAAGAGGAACAGGATAAGTAAGTTCAAGCGCGAGTATAAGTCGAATTGTGCAGAACTTACCTTAGCGCATATACCTAAATGCCTTGATCTGCTGGAAAGGTGGAAGGCGGAGAAGAAAGGGTTGTGCATTGATGAGCCTATAAGAGAGGCGCTTCATAATTTTGATAAGCTGGAATTGCAAGGGCTGGTCGTTTTTGTGGGAGATAAGATCGAAGCATTTACGATAGGGGAGAAAATTGATAAGGATACGGCTGTCGTGTATATTGAAGTTGCCAGTCCAAAATTTGCCGGTTTGGCTCAGTTCATAAACCAGAAGTTCTCTGAAGAACTGTCAGACTGTAAATATATCAACCGTGAGCAGGACCTTGGGGATGCAGGTCTTCGTCGCGCAAAACTGTCATATTACCCCAGTAGATTGATCGACAAGTATACTATGACGCTTAAATAGGGATCTTTTTTAAAGGAACAGCGTCATTAGACGGGCTTTTTACCCAGCTTACGACTTCGCCAACTATCCTAATATCGTTCTTTTTATATTCTATGGGAGCTTCGCCGCCGCTCTGGCCGCGCAGGAACACTTTGTTCCCCTCATATATCTTACACATCCCTACATGCGTGACCTTGTCGTTTTTTGTTACAAAAACATAGACATTAGTATCTTTCAAATATTTTACTTTCCGCATACTGACAAGATCTCTTTTTCTTGCCGCACCGGCTTCAAAATTCCCTTTGCCTACCAATTCGATCGCAAAATCAGGTTTATTGGGCGGCATTACGGCAAGCGTTTTTACGTTATTCATTTTATTGATCTCTTCTTCTGTTGGGATATGATCGAACAGCGGCATATAGCTGATCCTTGCCTTTTTATCCTGGCCCTTCATCTCATTTTTGGCGGGTTTTGAGTCGATGACATCCCTAATGAGATGTATTACGTCTACTTCAAGCACAACAGCGATCTTATCAAGGACATTGATGGACGGATTATTATGCCTGCCCTGTTCTATCTGCTGGATAAGCCCGAGCGATACTCCTGCCGCCGAGGAAAGGTCCTGCTGCGACATATTTCTTATTTCCCTGTATTTCTTTATTCTTGATCCAATGCTCATTTTATTCTCCTTCTTATAAATTAACCTTTGGCAACGGCAGTGAATCGTTCTTTGGACTTTTCACCCAGCCCACGACCTCTCCTATGACAGTTATATCCTTTTTATTATATTCCATTGGAGCATCGTTTGCGGTCTGTCCCATAAGGAAAGCTTTTTTGTTATCGTATACGTTACAGACGCCTATGTGATAGCTCTTATCTTTTGTTTGGAATAAATATATGGATCTGCTTTTTAAAAAAGTTGCCTTGCGTATGGCCACATTATCGTCTTGCCGAACAGTGGCGCCGAGCTTATAGTTCTTGGTCAGATGCAGTATATAGTCCGCCCGGCTGTTGAGCACGGGTGCTAATGCTTTGACCTTTGAGGAGCTCATCGATTTTAGGTCATCATCAGTAGGGATATCATCGAATATAGGGATATAGGTCAGTTTGGCTTTCTTTTTAAGGCTTTCAACATTACCCTGCGGGACCTTTGCTACAGTAAAATCCTTGATCAGGTGAATAACGTCAACGTCAAGGACATCGGCTATTTTTCCCAGGACATTGATGGAGGGGTTGTTGTGCCTCCCTTGTTCTATCTGTTGGATAAGTCCCAGTGATACGCCCGCAGCAGACGATAGGTCCTGCTGGGACATGTTTTTTACTTCCCTGTGCTGTTTGATCCTTGCTCCTATTGTACCCATTTTGCTTTCTCCTTGATCCTTTTTTTGTAGAAGCTAATTTATACTAAAATATTGGTGGCCTGTCAAGTATTATTTTTGTAGCAGGCCTTATTTGAATTAATGGCTTTTTAGTGATATCATTTTTCGGCATGCAAAAAAGCGGTTTAAAAAAGAAAAAGATAGCTGTCCTCATGGGCGGGAGATCCGGAGAAAGGGAAGTCTCTCTCCGCTCCGGAAAGAACGTGTTCAAATCCCTTAAATCCCAGGGTTTCAATGTTATATCGATCGATGTTGACGATAAACTTATCGACAAGCTGAAAAAGAATAAGATCGAGATCGCCTGCATCATGCTTCATGGCAGATTCGGCGAGGACGGCACGGTGCAGGGGCTGCTTGAGCTTCACGGCATTCCCTATACGGGCTCGAAAGTGCTTGCTTCGGCTCTTGCGATGGATAAGGTCGCTTCAAAGAGGATATTCGAAGCTACAAAGGTCCCGACCCCCAAATTCTTGACGATCGATCCCGGCAGCGACATAGAAAAAGAAGCCGACAAAATAAAACGGACATTTCCTTTCCCGCTTCTTATAAAACCTGTTTCCGAAGGGTCCAGCTTAGGCGTAAGCATTTTAAAGGACGGGAAAGATCTGGAGGGGATCCTTAAAAAGACCGTGTCGGAATTCAAAAATGTGTTCGTTGAGGAATTTATCAAAGGTAAAGAGGTCACTGTCGGCATGATCGGTACGGGCGCCGATACGAAAGCTCTGCCTATTTTGGAATTGAAGCCTAAGAACGAGTTCTATGATTACCATGCCAAATACACGGCCGGCCAGACCGAATTCATCCTTCCGGCAAAGCTCCCGAAAGGGCTGTATGAATATACGCAGAAAGTGGCGTTAGATGCCCATAATGCCCTGGGATGCTACGGTGTGTCCAGGGTCGACATAATGATCTCAAATGATCATATCCCGTACGTGCACGAAGTGAACACTATTCCCGGAATGACCGATCAGTCGGATCTTCCTGCGGAAGCGGCTGAAGCGGGCATTTCTTTCGATGAACTTGTGGTCAAGATACTCGAAAGCGCGTTTTGATCCGCCTAGCGAATGAAAACAAAAAGAAAACATAAGTTCAGCTGGTATCTTAGATGGCTTTTAAGCCTCACTGTCATTCTTTTATCAATAGGCTTTTTTATCTTATCTCTTCCCATATGGAAACTATCCAAGGTCCAGTTCAGGGGCAGCGGCCTTATTTCTAAAGCCAAGATCATCCGGGTCGCGGACATCCCTCTTAACGAGAACATACTGCTTGTGGACTCAAAGAGCATAGAAAAAAGATTAGAGAGCATTATCCAGATAAGATCGGTCAAGATCCGAAAAAAACTGCCCAACACCCTTGTCGTAAAGCTGGAAGAGAGAACTCCATTCGCTTTGGTTTCTGTCGGCAGCAAAACGGTCCTGATCGACAGCGAAGGGTATATCATCGCTACTCCGGGCAAGGCATCTTACTACAAAACACCTGACATCAGCCGTTTTCCAATTATAAGTGGGGTAAATTTCAGGGATAGAACGTTCGTTTCAAAGTCATTAAAACTGCTTTCAAGATATATCAGCCCCGAATCTCTTCAGATCAAGATAGGGAATCTTGATAATATCGTTATTTATGTTGAAGATGTGCTTCGCCTTGAGCTTGGAGATGCCAAAAATATCGAGAAAAAGGTGGAAGCTTTTGGTGCTGTGCTCAAAGAGATCGAGGGAAAATGGGAGGAAGTTGAGTATATAAACGTCAAAATACCTGCCTTTCCGGTGGTCAAATATAAGAGCTAAAAGCACTAAAATA
>JBHPDX010000012.1:0-30920 GCA_042577445.1 Candidatus Margulisiibacteriota bacterium | reverse complement strand
GTATTCCGGCTGGCTCCCTGCTTTTACGGTTTCTGGTAGGAGTTTAACCTCATGGATGAAAAAGATTACGCCGCCGACTTTTATCATTGTTCTTTCTTTGGTCCCGGCTTTGGCTCCAAAAGTCCTGTTGATGTGGTGGAATTTGAAGGCTGCTGATGTGCAGCCAGGATCAGTAAGCCTGCATTCACGGCCTCTTGCTGTTTCCGTGAAACGTATGCTTGGTATATTAGGGCGCGCAGGTCCATGCGACCTGCCCGGCCCGCCAGTCGGTTTTATCCCCATAATTTTCTCCTGTCTTGTTATCGGCAGGAAATGGGCAAAATTTCACTCTTTTCACCGCAGTTTACTGTATTCCTCAAGGTCGAAAATATGCTATAATCGCCACAAATTATGAAGTACACATCACAAAGAGGCACGCGTGATATTCTCCCTGACCAGATAAAGGTCTGGCAGTTCATCGAAACCACCGCAAGAAGGGTTTTTGAGTCGTATAACTACGCTGAAATAAGGACTCCGCTTTTCGAATCGACGGAGCTTTTTACCCGTTCGGTAGGGGAAACGACCGATATTGTCACGAAGGAAATGTACACTTTCGAGGATAAAGGCAAGAGATCGATCACTTTGAGGCCCGAAGAAACGGCACCGGTAGTCAGAGCCTGCATCGAGAATAACCTTTTTGGGCAGGGTGAGCTTGTTAAACTATATTATATAGGCCCGATGTTCCGTTATGAAAGGCCCCAGGCCGGAAGATACCGCCAATTTTATCAAGCTGGGGTGGAAGTTTTCGGCTCGGCTGACCCTCTTGTTGATGTTGAAATGATCGAATTAGGTGTCAAATTCTTCAAAGAGCTCGGATTAAAGGACCTCGAAGTTGATATTAATTCCGTTGGCTGCCCTGATTGCCGGCCGAAGTTCCAGGAAGCATTGAAGAAATACTTTAAAGATAAAGCAAAGTCGCTTTGCGGCGATTGTCAAAAGCGGTTAAGTGCAAATCCTCTCCGTATCCTTGACTGTAAAGATCTGAAATGCCAGAAATCTATCGAATCAGCTCCTGCATCCGTCGAGTATCTTTGCCCGGCATGCAAAGCTGATTTTGAAAAAGTTACAGGCTATCTTAAACAGTTCAAGATCGCATTCAAGATAAATAAACGGCTGGTCCGTGGGCTTGATTATTATGTAAGGACCACTTTTGAGATAATCTCAAAATCCCTCGGCGCGCAGAATGCGGTCTGCGGCGGCGGAAGATATGATAACCTGGTCAAGGAACTTGGCGGAAAGCAAACTCCTGCGACCGGATTTGCTATAGGTCTTGATCGTTTAGTTCTTGTTCTCGAAGAGCAGAAAGTAAAGATACCCAAAGATGACCGCCTGAATGTTTATATCGTAACAATGGGTGAGGCGGCGAAAACAAGAGGATTCGAAGTCCTTAAAAGCCTGCGGGAAATGTGCGTAAAGGCGGATATGAGTTATCAGGAGAAGAGTTTGAAGTCCCAGATGAAGGCAGCGGATAAGCTGGGCGCGGAATTCGTTCTTATTATTGGTGAAGATGAGCTTAAACGCGATATTTTCGTTATAAAAAACATGGACAAGCAGGCGCAGGAAGAAGTAAAGTTTACCGATCTTCTTGCCAAATTCAAGTTAAGGAGCGAATAGATGCAACATCAAACCTCAAACGGCAAACCTCAAAACAAATCCCAATTTCTAAAATCCTAATTTTGAAATTGGGATCTGGATATTGTTTTGATTTTTGAGATTTGAAGTTGGAAGTTATTGGGTTTAGGAGGAAAAGATGAAGCGATCGCATAAATGTGGCGAACTTAAGAAGAAAGATATTGGCAAAGAGGTGGCGCTTGCCGGCTGGGTCCACAGAAGGCGCGATCACGGCGGCCTTATATTCGTTGATCTCCGCGACCGATCCGGCATTGCGCAGATAGTTTTCGACGCTAAGGACAAAAATATCCACGTAGAGGCGGAAAAGATAAGGCCGGAATTCGTCCTTTTTGTTAAAGGCACCGTTGTCCCGCGTTCTGCCGAAGCAGTGAACAAAAAGATCCCGACAGGGGATATAGAAGTTCATATTACCCATATTGAAATATTGAATACTGCGAAAACTCCTCCGTTCGAGATCGCCGATCCGACCACGGAGATAGAGGAAACAACTAGGCTCAAATACCGGTATATCGACCTCCGTAAGGAAATGATGAGGGAGAACCTCATTTTCCGCCACAAGGTCATCTCCGCAGCGAGGGATTTCCTTGATAAGGACGGATTTCTTGAAATAGAAACGCCTTTCCTGACCAAATCAACTCCCGAAGGCGCGAGGGATTATCTTGTTCCGAGCCGTGTAAATCCCGGAAGGTTCTACGCGCTTCCGCAGTCTCCTCAATTATTCAAGCAGCTGCTGATGGTTTCCGGAATGGAAAAATACTTCCAGATAGTCCGCTGCTTCCGCGATGAAGACCTGAGAGCCGACAGGCAGCCGGAATTCACCCAGATCGATATGGAAATGTCCTTTGTAGAGCGTGATGATGTTCTCGACGTTATTGAGAAAATGCTTGTTTATATGATGAAGACAGTTAAGGCGGACGAAGAGAAATTATATATACATAAAAGGATACCGGCGATCAAAACTCCTTTTCCAAGGCTTACCTGGGAAGAGGCGATGTCAAAGTACGGGACGGACAAACCCGATACGCGGTTCGGCCTTGAACTGGAAGATATATCCGATCTTATGAAAGATGTTGGCTTCAAAGTATTCAGCGAAACTGTTCACAAGGGTGGGGTGGTGAAAGCACTTAACGGCAAAGGCTGCGCGGGATTTTCCAGGAACGAATTGGATAATCTCGAAGCGCTTGCGAAAAAACTTGGCGCGAAAGGATTAGCTTACATAATTATTGGCAAAGAAGGGCTTAAATCTCCGATACTCAAATTCTTTAAGGAAACTGAAGTCAACGCGATCATAAAGAAACTGAAAGGTGAGACGGGCGATATAATTTTCTTTGCCGCGGATACTTTTGATACAGCGAGCAGTGTTCTGGGTGAAATAAGATTAGAGCTTGCAAAAAAACTTAAGCTGATCGATCCAGCGATATTCAATTTTGTCTGGGTGACCGACTTCCCGCTTTTTGAATATTCCGGAAAAGAAAAACGCTGGGTGTCGCGCCATCATCCTTTCACGCTGCCGGAAGGCTCGCTTGATGACATTGAAGAACGATTCATGAAAGAGCCGTCAAAGATCAAGGCCCACGCATACGATCTTGTTCTCAACGGCATTGAGATCGGCGGAGGATCGATAAGGATACATAGAAAAGATCTTCAGGAAAAAATATTCAGGCTGTTGAATATTCCGGATGATGAAGCAAAGAGAAGGTTCGGTTTTCTTTTGGAAGCTTTCGAATACGGTGCGCCACCACACGGCGGCATCGCATTAGGATTAGATCGTCTTGTGATGATGCTTGCGGGGATGACTTCGATCAGAGATGTTATCGCTTTTCCAAAAACCCAATCCGCGATCTGTCCTCTAACGAACGCCCCTGATAAAGTTGACGACAAGCAGTTGAAGGATATTCACATTAAACTCCAATAGTTTCTTGTTTCTCCATTATTTAGATGATACTATAACCCCTGTTTTAAAAAGCGGAGGTAATTTATGTTAAAACAATATTGGTATATGATCCCTTTAGCGATAGTCTTTGTGATATTCACTTTCTTTTCCAGCATCATTAACTTTTATGTTGACTGGCTGTGGTTCAAAAGCATCGATTATTCATCGGTTTTCTGGACGATATTCAACGCCAAGCTGCTCCTTTTTGCTGTATCAGGCCTCCTTATATTTGCCTTTATATATGTAAGCCTTTATATAGCCCAGAAAATGACCAAGAAAATTCCCGTTGTGACGGGAAATATCATAGATATTAACCCTGAAGGGCTCAATTTTGACTTTAAGCAGGCAAAAAACCTGATAAACAGCTTCCTCGTCCTGGGGGCCTTTTTGTTATCCTTTTTTATAGCTTTTGGGATCAAGGACATATGGGATTCGTATCTGAAATATATGGCAAGCACGCCTTTCGGCAAGGTCGATCCATTGTTCGGCCGCGACATAGGCTTCTATGTTTTTGAACTGCCTTTTATAAAAGCGATTTACGGGATAATCGTTTCCGTTGTCGTGATAACTTTTATTGTCACCGCCGTCTATTATTTATTTAACCGCGGCATCGGCCTTACAGCCAAGGGGTTAAAACTGGCTAAAGCCGTTGAAGTCCATCTGTCAGTTCTTGCCGCTATCTTTTTTGTGCTGATGGCTTACGGCACAAAACTGATGATGTTCAATCTTCTTCATTCCGGACGGGGCATTATTTACGGGGCGGGGTATACGGATATCTACGCGACGCTTCCTGTTCTTTGGGTAACTTTATTTTTGAACCTGGTCATCGCGGGATTGTTCATTTACAATATTTATTCTTCCGACCTGAGGGTGCCGCTTTACGGGATCGCGTTCCTGCTTTTTGTCTCGATCCTCGGCAGCGGGATCTACGCGGGCATTGTCCAGAAACTTTATGTCTCGCCGAATGAGATCGTCAAAGAAAGCCCTTACATAAAACATAATATCGAATTCACGCGAATGGCATACAATCTGGATAAAGTCGATGAAGAGGAGTTCCCGGCGGAAGAAAAATTAACGAAAGCGGATCTCGCAAGAAATGACACGACCATCCGCAATATCCGTTTATGGGATCACCGTCCGCTACTTTCAACATACGCGCAGCTGCAGGAGATCAGGACTTATTATCAATTCTATGATGTTGATGTCGACAGGTACATGATAGACGGAAAAGACACGCAGGTGATGCTGTCGCCGCGCGAACTTTCAGCCGCAAAGCTTCCAAGCAAAATATGGATCAACGAACATTTAACATATACGCACGGCTACGGAGTTGCGTTGTCGCCGGTGAACGTCGTTAAGCCGGGAGGGCTTCCGGAATTGTTCGTTAAAGATATTCCTCCGACTTCGATCCGGGGCCTGAAGATCGATCGGCCGGAAATATATTACGGCGAGATCGCCAACGATTATGTTTTTGTCGGGACAAAGTCCAAAGAGTTCGATTATCCGATGGGCGACAAAAATAAATACGCGGAATATGAAGGCACCGGCGGGATCACTGTTAATTCCATTTGGAGAAAACTGGGCTTCGCGATGAAATTCGGAAATCTAAAAATATTGATGTCATCGGACATAAAGAACAAAAGCAGGATAATGATAAACAGAAAGATCGCGCAAAGGGTTAAGCACATCGCGCCGTTCCTCCGATACGACAACGACCCTTACATGATAATTGTCGACGGCAAACTATTGTGGATACTGGACGGCTACTCGGTGACGGACATGTATCCGTATTCCGATCCGACAGGCCCGATCAACTACATCCGCAACAGCGTTAAAGTTGTCATTGATGCATACAACGGCAGCGTTGATTTTTATGTGAGCGATCCGGACGACCCGATAATAAGAACTTATTCAAAAATATTCCCCGTCCTGTTCAGATCGATGGATGACATGCCGAAAGGCATCCGGGCTCATGTGAGATATCCGGAAGCGATGTTCGGCATACAAATGAATAAATATAAAATATACCACATGACGAATCCGCAGGTGTTCTATAACAAAGAGGATGTCTGGGATATCGCAAATGAAACATATGAAAGCGATGTAAGGAAAGTGCCCCCATACTACACCATCATGAAGCTGCCCGGCGAGAAAAAGGAAGAGTTCATTTTAATGATCCCGTTCACGCCGATCCGGAAGGACAACATGTCGGCATGGATGTGCGCGAGGTCGGACGGCGAGAATTACGGCAAGCTTATCGTTTATGTTTTTCCGAAAAAGAAACTGATATACGGGCCGATGCAGATCGAAGCGAGGATCGATCAGAACCCCGAAATATCGCAGCAGTTATCATTATGGAGCCAGAGGGGTTCGCGTGTTATAAGGGGCAATACCTTGGTGATACCGATCAAAAAGTCATTGCTGTATATTGAACCGCTTTACATAAAAGCGGAGAGGGGGCAGCTTCCGGAATTAAAAAGGGTTATAGTTGCATTTGGCGATGATATTGCAATGGAGCCGACGCTTGCCGATTCTCTTAATGTTATTTTCGGTGCAGGTGCGTATCGGAGGACGAGGATCCCTTCTGTCGGAGAGGTCGGAAAAGGTCAGGGAGCTCTTGTTGAGGCCGCAAATAAGCATTACAGGAATGCCATTTCCTACCAGAAGCAGGGCAACTGGGCCAGGTACGGCGAGGAACTGGATAAATTGGGCGAGATATTGAACAAGCTGAAGAAGAAGTAGCGCTGGTTTCGGTATCCTGAAATAAAACAGTCTATTAACAGCGTAAACTTTTAACAAAGATAGGGCAACTGGGCCAGGTGCGGCAAGGAATTGGATAAATTAGGCGAGATATTGGGTCAGTTGAAGAAGAAATAGCTATGGATCCGGGGATCCCGAAGAAAAAACAGCCTATTAGCAGCGTAAACTTCCGGCAAAAACAGGTCAATTCGACCAGAAAAGGCAAAGAAACTCGGAAATTGACTGGATACTGGACCGGCTGAAGAAGAAATAACGCTATGCTCGGAAACCCTTGATATATAAGGAAAGTACGTTTCGAAAGCCCAAAAAGCGAATCATAACCCCAATCATCACCTCCACATTTCAGGCGCAAAATGTGTCATTAATAGTGAAATCCTGCAATAATTATACCGATATATAGAAAGCAAATTGTTTGTATCAAGGAGGAGCTAAATGTGTCAGAACTTAAGAATGTATCTGGTGCGGAAGGCAGTGCGAAGGGGCAGTTTACGCCTATACAGGTTGAGCAGCTGATGATAACTGATGACGGAAGATTGATGAAAAAGAGCCAGCTTGAGGCGGCAAAAAAATTCATTAAGGACAATCCCGGCATTAAGATGGAAGACATAATGAACGTGATCAGGTTAGGGATCAACCCGAAAACCGGGATGGTGACTGTGATCAACTGGGAAGACCTGTCGCAGGATAGAAAGGACCTTATTAAAGATATCAGCGCTTTTAAAGCTTTCACTGATCTGAGGACAGCCGTTGTCTGGGGGATCAAAGATGCGGATATGAGCCCTTTATCAAAAGGTTTAATAGAACTTTCTATAACCAATATTCAGATGACGGAAAAGCAGTGGGCTGTTGTTGGCAGGTTCATAAAGTTGAAGCGTTTCTACGCGAACGGCGTAGGAATGTCTCATATTAGGCCTACATCGAACATGAGGGATCTGGAAATAGTTTATGTGCAAAAAAATCCCGGTTTAACAAGCCTTCTCCCTCTGGAGAACTGCCATGTAATGGAGCATGTTAGTGTAGAAAAGTCTGGCATTACTCAAGCGGAAAAAGAACGTTATCAGGCGGCGGTTGATAAGCAAATACAGGCAGGAATAACTAAGCACAGGCCGGCTATTAAGCTGTATTAATTAATACCTGATCATACTTCTGCATAGATCTTCCATTCTGTCTTTTTGACAAGACGCCACCTCTGTGTTATATATGACTTTGTCTTTATAGGAAAAAAAGCAAAGGAGCTGAAAAAATGATAGTAGAAAGATCAGAATATAAAGGAAGGCCGCTGCTCGTTATTAAGCAGGACGAAAATGATAAGTTCCCGTTCTCTTTCGGGCTCGGAAAAGCCAGAAAAATAGTGGAATGCATAGATGACATTAAGAAATTCGTGGAAGATGAAGGCAAGTCTTCTCCAGCTTAACTTTTAAACACTCAGCTACCATTTTAAACTACACTGGTTTTTGTTCCCGTTCATGTTCTGTCTAGTGAAAATATGGTATAATACAGTAAAAATGTGAAGATATTTT
This sequence comes from Candidatus Margulisiibacteriota bacterium, assembly GCA_042577445.1. Taxonomy (GTDB): domain Bacteria; phylum Margulisbacteria; class WOR-1; order CAVSGV01; family JBHPDX01; genus JBHPDX01. The sequence goes on along the minus strand of JBHPDX010000012.1, from coordinate 23,036 downwards.
TCTTGCCGAAGAATAAGCGAAAATTTTAAATTGAGGTGATTTATATGGTATCCGGGCCAGGGAAAGCCAGTGGTAGCATAGAAGCAAGGATTGCAGCGATGGAAAAGGCAGAAGCGTTAAGATCGGTCAAGGATATGATTATTGATAAGGGCAATGGCAAGTATCAAATAAAAGGTGGGCGTATGAATCAGGCACAATATGACGTGTTTCAATGGATTATGCATAAAATCCCCCCTTCGCAAAGACCTTACTATGAAGTTGTTGAGAGTAGTCGCGGCATGGACGTCATCTTTAAAGAAGGGGATAGATATGGAGCAAAAAAGAAAACAGTTCTTGTCAATACCATAGCATCAAGAAGGACATTTCTGGAACAAAAAGGAAATAAATTTACTTTTCGATCTGGAACGATGTCAGGAAAGGAATATGCCGAGTTTAAGTGGGTTCTGGGGCAGATCCACCCTAGCAAATGGCCTGATTTTGAAGAGGGTGCGGGATTTTATAATGTGAGCGGATCAAGACATGATGTTAACTTTAAAGATGCTCATGGATTTGATTTAAAAGAGAAAAGTGTGATCCTTGTTGTTCCTGAGGATCCTCCAGTTGTTGATCCCAGGGATATTAAGGTGCCAAAAGGCAACATAAGTGAAAAGCAATATGCAATGATCGAATGGCAGATGCAGCATGTTCATCCAAGCAAAAGGCCGCCAATCCCGCCGCAGAGAATATTTAATCTCTAAACTATTGCATCTTTTGTAAAAAAGTCATATAATTCTCCACGCCTGCTGTATTCGGGTTTGACCTTAAAAAGTCTTTATCCAAGTTTATATAAGCGGGGGCCTGACGCGCGAGGTGACAGCATCATCTCCGGGAGGCATACCCACCCTTGAGTCTAGGGTTCTAAGACTTAAAAGGTTTAACGGTACAGCGGGTTTTTTATGGCTGGAAATTTGGAGGTTATATGCCTGTTACAGTAATTGTAGGAACACAGTGGGGAGATGAAGGGAAAGGAAAAATTACCGATCTCCTTTCCAAGGGCATGGACATGGTCGTCCGCTATCAGGGCGGGAACAACGCGGGCCATACCGTGGTCATAAAAGACCAGACATTCAAGCTTCATCTGATCCCCTCGGGAGTATTCTATCCGAAAGTCACATGCGTTATCGGGAACGGCGTAGTGATCGATCCCGCGGTCCTCATTGAGGAAATGGAGCTTCTGGAAAGCAAAGGATTGAATATCGATAATTTAAAGATAAGCGGACAGGCGCACGTTATTATGCCGTATCACAAGCTTCTTGATAAGGCCCAGGAGAAAAAAATGGAAGCAGGGCGCATCGGTACGACATGCAGGGGCATTGGCCCGTGCTACGTGGACAAGTTCAACAGGCGCGGCATCAGGATAAGCGATCTTTATAATGAAGAGGTCTTCAAGAAAAAACTTGAGTGGAACATCGAAGAGAAGAAATTCATCCTTGAGAACTTCTATAAGATGAAGATCGACCTTAATGCCAACGAGATAACAAAGGAATACCTGAGTTATGCGCATGCCATTAAAAAGCACGTTGTTGAAGAGTCGACCGTTGTCGTGAATAAGGCGATCGAAGCAAAGAAGAGCGTTTTACTTGAAGGCGCCCAGGGGACAATGCTCGATGTTGACCACGGAACATTCCCGTTCGTGACCTCATCGAATCCTATCGCCGGCGGAGCCTGTACCGGCGGAGGCATCGGCCCGAACAGGATCAATGAAGTGCTGGGGGTTGTGAAGGCGTATGTTACGAGGGTCGGCGGCGGACCGTTCCCGACGGAGATAGTCGGGCCTGCGCAGGATGCTCTAAGGGAGCGCGGCAAAGAGTACGGGGCTACCACAGGAAGGCCGAGGCGCTGCGGGTGGTTCGACGGCGTGGTCATGAAGCATGCCTCCAGGATCAACGGATTAACAAGCCTTGCCATTACCAAGATCGATGTTCTGGATAATATGGATAGGATCAATATTTGCACGGCTTACGAATATCAGGGGAAAAAGATAACCGACTTCCCGACGGATATTTACAGGCTGGAAAAATGCAAGCCTGTTTACGAGGAAATGCCGGGCTGGAAGACCGATCTCTCCAAGGTAACAAGCTACAGCGGCCTGCCGAAGAACGCGAAAAAATATCTCGATAAACTTTCTGAGCTTGCCGGAGTGCCGATATCCATCGTATCTACCGGCGCCGAGCGCACTCAGATAATCAAAGTCTAAAATGCCAGGATCTTCGCGCAAAAAAAGCATCGTTTTACTTTCAAGCGGGCTTGATTCCACGGTTTCCCTCGCTTCAGCGGTTAAAAAGACAAAAGTCATTCTTGCTTTGACCTTCGATTACGGGCAAAAAGCCGCAAAACAGGAGACAGCCGCCGCTAAAAAGATCGCAAAACATTTCAAGATCAAGCATAAGGTCGTCAAATTGGACTGGCTTGCTGATATAACGAAGACAGCGCTTGTTAAAAAAGGCGCCCGGGTCCCGATGTATAAAGGTAAAAGCACCGCTCAAGCCGTTTGGGTCCCGAACAGGAATCTTGCTTTTATTTCGATCGCCGCTTCATTCGCAGAAGCTTTAAAGGCTGACCTGATAATCACGGGCTTCAACAAGGAAGAGGCGAAAACTTTCCCTGATAATTCAAAAGCTTTTGTTGACCTGGTCAACCGGTCTTTAAAACTCTCAACCCTGAAACATCCAAAGGTAGTGAGCTATACCCAGTTTCTGGATAAAAAAAAGATAGTTAAGCTTGGAATGAAGCTCGGCGCGCCGCTTCAATTTGTCTATTCCTGCTACGAAGGCGGGCCGAAAATGTGCGACAGGTGCGAAAGCTGCATCAGGTTCAAGTCCGCTTTCTGAGCAGCGGCAAAAGAATGGATAGGCGGGCGCAGATAATGAAGGGCAAGTTCATAAACAAGAAAATAGACTATACAGGGGAGCAGTTGAGGTCAAAGTTCGCCAGGAAATTCAATCTTTCCGGCGACACGATAGTTGCTTTCATCGGCGGGGCCAATGTTGTTGAGCATATGGTCGACCTTGAAGATATAGGGAACAATGAATTTATCTTCGCGGACAGCATGCTTCACTTCATCGTCGAGCATAAAGAGGCGGATCTTGAGAAAGCGGTCCTCAGGCAGAGACTGCTTATCTCTTTGATCAAGCAGCTGATAAACGGCGTGTACAAGAAAAGATCGGTCATTATGGACGGCGACGACCTCTATTCCGGGAACAGGAAGCTTTCTGTCTCGATCGCCACAAAGTCGCCCAAGACGACGTTGATCCATGTGGGGCTTAATATCACGCAAAAAGGCACGCCTGTTAAGACAGTGGGCTTGAGCGACCTTGGCATCAAGCCGAAAGCGCTTGCAAAGAAGGTAATTAGCGCATATATTAATGAAGTTTTCGACATAAAGCACGCGACCAAAAAGGTAAAGAAGGTTAAATAATGGATCCGCTTTATATTGTATGTATATTCACGGGGATAATACACTTTACGGAAACGGCCGCAGCTACTATGAGGCTTGCCGGGGTGAGGACGCGCCAGATCGCGACCTCGCTTTCATTCGTTAACGCGACGCTTCTTGTTTCCAGAATGAGCAATATGATCCAGGCGCCTCTTCTCGGCGGAATGGTTGATACTGCTATCTTGAAGGATATGGCGAGTATCTTGGCGAATCAATTCAGGCTGGTCATCTTAGCTGCATTTATCGGGAATGCGCTTGCAGCGGTGCTGGTCCCGTTCTTTGTTTTTGTTTTCACGAACGGCATCAGGAAGTTCGAGGAGCTGGGATCGCTTCCAAAGACAATAGCGTTCGCCTTGAGGCCGACTAGCATTGTCTACGGCATCAAGAAGTTCAAGCTCCCGACGCCTGGTTCATTTAAAGGTTTGAGCCTTGCAGGCATGCCGAAAGGCTTTCTGATCATGAACCTTTTCATGGTCTCGATCTACACGATAGGCGTTCTGGCTTCCCTTTATGCCGGCGCGCTTGTGCCAGCGTACAGGGTTACCGCTACCATGCTTTCCGGGATCGTGAACGGCATTGCTACTATACTTCTTACTCTTCTTGTTGATCCGACATCAGCCTGGATAACGGACCAGGCGGCTAGGGGCAAGCGTCCTGAATCCCAGGTGCGCGCAATGATCTTTTATATAGTGCTCGGCAGGGTGGTCGGCGCGCTTGTGATCTCACAGCTTATATTCCTGCCGGCGTCGAACTATATAAGAGGGGTCACCCTTCTTCTTCAAGGATTCTTTCAATAGCCATGTTCAAGGTAATTAAGTTCTCAAAGGGCAAAGTTAAGGACATTGTTCTTGCCCTCGGCAACTTTGACGGCATCCATATCGGCCATAAAAAGCTCCTCTTGAATGCGGTTCGTTACGCAAAAAGGAAAAGGGCCAGGTGCTACGCAATGACATTCGAGCCGCATCCTCAGCAGGTCATCGCTCCGAACAAAAACTTCAAGCTTCTTACGACCCTTGATGAGAGGGTGCACCTTATGTCTGAGTTCGGCGTCAGCGGGATAATCATAAAGAGATTTGATAGAGTTACCAGAAGGATATCCGCGGCTCAGTTCGTGAAGAACTTCTTGGTTGAGGGTTTGCGTGTTCAAAAGGTCTTTGTAGGGTATGATTTTGCTTTCGGAAAGAAGAGGGAAGGGAATGTTTCTCTCCTTAGGAAATTGGGCAGGCAGTATGGCTTTGCCGTCAACGCGATAAAGCCCGTTAAGAGCAGGGGGGCGGCCGTTAAAAGTTCAGCTATCAGAAAACTGATCATTTACGGCAGGTTCAATGAGGCAGTCAAGCTTCTCGGCCACTCTTATGTTCTTCATGAGAAGGTCATTTCAGGCAGGGGAACAGGAAGAAAGCTTGGTTTTCCTACCGCCAATTTGTCGACCGATCCGGATAAACTTATTCCCGGATACGGTGTTTATTTAGGGAGCACACAAATTTCCGGAAAGAAGCGAAAATGCGTGATTAATATCGGTTCCCGGCCGACTTTCTCCGGCGATTTTGCGATAGAGGTCCATATTCTCGGCTTCAAAGGCCATCTGAAGGGCAAGAAATTGAACGTCGAGCTTATTAAGAAGATCCGTGATGAGAGGCAGTTCTCGAGTGTAGAAAAGCTTAAAAAACAGATCGTTAAGGATATCAGATACGCGAGAACACTGAAGATCTAGCTTATCGCAGGCAGTGAAACTGTAAATGTTGTCCCTTTCCCCACTTCACTTTCCACGTTAACTTTTCCGTTATGTTCGTCGATTATCCTTTTTGTTATCGCAAGCCCCAGGCCTGTGCCTTTTTCTTTGGTGGTAAAGAAGGGGTCGAATATCTTTTTGACGGTTTCCGGCGGCATCCCTGTTCCGGTATCCGCTATGCTCACGCTTACCATATTTGAACTGGGATCATGGAAGGTGCTGACAGTTATGTTCCCTTTCTGGTTCGTTCCTTCTATTGCATGCGCGCCGTTCATCATTAGGTTAAGGAATATCTGCATTAATTTCTGCCCGTCAGCTACAACTTTCGGTGTTTCCTGGAATTCCTTCACGATCTTTACGTTCAGTTTTTTGAAGGATATTTCGGAGAGTCTTATGGATTTTTCGAGGATCTCGTTCATGCTTACCGGTTCCCTTGTCAGCTTGGAAGGTTTAGCGAAGGCTACCAGTTCAGATACGATACTGTTGAGTCTTTCTATTTCCGGCGGGACGACCTGAGTAAATTTCAGCCTGAATTCGTGGTCGTCGAACCTTTCGGCCATCATCTGTGAGAAGAGCTGGAGCGAGGTCAACGGGTTCTTTATCTCGTGAGCGATACCGGCCGCCATTGTGCCGAGTGATGCCAGCTTTTCTGATTGGACGAGTTGGTCTTTAGTGGTTCTCAGCTCTTCGTACTTGTTCATCAGGTCGCTGTACATTATCGCGTTCTCTACGGCGACCGCGGACTGGTTCGATAGGGTAGTGAGGAGCTGGATGTCTTCGTTCGTATACATGTCGCCTGATTTCTTTTCGCCCATGCAGAATACGGCCACTAATTTAGTCCCCATATATTTACCGCGCGTCATGCTGGGTACGCATACCTGGGCGTGGAGCCTTTCCATTTCTTTTCTTATGATGATCAGCCTCTTTTTTTCATCGGGCATTGTGAGCTTGCTGTTTATGGTATGGATGACCTCATCTTTGATCAGGATCTGGTTGGTCTGGAATAGGTGCTTGAACAGTTCATGGTTATCGCTGTAGGTAGTCCCGAGCAGTTCCTTGCTCTTTCCCTCAGCGGCTTTGATAGTATATCTTTTATGCGGTACGTCGTGTATAAGCGTGGAAGTTTCTTCCAGCTCCATTCTTCTCGCGACGATCCTGGTCGTTAGTTTTACCAGCCTGTCGATATCGGTCAGGATGTTCATCGCTTCACTGGAATCTTTCAATGTCTTCTGATAATCGTATTTTTTCCTGAAGAAATACCTGTTAGTTAGGTCGGTGATGAATGTTTCAACAGGCTTATATCCGACAGCGATCGCAAAGGCAGTGATGACGGTTGCCACCCATTGGTTAACGCCTGTTGTTATCTGGAACAGCTGTTGGAGTATCAGGAGTAGGGCAGAGTATATGCCTACTATCGTCGCGATCATCGTTGAATAAATGATACCTTTTTTAATTACAACTTCGATGTCCATGAGACGATGGCGTAGGATGGCGTATGCAAATATTAAAATATAAAGGGTGATTAAAATGTTTAGATAGGGTGGTATTGGTATTTTGTACCATACAAACCAGTTGGTTGCGCCCCCCAAAAAGCCAATAGCTGCACCTAACATAATATATTTTATCTGTTGATTTTTTATGCCAGATGAATGTAGGTAGCCATTTATAAGATGATAGAAACCATAGAAACATTGGAAAAACCAAAATGATAAATAGATGTTAAATAAAATTGTAGGGTTTGGCCAAAAGCCAAGATTAAAACGAGGCTCGAGATTGCCGTATAAAAGGGAGGAAAAATTTAACCATATAAAGCCCGCATTTATTGTATATAAAATAGCTAATGTTATTTGATATTTCTTTGACTTGATTTTATCAAGAATAGCGAACACAAAGTGTATATATGCCGGGTTTATTAGGATTATTCCTACACATAGAATGCGAAACCAAAACAGTGCAGCTGCTTCATTATTAGCCATTTGCCAGTAGAAATATCCTAGGCTGTAAAGTGCTACGGTTACATTAATCCAAAAATAGCTTCTATTCCTGATATCTTTTGGGTTTTTACTTAAAACGAAGAGGCCAAGGGCAGAACTAGCAATAAAATTGAATAAGCCAGTTATACCTAATATTGTCATGAATTTATTCCTTATTGATTATAATAGAATAAATACTTTTCCTTGATAGCGGGAGTACTTTAATGGATTTTTTTGCTATGCCTGCATCCTCAATAATGCGTAGCACGCTTGTTTTTGTTCTTTCATAAAATCGCCAGTCACAAAACCAGTCTTGCACTAAAGGAGTGTATTTTGTTTGGTCCTTATGGGAAAGAATAATCTGTCCTTTAGGGCTTAATAGAGAGTAGCAATATTGAATGAAGTGTTTTAATATCCTATCTGGTAAGTAGTCAATTAAGCCAATGCTATAGACTAAATCTTGATCTAAAAGTGAGCTTATTTTATCTTTTTTAATCGAAAGGCTGATAATATCCTTTTTCATAAAATTGAAATCAATATTATTGTATTTTGTAAGCTGATTTTTTGAAAACGCTAAGGCATCTTCATCAAAATCGACAAGCGTCATATTGGCTTTACTAGTTAGCGGTATTTCCGCTAAAATCTCTCTAATTTCTCTTGCGGATCCACTAGCAAAATTGATGATTTTAGAGTTATTTGCTTGCTGTAAATATGGGATTAAGAAATTAGACATTTGGTCTTTGCGGGCCCTAACTCCTAAAGCTAGTTCATCTTTTAAGAAATAAACATCAGAATAATAGCCAATTTTATTGCTTTTGGGGGTTAAAGGGGAATTATCGTAAATAATTTCTAGTAGCTGATAATCTCCGGGGTAACCCTTTGGTTTCTCAAAAGCTCGCTTTGCAATTAATCCTTGATAGATCCAGGGGCCAACAAGGGTGCGAAAGTGTGACTTTACATTTTTCATGATGGCCCAGCCATTGATGCGATGTTCCAGGGAGTGACCTTTTGCAACGATTTCATCTGTTAGCGTGTCAAATAAAGCCTGATTATCTTTTTCACTAGCGCTAATAGTTTGTAGTTTATTTATATAATTAAGTAAGTCTTTATGAAAAAACTCACTAATGGGCTTTTCAAAAGCAGCCTTTTCTTTGCCTAATTTATCTAATATAAGTTTGCAATGCGCATTCAATTGTTGGGGCTGTTTTTCTATTTGTTGAGTTTTATTGCGTTCCAAATTATCCCCCTCCCATTGTTTTCATTATCCCATACCTAAAAAATGCTGTCAATAAATCCTCTAATTGTCGCAAAAATATACACATTCATTTGCTAATTTGTTCTTAATATCCCTTGGTGTTAGAATTGCTCATGCGAATCTCTGGGTCAACTTAAGGATAAAATAATGTATTTTAACTATCATGCTTTACCTAATATAGTGTGTTCGTTACTGCTATTGTTTTTGGGGTATTTTGTATTTTTCAAAAAACGAAGCAAAACAAATTTCATTTTTTTATTATTAACATTAAGTGCTGCAATGTGGCAACTAGGAACATTTTTAATGTTGTTGTCTGACAGTCAAAGTGTGGCTTATTTTTGGTCAAGAATGACAGTGGTGGCAGTCACCTTTATTCCTGTAACATTATTCCATTTTGTTGTTAGTATTTTAGATCTTAAAAAAATGATGAGGTACGTGAGCATACTTTATGCTATTGCACTCTTCATGTTTCTCCCGCTAATTTATTCGGGAGTATTTTTAAAGGGTGTTTATGAGTATGAATGGGGGTATTGGTTTAAAGCTGCCCCAGCTCACCCACTATATGTTTTGTTTTATTCTTTTATATTTATTATTAGTCTAATATTGTTGTATCTTGGTTATAAAAGAGAAAAAACACAGCAGAAAGAACAGATAAGATATCTTTTCATCGCTCTTGTTTTGTCATTTGGCGCGATGATTGATTTTATAGCAACTTATGGGCTTAAGGTATATCCACTTGGATATATATTCGTAATAGCTTGCTTAATAGTTTTATCTTATGCAATGCTTCAGTATCGTCTCATGGACGTCACCGTTGTTATCCGAAAAGGATTAATTTATTCCGTCTTAATAGGATTTTTAACCGGCTTGTATCTATTAGGTCTTTACTTGATCAGTAATTTATTGGGGGGGTTCGGTACGGGAAGATCCACAGTTTTTTCTGTTATTGTAGTATTTCTTTTCGCAATATTTTTTCAGCCCCTCCGTGATCGTGTCCAGGACTTGATAGATAGGATCTTCTTTAGAAAAAAATACGATTATCAGAAAACCTTAAAAGAGCTGAGCCGCACCGCCCGGTTGATCGCAGGGATAGATGACCTTCTTGATAAGATCCTGATATCCATCGTTGATGTTATAAAGATCAAAAATGCCTCTGCCTATGTTCTGGATAAGCGAAGCGGTAAGTTCTTATTAAGAAAGACGCTGAATCCGGGCAGCCATATATCAACTTTAAATAGTGAAGCCATTGAGCAGCTGAAAGAAAAGAAAGAGGCTGTTATATGTGAGGATGCAGAGAAAATGTCGGCGGATATTGCCGGATTCATGAAAGAAACTGATTCGGCAGTTATATTTCCGATCATGGTGAAAAATGAGCTTATGGGGATCCTAAGCCTTGGCGAAAAACTTTCAGGCGAGGTTTACAGCGGCGAAGATATAGATCTTCTGTCCACCCTTTGCAACCAGATAGGAGTCTCGATCGAGAACGCTATGCTATATGAAGATGCCATGGAGGCACAGCAGCATCTGTATCAGGCGGATAAGCTGGCGACCCTGGGAACGCTTGCGGCAGGTTTGGCGCATGAGATAAAAAATCCGATCGCTGCAATTAAAGGATTTTCACAGGTGATCGATAAGGCCATAGAGGAAGGGGACAAAGAGGTTATTAAGGATTTTAAGGACGTGGTTCCGAGACAGCTCGATAGGATAAATAAGATAGTTGAAAAGCTGCTCACCTTGAGCAAACCTTACAAGATTGAAAGGGAGCAAGTTAAGATCAATGATGTTCTTGAAGAAATAATTAAATTGGTCGAAAAGCAGGCGATGAAACAGCGCGTAGAAATTGTTAGCGATCTTGGTGGCCTGCCTGATATTCTGGCGGATTACAACCAATTAACGCAGGCGTTCCTGAATCTGATATTGAACGGCATCCAGTCGATGCCGAACGGCGGAATAATAAGGATACGAACAGGTATTGAGCAGGGGAAGATTGTTGTTGAGATAGCGGATAATGGTATCGGTATCCCAAGCGAAAGACTTTCGCATATTTTTGATCCCTTCTATACAACCAAAGATGGCGGATCCGGTATTGGGCTTGCGACTACGAAGAAAACAATAAAAGATTACCATGGTGACATTAGGGTGGAGTCGGAAGAGGGGAAGGGCGCGGTTTTTACGGTCATTCTGCCGGTTTAGGCCCCAGTTAAATCCTCATTATTTATACTGAAATTTCCTCTAAATCCTGACGATAATGTATCGTGATATTTATATGTGAAAGGAGAATTTAAAATGGGACCTGCTCCGCCTGTTCGTGGATCTGGATGTCCTTCAAGGGCGAAAAAAATAATAAGCCTTCAGAATTTTTTTATACCTGCTTTGGCCGGGGCAAAACTGTTGAGGCCAACGCCAATGAAGTATGTTGATCCCGTGATCAGGCGCTTATCGTATGTTATGCCTCTTCATATAAGTGCGGTTGAAAGGCCCTTGGCGGTCGCGAACCTGAATGTTCCCGTTAGAATGAACGGCAGGGAAAAGGAACTTTCTGTGATGTTTAGCGATCCGTATGATTTCAGGGGGATCCATGATGACGCTGAACACCTGAAATTGCTGGCGGCAGGCAAATGGTGGAAGATCGATGTGTTCTGGCCTGTTTCAAGGGGTAATGTTGTTGTCCTATGGAAGGAAGGCTTGCATGAAAGGCCCACAGAGGGTGTAAGGAACCGGTCTTATGAGTTCATTTCTCAAATTATTTTAAGCACGGCGCTGTCAAGCGAGGTCATTAACGATCCTGAAAGGAAGCTTGGAATACTAAGGGGACAGGAAGATGCCCAGGCAGAAGGGATCCTTAAGATATTAACACTTGGAGCCATATGCGGCGATCGCGTAGCAATTCAAGCAAAAGGGCCTGACCATAAGGAAGCGCTCAAGGCAATGGAAGAAGTGTTCAAAGAAACGAGAGAAGGCCTCAGTTGAACCCCTATTTTTTTTATGATAACATCAGCGGGAAATGTACTTTCAGGACATTATCGCTAAACTCAATGACTTCTGGGCCAAGCAGGGCTGCGTAATTCAACAGCCGTATGACCTTGAAAAAGGCGCGGCTACGATGAGCCCTCCCACTTTCTTCCGCACATTAGGCCCCGAACCGTGGAACGTCGGCTACGTTGATCCCGTGAGACGCCCGACAGACGGCAGATATTCCATTACTACCAATATCAGGTCGTGATGAAGCCTTCACCTTTGAAGATACAGGATATTTATTTAAAAAGCTTAAAAGCTTTGAGCATTGATCCCGCTAAATATGATGTCCGATTCGTTGAGGATAACTGGGAATCGCCCACACTCGGCGCGTGGGGAGTAGGGTGGGAAGTGTGGCTTACCAACATGGAGATCACACAGTTCACTTACTTCCAGCAGTGCGGCGGCTTTGACTGCAACCCCGTCAGCGTTGAACTGACCTACGGGCTTGAGAGGATCGCAATGTTCATCCAGAAAGTCGACAGTGTTTATGATATCGAATGGGCAAAAGGCGTAACGTACGGCGATATCCATAAGATGAGCGAAATAGAACACAGTAAATATAATTTTGAGGTCGGCGACACGAACATAATTTCCCAGCTTTTTGAACTTTATGAGAAAGAAGCGGACAATGTTTTGAAGGCTGATCTTGTTCTGCCGGCTTTTGACTACACACTTAAATGTTCGCATGTTTTTAACCTGCTTGATTCCCGCGGGGCCATCAGCGTTACGGAGAGAACGGCTTATATAGGCAGGATAAGGAAACTGGCAAGAAAAAGCGCAAAGCTTTATATTGAGCAAAGAGAAAAACTCGGGTTCCCCCTGTTAAAGAAGAAATAACCTATGGCAAAATCAAGCAAAAACACTAAACCGAAGAATGCCTTGTTCGAATTGGGGCTTGAAGAGGTCCCCGCGAGGTTCATGCCGGGAATGCTCGCGGACCTTAAAGAGAAGGCTGAGAAGGAGCTTAAGAACTCGCGGCTCAACTTTAAGGCCGTTAAAACTTTCGGGACCCCCAGAAGATTAGTCCTCTATATAGAAGGCCTTCCCGCAAAACAGGAAGATATCTCAAAGGAAGTGAAAGGCCCGTCCAGAGAAGCCGCATTCGCCAATAACGGTCATCCGACAAAAGCCGCGGAAGGTTTCGCGAAAGGCCACGGCATATCGGTGTCAGACCTTAAAATAAAAGCCGTCGGGAAAAAAGAATTCGTCTTTGCGTCGGTGACGGAAAAAGGTGTGGCTGTCGAAGATCTTCTTGAAAAACTTCTGCCTAAAATGATCACATCTCTTTATTTGCCGATATCAATGCGCTGGGGCGGAAGTGATTTTAAATTCATCCGTCCCGTCCACTGGATATATGCTGTATGCGGAAGTAAACCGCTGAATGTTGAGATAGCGGGGATAAAGTCCTCGGACAAAACTTACGGGCATAGATTTTTGGGCTTGAAACCAATGACCATCAGCCTTTCAAAAGGGACGGATATTGAAGTGTTCAAAAAATCTCTCCTTAAGGGCAAGGTCATTCTTGATCAGGATGAAAGAAGAGAGAAGATAACCGACCTTATCAACGCGACCGCTAAAAAGCTTAGCGGCGATGCTTTGATCGATAAGGGTCTGCTTGAAGAGGTTAACTATCTTGTTGAATGGCCGGAGCCGCTGTCCGGGGATTTCAAAAAAGAATATCTTGATCTCCCCAAAGATGTCCTGGTAACGACAATGAAAAAGCATCAGAAATATTTTTCCGTCCTTAATTCCGCGGGAGACCTCCTGCCGAATTTTATAAGCATCACCAACGGCGTAAAGAAGGAGAACTTAAAGCATGTCAGGGAAGGCAACGAAAAGGTCCTTACCGCAAGATTGGCGGATGCGCAGTTCTTCTTTAAAGAGGACAGGAAAAAACAGCTGGATGATCTTGTGCCGGAGCTCAAAAAGGTAGCGTTCTATGAAAAGCTCGGGACTATTTATGACAAGGTTGAGCGTATTATCGAGCTGTCGAGCTGGATAGCCAAAGAGCTTAAGCTGACCGACCGCCAGAAAGATAACATAAAAGAGATCGCGAGGCTCTGCAAGGCCGACCTTCTGACGCAGATGGTCTATGAGCTGCCAATGCTTCAAGGGATCATGGGCAGGGAATACAGCCTTCTGGAGAACAGGTCAAAGGACATCGCGAACGGTATATCTGAGCATTATCTTCCCCGCCATGCGGATGACAAGCTCCCATCTTCGATCGAAGGTGCTGTTGTCGGCATCGCTGATAAGATAGACTCGATCGCCGGCTGCTTCAGTATAGGCCTTATCCCTACCGGTTCGGCCGATCCGTATGCCCTAAGAAGGCAGGCTCACGGCATAGTTAGTATTGTACTTAACAGAAAAATAAATCTTGCCCTGGACCTTCTGGTCGACAAAGCCTGTAAATTGTATGGACCGTTATTCTCCCGCGAGAAAGTCCAGCATGGCGACGCCCAGAAAGTTATTCCTGAGACGCTTTCCTTTATCGCCACAAGGGTTAAAACCCTTCTTCTTGATAAAAAAATAAGGTACGATGTCGCGGATTCCGTACTTTCGAACTTTGAGGATGTCCTGGATGCCTGTGAAAAGGCCGAAGCTGTCTCAAAAAGCCTGAAGGAAGAATGGCTTAAAGGGATCGTTTTTACCGCGGATCGTGTCCAGAGGCTGGCGGTCAAAGCAACCAGAGATAATGTTATAGAAGAGGATTTTGTGAGCGACGACGAACGCAAGCTTCATGAGCTTTATCTGAACGTGAACAATGAGGTAGGGCAGGCGCTGGAAAAAGACGACGATGAAAAGGCCCTTAAAGAACTTGCCCGAATGACAAAGCCTGTTGATGACTTTTTCGTGAAGGTCATGGTAATGGATAAGGATGAAAAAATTAAGGCCAATAGATTGGCATTGCTTAAAACCCTTGAGAGAATGTACCTGGAAGTCGCCGATTTTCCGAAGATCGTAATGTAGGGAGTATATTATGTTCTCGCCGTTAATGCTGGTCATCATATTTATCGAGCTTTCTATCTCGCTTATCACGAGCCTGGGTACCATCCTTGTTGCCAATAAATACCGCAGTGAAGGGCGTCCCCAGGATCTGTATGTTTCTTTTATCCTTTTTGCCGGTTCAATATCGGTCCTCGGTATGCTTTTTTCACAGCTTGCTTATCACGTTAACCATCCGTTCGCTTATCACGGATTCAAAGGTTTCCTGTATGCCGTCGTCTTTGTTGCGATCTCCGTCTGGTTCCATCTTGCGAATATTTATAAATTCAGGTCAAGGGCTCTGACGGCTTTCTTTATATTGATCGGTGCTCTCGGCGCTTTCTTTATCTGGATATCAAAAGGAAATGTTGCTTTCCAGGATGGGGTCATAATCCCGTTCGGCACCGGCAGGGAATTTGCGATCGGATTTGTTCTGCTCAGCATTATCGTTACACTTGACAGCATATTCGCCATTATCGGGCTTTCCAGGTTAAGCAAAGAAGAAGCACGGCGCTTCCGTGTAAGTAAGATGGCCGGCATATTCTTTTTCTTTCTTTTGCTTTCCCTGTTCACTTTTGTGATGACCAAGATGATCTATCTGTATGTGTTAACTTGGGTCTGGGGTTTTCTCGCGATGCTGTTCCTGTTCCTTTTTTCGATGATCCCGTCCGACAGTCCTATCGCCGAAAATCCCATACATTTTTTAAGGACCAGGATACTGTTCAAGCTGGTGATCACGATCGTTATCATGGTGGTCATTTCCCTGGAGGGCATGGCCTTTATCTCCATATCCATCAGCAAGCGCGCGCTTTCCGAATCGGTCATTGAAAGCTATCAAAAGGTTGCAGAGGACACCGTTCAGGTCATAAATACGACCAGAATAGACACTTCCTCCGAGCGCGGCACTCTAAGGTCAATTGCAAAGATACTTGAAACGACAAAGATAGGCGACCGCGGTTCCGTATTCCTTATCTCCGCATCACGCAAGGTTTACATTAACAGAGCGGATCAATGGATAGGCCTTGGTGAGGCATCAACGCCGGCCCTTAAAAAGCTCGTTTTTGGCAAATCTGGCGGCGGCGAAATAGACATGTTCGGTGAAAGGGTCGTTGCCGCATACATCCCGATCAGAAAGCTCGGCTGGGGTATGATAGTCGGACAGCCCGTTGATTACGCATATGCCAGGGTAAAGCAGATGGAAACCACTTTCCTTGCAAGTGTTCTTTTCTGGATACTTCTTACTATTGTTATCGGCATAGTTCTTTCCAAGAACATTGAAGACCCGATAAGGGAAATGAAGGAAGGCATTAAAAAGATCGGGGCCGGAAATCTTGGCCATAAGATCGCCGTCAAGAATATTGATGAGATCGGGGAGCTGGCGGTGGCTTTCAACAAGATGACGGGCGAGCTTAAAGAGTCGCAGGAAAGCCTGCTTCGCGCCGATAGGTTGACCTCTCTTGGCTACATGGCAGCCGGCATGGCCCACGAGATCAAGAACGCGCTCGTCCCATTAAAGACCCTGACAGAGCTGCTGCAGATATCCGGAAAGGACGAAAAGTTCATTGCCAAGTTCAATGATATGGTCCCACATGAGATCGACAGGATAAACAGGCTTTCCACCGAACTGCTCCATTATTCCAAGCCAAGCGAGCCGCAATTTGAATATTCGAATATCAATGAGGTCATTGATGAAGCCGTTAAATATCTCAAGATCCAGGCAAGGAAGAAGAGCGTGGAGTTGAGCCTTGACCTTAATTCAGGCGCAAAGATAAAATTGGACCGCCAAAAAATGCTCCAGGTGTTCACCAACCTGATACTTAATGCTATTGAGGCAATGGGTGATAATGGCGGGAAAATATGGTTCTCCAGCCGGGATGAAGAGGACCATGTGGTTGTTGAGGTCACTGACAACGGGCCGGGGATACCTCATGACAAATTAAGTAAGGTCTTTGTGCCTTTCTTCACTTCAAAGAAAGAGGGGACGGGAATGGGATTGCCGCTTGTTCAGAGAGTTATCACCGATCATGGCGGTCAGCTTGAAGTGAAGAGCGCTAAAGACCACGGCGCCATGTTCATTATCCATCTTCCATTGATCAAGTTCTGACCACAGGCTTCCTATCCTCAAGAAGATCTTTTAAGGTTTGCGTTAGGCTCGCGTTGATCTTCGGGTGCATCCCCAGGCCGACCGTCTCTATTCCGAACCTAAAGTTGCCTTCCGGAAGCGCGGCTATGGAAATTTCTACAAAACGGCCGTGGAACATGTCGCGGGGCCCGGTCGCTCCGTAACTTGGAACTTGAATATCTCCAGGATACCCGTTTCCTTCCGGCCAGAGCATGAAAAGCGGCGACCTGTCGAGAGCGACAAGTGTTCCGCTGTACCGTTTAAGGTGTCTTGCCATAAAAGTCGGCGCCGAGTACCCTTTAACAGGTTCAAATCTTGATATGGTTTTCCACGAGATCGGACTGCCGAAAGTTTCTATTGTCATCCTGTAATCCGCTACCCGACCTTTTGTCCGCAGCGCGGCCACTTTAACTACTGCCGGCCGGGCATCAAGCATTTCATGGTGAGAAAGGAGGGCTTCATGTCCGATCGTTGGAACAAAAGCTGTATGGCTGTTCGACAGAGCAACGGAGGCTGCAGTATTCTTGATGTTACGCTGTCCTGATACAAGACAGAACATATTCTTTACATCCAGCTGAAGATGCCCCTTGAATGTTCTTGTTTTTAACGGCGCTCTTCCTTTGATCCCGACTTCACACACAAGACCTGCACCCATTTTATTTTCCTCCTTTATTTCCCATAATACTGCTAATTTATCGGCTTAATATCAGGAAAATTTCAGTTTCACGCTAGAATTTCTCGTGCTATAATTCAGCTTGTTTTCTGGGAAAGGGTGGACGAACGTTAAATGAAAATGTCACAATTATTTACCCCCACTCTCCGCGAAGACCCATCTGAAGCGGAGATAGCTAGCCATAAGCTGATGATAAGAGCGGGGATGCTGCGGCGGTTGGCGGCGGGGATCTACAAATACCTGCCTCTGGGATGGCGTGTTATCCATAAGATCGAGAGCATCGTCCGCGAAGAAATGGACCGCGCGGGTGCCCTTGAGGTCAAGCTTCCCGCGATCCTTCCTTCCGATCTCTGGAAAGAAACAGGCCGCTGGGATATATATGGTAAAGAGCTTTTTCGGGTAAAAGACCGGCATGAAAGAGAATACTGCCTCGGCCCCACGCATGAAGAGATAATAACCGATCTTGTCAGGAACGACGTCAAATCCTACAAGGAACTTCCTCTGAACCTTTATCAGATCCAGACCAAGTACCGCGATGAGATAAGGCCGCGTTTTGGCGTTATGAGAGCCAGAGAGTTCATAATGAAAGATGCATACTCGTTCGATAAGGATGAAAAGGGCCTCGATAAAAGCTATGAGCGAATGTATGAGACCTACAACCGCATATTTGACCGTTGCGGCCTTAAGTATAAGGTAGTGGAAGCTGACCCGGGACCGATCGGCGGCGGATTTTCACAGGAATACATGGTACTTTCTCCTACAGGTGAGGATGAGATAATGCATTGTACTAAATGCGCATATGCTGCTGCTCACGAAATGGCTGCCTTCAAGGCAACATCAAACGTCAAACATCAAACTTCAAAACAACAGGGAAAAGACAAGGTCCCAAAGATGGAGAAGGTCAAGACGCCGGACGTCAAGACGATCGAAGAGCTCGAAGCGTTCTTGAAGGTTCCCCCTGAGAGAATGATCAAGACATTGCTCCATAAGGCCGGGGATGAAGTTATTGCTGTTCTTATCCGGGGCGATCACCATCTTAATGAAGCAAGGCTGAAGAAACTTCTGGGCCGCGAGGATATTGAGCTTGCCGATGCGGAAACGGTCCAAAAAGTTTCAGGTGCTCCAGTCGGTTTTGCGGGACCCGTCGGACTTAAAAACGTAAAGATACTTGCCGATGAGGAAGTGACGAAAGTCGAGGACGGTGTAACGGGTGCGAACGCGAAGGATACCCATGTTATTCACGTTAAATACGGCAGGGATTACAAGGCTGATGAAGTTCATATGCTCCGCCTTGCGAATGAAGGTGACCTCTGCCCGAAATGCAGGGGCAAGCTTGTGATGACCCGGGGCATCGAAGTCGGCCACATATTCAAGCTTGGGACTAAATACAGCAATTCCATGAAAGCAACGTTCCTTGATGAAAAAAGCCAGGAAAAGCTGTTTGTCATGGGCTGCTACGGCATAGGTGTATCGCGGATCGCGGGCGCTGCCATAGAGCAGAATCATGATGAATGGGGGATCAAATGGCCGATATCGATCGCACCTTATCAAGTGGCGGTAGTTCCGGTGAATTCGAACGAAAAAACGCAGACTGATGTTGCCGTAAAAATATACGAGCAGCTGAAAAAAGCCGGCGTTGAGGTCGTTTATGATGACAGGGATGCGTCGGTCGGCGTCAAGCTGAAGGATATCGACCTGATAGGATTTCCGATAAAGGTCATTATCGGGCCGAAGGGCCTGAAAGATAATAAAGTGGAGTTGAAGCTGCGGTCCGCCCGCGAAGTGGAGATGCTTCCTGCGGACAAGGCGGTAAAAAAGATAGAGGAATTGGTTAAACAGGGCAGATGACAGTTATCACAAAGTCGATCCAGTTCAATACCAAAGGTAAGGACGATGTCGTTGATATCACGGGTGAGGTGCAGGAGGCGGTAGCAAAGTCAAAACTGTCTTCCGGGATCGCAACAGCGTTCGTGACCGGTTCAACAGCTTCCGTTACCACTATTGAATATGAGCCTGGCCTGGTTAAGGATATCAAAGACTTGGGTGAGAGGATCGCCCCCTCGGATAAGGATTATGCTCATAATGAGACCTGGGGCGATGGGAACGGATTTTCTCATGTAAGAGCAGCGGTCATGGGGCCGTCACTTACCGTTCCATTTGAAAAAGGCAAGCTTTTGCTCGGTACATGGCAGCAGATAGTCGTGGTTGATCATGATAATAGGGCGAGGTCCAGAAAAGTCGTTATACAAGTATTGGGTGAAAAATAAAGGAGGATATTATTAATGGGCGTTTTCGCGATAAGTTCGAACAAGGAGATAAAGGATGACCTGTTTCTGGGCACCTTTTACCTTCAGCATAGGGGGCAGGAGTACAGCGGTCTGTCAACGACAGACGGGAAAGTTATAAACCTTAGGACGCACAGGGGGCTCATAAGAGAAAAATTTACTGCTGACCTGGTCGGGCTCGACGGTTCTATGGGTATCGGGCATATAAGCGTTAAGGACCGCCAGCCGATCAAATTCTATTCAAAGATAGGTGAATTTTCAATATGTTTCGAAGGCAATATTAGCAATGCGATGGAGATCATAAAGAGCCTGGAGTCCAAGGGGCACACGTTCTCATCCACGGAAGATATCGAGGTCATAGCCAAGTTGATCGCAATGGGGGATGATTTTGTCTCCGGCATCGAGAAAATGGCAAGAACGATCAAAGGTTCTTACGCTTTGGCGATCCTCACGAAGGATTGTATATATGTAGCTAGAGATAAATATGGTTATAAACCTTTCTGTATCGGAAAAACGAACGGTACGGTCGCGGTATCATCCGAGTCATGTTCTTTTTCTAATATTAAGGTTCCGCTGCTTCGAGATGTGAAGCCGGGTGAAATTATTTCCATCAAGAAAGGAAAAATGAAGACCGAGAGGATCATCTCCAGTGGTTTTCATCAGTTCTGTACTTTTGAATGGGTATATACCGCTGAAATTTCGTCAATTATTGAGGGGCTTCCTGTTGCCACTGCCAGGAAAAATTTGGGGGCATCGCTTGCCAGGCGCTATCCTGTCGAGGCCGATGTTGTTGCAGGCGTTCCTAATTCCGGTATAGGACATGCTTTGGGATACGCTCTTGAATCGGGGATACCTTATGATCCTGTGTTTGTAAGATACGGATATGCAAGCAGAAGCTATACAAAAGCGACGCAGGAGGAACGTGACCGTGAAGCAAAAGTTAAGCTGCTTACTGTTCACTCAAATGTTAAAGGTAAGAGAATAGTCCTTTGCGACGATTCGATCGTCCGGGGAACGCAGATGAAGAACGATCTTGTGGTCAAGTTGCGGGAGGCGGGTGCAAAGGAGATCCATGTTCGGATAGCATGCCCTCCGCTTAAAGCTCCTTGTATGTACGGCAAGTCGACAAGGACTAAAAAGGAACTGGCCGCTCACCAAAAATCCGTTGAAGAGGTTAGAAAATATATAGGAGTGGACAGCCTGGGGTATAATACTATTGAAGACATGGAAAAGGCGCTCGGTATTTCAAGAAAGAATATTTGCCTGTCCTGCTGGACGGATAAATATTTAACCTAAATTAAGCGGGAGGTGAGGTAAGTGGCAGTGGAAAACGGATATCCAAAGTGTCAGAAATGCGGGAAAGGGGAACTAATACCTCTTTCCGATTTTTCTAATAATTCGGTCGCGATAAGGTATAAAGCATGGGCCTGCACCAATAATGACTGCAGGTTCTTTGTGGTGCTCCGCGGCGGGGATGTTTATTACGGCACGGCGACGCCTGAAAGCGCCAGATAAGGAGACTTAAATTGAGGAAGAAGAAAAAAATAACCTATAAGCAGGCCGGAGTTGATATAGAAGCCGGCTACAAGGCCGTTTCAAGGATAAAGCAACTGGTAAAAACTACCTTTGGCAAGAGCGTGCTGTCGCAGATAGGGCATTTTGGCGGAGGATTCGGGATAAATAAAAGGAAGTATAAAAGCCCTGTCCTTGTTTCCGGTGCTGACGGGGTCGGTTCAAAGATAAAGCTGGCTTTCAAGATGAAAAAGCATGACACCATCGGTCTGGACCTTGTTGCCATGAATGTTGATGACATTGTAGCCATGGGAGCTAAGCCGCTTTTTATGCTTGATTATATCGCCTGCAATAAATGTGAGCCGAATATGATCGCTTCTGTGGTTTCCGGCATTGTAAAAGGGTGCAAGCAGTCAGGATGCGTACTGCTGGGCGGGGAAACGGCCGAAATGCCTGACCTTTATCAGAAAGGCGAGTATGATCTCGCGGGTTTTGCGGTCGGCATAGTTGACAGAAGTAAGATAATTGACGGCAGGCAGATCAAAGCAGGAGATGTGATCATAGGTCTTGCGTCCAGCGGTATTCATAGCAACGGGTATGCGCTGGCCAGAAAGGTCCTTTTAGAAATTGCAGGGCTCAAGGTTTCAAGCCATGTGAGGGGGATCGATGGGACGCTTGGGAGCGAGATGTTAAAGCCGACAAGGATATATGCCAATTCCATATTATCCTTGATCGATAAATTCAAGGTCAAGGGGATCGCCCATATTACCGGAGGAGGACTTCCTGAAAACATCGGAAGGGTACTTCCTAAAGGCGTTGGAGCCGTAATATACCGGTCAAGATGGGAGCCGCAGCTGATATTTAAGCTGATAAAAGGCTATGGAAGCATAAATGACGATGAGATGTTCAAAACTTTCAATATGGGGATCGGCATGGCGGTCGTGGTCTCTAAAAAGGATTCCGCTAATGTTATGAAAAAACTGGCTGGTCTGGGCGAAAAGCCTATACAGATCGGTGAGATCATAAAAGGCAAGCGTGAGGTGGAGATAATTTGAGGAAAAAGAAGAACGAAAAACTCAGAATAGGCGTACTTGTTTCCGGCAGGGGGTCGAACCTTCAGGCCATAATAGATTCAATCGAAGGCGGAGATATCCCGGCGGAGATCGCCGTGGTGATCAGTAATGTGCCGGGCGTCCTTGCGCTGGAGCGTGCGGAGAAGCACGGAATAAGAACAGCTGTCGTTGACAGCAAGCAGTTCGAAAATAAGGGGAAATATGAGGAACAGGTCATCAAAACACTGAAGGATGAAACGGTCAATTTGATATGTCTGGCAGGCTATATGAAGCTCCTTTCTCCAGAATTCATCGAAGAGTATAAAGGCCGCATAATGAACATACATCCGGCTCTGCTCCCCGCATTTACGGGTCTGCATGTTCAGGAAAAAGCTTTGGAATATGGTGTCAAATTCTCGGGTGCAACGGTGCACTTTGTTGATGAAGGCTGCGACACGGGCCCGATAATACTCCAGGCAGTTGTTCCGGTGCTCGATGATGACACCGAGGAAACGCTGGCCGCTAGGATCCTGGAGCAGGAACATAAACTCTATCCCCAGGCCGTCAAGCTTTATGCCGAGGGGAAATTGAAAATGAAAGGGAGAAGGATAATAATTGCCAAAAATTAAACGAGCATTAATTTCGGTTTCAGACAAAACAGGCATTGTTGAGTTCGCAAAAGAACTTGCAGAAATGGGCGTAGAGATAATTTCCACGGGCGGAACTGCAAAGGCCCTCAAGAAGGCAAAGATCAAAGCTATCGACATCAGCAAGTTCACAGGGTTCCCTGAAATGCTTGACGGAAGGGTCAAAACGCTCCACCCGAAGATACACGGCGGGCTTCTGGCGCTTCGTTCCAGCAAAAAGCACATGAACACTGTCAAAAAACACAAGATCAATCTTATTGATATGGTCGTGGTCAACCTGTATCCGTTCGAAAAGACCGTTGCCGAC
>JBHPDX010000011.1:0-31464 GCA_042577445.1 Candidatus Margulisiibacteriota bacterium | reverse complement strand
AGAATGAAGCAAGAAAAAGCGATCCTTGTAGAAGTCATAATTAATGGAGAAAAGAAATCCCTCGATGAACTCGCCTCACTTGCCCATACCGCCGGAGCCAAAGTGGTCGGCTCGATCACACAGAACCGCGACAAGCCGGATCAAAGGACCTATATCGGCGAAGGAAAGCTTAAGGAGCTGCATGCTCTGGTCGCAAAAGAAGACGCGAACCTGGTCATTTTCGATAATGAGCTGAAGCCCTCCGAAACAAGGAACCTCCAAAGTGAGTTGGGAGTTAAAGTTATCGACAGGACGGGTCTGATCTTAGACATTTTCGCCCAGCATGCCAACAGCCGCGAAGGAAAACTGCAGGTTGAGCTTGCGCAGTTAGACTACACATTGACACATCTTACAGGAAAGGGAATTGAACTGTCTCGTCTCGGCGGCGGTATCGGGACAAGAGGCCCAGGTGAAACAAAGCTTGAGATGGACAGGCGCCGCATAAGAAAGACGATATCCCAGCTTAAAAAGGAACTGGAAAGTATACGCGCGCACAGGTCCACAAGGCGACAGGCAAGAAAAGCATCATTGATACCTGTGGCAGCGATAGTAGGATATACAAACGCCGGCAAATCAACACTGCTTAATATTCTGACCGAAGCAGGCGTTCTCGTGCAGGATAAATTGTTCGCTACTCTTGATCCAACAACAAGAAAAGTTAAACTTCCGAACGGGTGGGAACTCCTGCTGACAGATACGGTCGGTTTCATTCAAAAATTGCCGCACGGGCTCGTAGAATCGTTCAAAGCAACCCTGGAAGAGATAACAGAGGCGGATATCCTGCTCCATGTGGTCGATTCCACAAGCCCAGACCTTGAAGATCATATAAGCGCTGTTTACAACATACTGGAAGACCTGAAAGCGATATCAAAGCCCATCATCACGATATTCAACAAGATCGACGGGCTGAAGAAAAAACTGCCGAGGAAACTGATCAAGAAATATGCTCCCGCCGTTGAAATGTCGGCGCTCAAAAAGGAAAATGTGGATAAGCTGCTCGAATCGACGGTCAAATATCTTAAAGAGAATATGGTCACTGAAGTTTTCAGGATCCCACAGTCAAAAGGCAGCCTGATATCCCATCTTTATGACCACGGGAACGTTCTATCCAGGGAATACGAAGGGAATTACTGCGACATGAAAGTGGAGATCGACAGGATCACCGCTGAAAGACTGGGAAGTTTTATTAAGCGCGATTAGATCTTTCTTCCAACAGCCAAGGCAACAGCTTTCAAGTCCTTCATGAGAGCTTCAAAATTATCCGGCTTAAGCGACTGCGCACCATCAGAAAGCGCATCTTCCGGTTTAGGATGGACCTCGATCATAAGACCGTCCGCACCGGCTGCAATAGATGCTTTCGACATCGCGGGAACAAGGTCCCAGATGCCTATTCCATGGCTTGGATCAACAACTACGGGAAGATGGCTCAGTTTCTTAATAACCGGAACAGCATTAAGATCTAAAGTGTTCCGTGTATAGGTCTCAAGCGTCCTGATCCCGCGCTCACATAAGATGATATTCTTGTTCCCTTCAGAGATCACATATTCTGCTGCCATAAGCAGATCCTCAACTGTGGACCCTGCGCCCCTTTTAAGCAAGATCGGTTTTTTGGACTTGCCGACTTCCTTTAACAGGTTGAAATTCTGCATGTTGCGGGCCCCGACCTGCATAACATCGGCATATTTTTTTATCAGATCAACATCACGGGTATCCATGACCTCTGTAACTATAGGAAGCCCGGTTTTCTTCCCTGCCTCCGCCATATATTTTAATCCTTCTTCACCAAGCCCCTGGAACGAATAAGGTGATGTCCTTGGCTTGAAAGCGCCCCCTCGAAGTGCTTTGGCGCCGGCTTTCTTTACGGCCTCAGCGGTCTGCATTATCTGCTCTTTTGATTCCACCGAACAGGGACCAGCGATAATACATACGGGCTGCTCCCCGCCTATTTTTATGCCGTTACCTATATCAACGACAGTATCTTCTTTTTTGAACTCTCTTGAAACAAGCTTGAATGGTTTCCTGATAGGCACAATATCCGCGACACCAGGAAGAACAAGAAGGTTCTCGATATCAACGGATCTTTTATCACCGATAGCTCCTATTACAGTGCGCTCCGTCCCCCTGGAAAGATGCACTCCAAAACCCTTTTTCTTGAGCACCTCCGTGACATGGCTTATCTGCTCATCGGTAGCATCAGATTTCATAACGATCATCATAAAAAGATCCCCCCTTAATTCTGACTAGATCAAATAATTAACTTTGATAATACAGGCCCTTTTCCTTTGATTCCAGGTCCGGGCGGAGTTTTTTAGCTTCCCCCAGGTATATATGTTTGATATGTTTTTGCTTTTTATCTGTATTTGCCAAAAGCAATATCCTAATGCATTTTTTTAGGCTGCCCGGAACATCAATTTCATAAGTGCACATGAGAGGTATATACAGCCAGCCTAAACGCCGCGCGGCAACAGCCGGGAATTCAGCATTAAGATCCTTGGTCACAGAGAACATTGCCGTTGCGATATCTTCCACTTTAATACTGTTCTCCGAAAGCATCTTCTCAAGAAGGGACATCGTGGCAGCCACAATGTCATCTTTGTCGTTCTTCTTAACGCTTATCGCTCCCCTGATCCCTCTTACGCTCATTTTAATTCTCTCCTCCTGAGGAGTCCCTCTGTTACAGAAACAACGTCTCCTGAATAAACTTTTTTGATTTTACCACTTGGTGTCCTTATGTTCAACTCGCCGGAAGGCCCTATGCTTTCCGCAAGGCCTTCGACACTCTTCTTCCCTACCTTAACTGTAACCCATTCGCCCATGGTCCGGGAATTAACTTCCCATTCCTCTATAATATCGCTAAAATGCTTATTAAGGAAGCTTCGATAAAGCCCGTCAAACTCCTCAATAAGAAGTTTCGCCATCTTTTTTATGTCAACAGCGGTCCCAAGTTCGAACTTAAGCGAAGTAGCCTTCCCCTTAATGGACGCCGGGAAAGAGGCGATGCGGCTATTCACATTGATCCCGATCCCAACAATAACAGCTTTGCCGAATTTACGGCTCTCAACCGTTTCCGTCAATATTCCGCTTACTTTTCTTCCCGAAACCATGATATCGTTCGGCCATTTTATTTTTGCTTCCAGCTTTGTCAGGCCTATTATGCTCCTGACAACTGCAATACATGCAAAATATGTGATCAGTGGGAGCTTGGAAAAATTAACATACGGCCTAATGATAAAAGACATATACAACCCTTTACCTTTTGGAGAAGACCAAGACCGCCCCAACCTCCCCTTACCCTTACGCTGAGAACCGGCTATCACAACTGTTCCCTCTGAAGGGTCAACAAGCGCAAGCTTCCTTGCCTCATCATTGGTCGAATCAACTTCTTCGGCAAATAATATCTTCTTGCCGATCATCTTTGTCTTTAACTGCAGCTTGAAATCGCTGAACATAAACAAAAAGGCCCAAAATAAAAAGGGCCTTTTACTCCTTGCAGATTATATCATATGCTTTAAAAGGCGAAAGACAGGACCATCTGGAGCAGATCGGTCGATTTATCCGCCGCACTAGGAACGGTCTCTAAGCGGTACAACCCTTCCAGTATGGTATTGGGAGCAATATCATAGATCAACCCAATTTCAGTGGTAAACGCAGCCTGAGGAACAGCTTCCCCATATGAATTATCAGAAGCCAACCTCATATCCGTTCTGCTGACCAGATTAATAGATTCTGTTAGGACCTGTATGACCTCCAATCCTAAGTCCACAACACCCTCGCCGCTGCTGGTCACGAGAAGACGGTTAAAATTGTCCACCCCAGCGAATAGATACTCATCAAGAACATCAGGCTGATACAGATAATTGGTTCCAACTGACTTATATGAAAACCTTATGATGGTGCCGCTATTCCAAACATCTTCAAGACCTATACCGAACCCGCCCATAAGAGAATCGGTCCCCTGTCCAAAACCCAGCACAAAATCATATTTAACCTTTTTGCCGCCCATTGCTTCCGTCTTTAGCGTGATCTTTGTGTCGCTAGGTCCGGGAGGGCTGGCCTGCGGCGTATTGGTCAAATAATCAATAGTTCCGGAAATATTCACTTCATCCGCAAAGAAAAGCCGCGGAATATACCAGCTTCCGCCAAGCTTAATTTGATTAACATCTATCTCCCCGCTGGTAGATAATTTTCGGGCGAAATAGCCAAGGCTGGTATTTAAACCACCGAACCTGGTGGCAAAAGAAATCCCGCTATACGGCCTCTCATACACCACGTTGTTTTCGGACCTGGCAATGTACTCACCGCTTGCGTCCGCCTCTTCTGTGTGAACAACGGTACCCGGTCCGGCGGTAACCTTCACATCTACAGGTTCATCTAACCCGAGATTTATCTTCATTTTCCCTTCAACATCAAGCATCCTGGTGGCAAGATCGCTCTGCCCGCCGTCAAACCCCGCATCCATAGTATCCACATTGACCTTTATACTGGCCCCTTTACCTAAATTTTTCGAAAAGGATGTCTTAAGCCTGTAATTCACCTTTGGTCCAACGGGAGCAGTGGCTCCCGGCGTAGCAGTGGATCCGGTAATCAGGTTCCCGAACATTATCCTTGTTCTATAGCTTCCGGAAATTGGGCGATCTTCTTCACCCTCAGGTTTCTTTTTGAGCTGCGCGATCTCGGCTCGAAGAGCCCTTATCTCTATCCTCAGATCCCTCTTAAGCTTTTCGATAGCGAAATCGATATCTTCCGTCGGGCCCGCGACGTTTTCCGAAAGTTTTGCCAGGAATGTGGCGGTTTCATAGCGGGATATATTGTTCGATCCTCTGAAAGTGCCGTCCGGATACCCTTGGGTTATACCCAGATTGATAAGATCATCCACCGCATCTTTCGCCCAGTGCCGGGACGGAACATCGCTAAAATCAGCATCCTCCGCAAAGGATGCCACCCCAAAAATTAGAAGAAATACCAGGAAAAATATAAGTTTTTTACACATATTCAAACTAACCGCCTCCTAAAACCTTGAGTGAGTATATCACCCAAGTTAATTTTTGTAAACGATGAACCAATTTTCTGTGATCAGGTTCACTGCCTACCCCAGGTGGAGCTTATCTGCCACAAGGTCTTCCTCATGCTCTCTTAAAAGCTTGAATTTACCGTCTTGGAACGCTACACGGTACCCAGATATAATGGATATCGCCTTAGCCGCCATGGCAATGGACAACATAAGAAGCACGGTATCAACGATGATCAAAGTAATATTAAGCGTGGGAATATGCTTGCTGAAAAGCAGCATGAACAGCGACGCCATGGTCGTAATGAGCATAAAGAACGCAGGAACCAGGACAAAAACGGCTTTGGAACCGCGGTTAATAAGCCATGCCGCGACCACAAATAGCGTCAGCGCCGCTAGAAGCTGGTTCCCGGTACCGAATATCGGCCAGATCGTGATGTACGCATTTGTGTACGCTAAAAAAAACATCGCCAGCACGCATATCCCCGAATTAAAAAAGTATGAATCAAGTATTTTCGGAACTTTCTTGAAAATGAAAGGCCAAAGCTCTTCCAGAAGATATCTGTTCAGCCTGACAGAGGTATCCAGCGTAGTTA
This sequence comes from Candidatus Margulisiibacteriota bacterium, assembly GCA_042577445.1. Lineage (GTDB taxonomy): Bacteria > Margulisbacteria > WOR-1 > CAVSGV01 > JBHPDX01 > JBHPDX01. The sequence continues at coordinate 25,821 of JBHPDX010000011.1, read as the reverse complement.
TTACAAATCCTTCAACCAAAAGTATCCCAAAAATGGTCCCTACTAATACGGGAAGCCCAAAGCTGAACTTAAGAAGTGTGCCTGTAGCCACCGCAAAGGCAAGGATAGGATTGCTTCCCTGCAGCGTGTTCGGAAAGACCATATTTACATACTCACCATAACTAAGCCCGTAAGCGATCGTTATCACAACACACACGGCAAGGACCGATTCCAAAAGCATCCCGAAAAATCCTACAGTCATGATATGCGATTCATTGCTTATCTGCTTGGAGGTTGTTCCGCCGGCAACCAGGGCGTGAAAACCGGAGATCGCACCGCAGGCAACCGTAATGAAAAGCACCGGCCATATAAAGCCCAGTGCCGGATGAGCGCTGGCCTGTGCGACATTAAATGCAGGAAAGTTGATGACAGCGCCTTTAAACGCCGCAACTACGATACCGAAAAATAAAAATAAGATCCCGGAATACAGAATATGCACATTAATAAAATCCCGCGGCTGAAGGATTATCCAGATCGGTATCCCGGCTGCTATAAAAGTATAAACGGAGATCAATATCATCCAAATAAGCGGCGGAAAGGTGACCGGGAATAGAAACCCCACTAAAATAGCGATCACCGCAACGACCACAGCGACTGCCGACATAAACAGAACGTTTAATTTTTTCTTGTATATAAGATATCCGATGAGTGGGGCGATCAAGGTCATAATAATGACCGAAGTAGAGGCGATGCCCCCTATCTTACCCATCACTACGCCGTCAACCGTTGTTGTTTTCAATATTTCCTGATCAACAGAAAGGCCGAACAATGAGAGAGGAGCAAGGGAAGTTAAAGCCTTTACTGTAAGCCCTAGAAAAGCTGCGGTCACCATGACCACCATGATGATCGTGAACGTTATAAAAAGCAGAAAACCAGCCTTACCAAATGTTTTGCCGGCAACTTCCGCGATAGATTTACCATTTTCTCTCGCCGAAACAAAAAGAGCCGCGTAATCATGCACCGCCCCAAAGAAAACGGTCCCTATGATGATCCAAAGCCAAACAGGGATATACCCAAAGAGCATCGCTATTGTGGGCCCAATGATCGGACCGGCGCCTGCTATCGAGGAAAAATGATGCGCAAAGAGAACCCCTTTTTTGGTAGGGACAAAATCCACTCCGTCGTTGATCTCATGCGCCGGGGTTTTTCTTTCATTGTTTTCTCCGAATACTTTGGCAAGATATCTGCCGTAGAAGCGGTAGGCAACGGCAAAAACCGCTACTGCAACAATAAGTAATATTGAAATATTCATGATGCTTTTCCTTTAGAACAAATATATCAAAGAGAAACTGAAAAGATCCGACACTTTAGGCACCGAACTGCCAAATTGTCCCGTTCCGCTTGGCACGTTATAGACGCGATAGCTTCCGGCAAGCATCAGATCTTTCATAAGAAAATTGCTGAAACCGATCTCGTTAGTAAATGAGGTTCCCGCCGTGGTACTGTCGCTCTGCCAATTGCCCTTAAGCACCAGGTCGGACCGGAAGGCCAGGCTGAATCTGTTCGATATCCTGTGCGTTATACCCACCCCGATATCGATCGAGTCGTTCAGAACATATTTATCAAAAATATTAAGCGGCATGAACACGCCGCTGATAAAAGGCTTCCTGTATGAGCTTCCGGCATTATGGATATCGATCAAAAGATCCGTCTTACCTGTATTCATCTTTTCTATGACCATCTTCCCGCTGAAATAATAAGCATTCATCGGGGAAGAGCCTGAGTCAAAAAATATCTCTTCGTACATATTTTCAGACTGCTTGAACCTGAATCCCAATCCAAAAAAAGTATCATAACTGGAAGAAGGTGGATCAAGAATGTCGACCAGGAACACCCGGGGCTTCAAGAAGTATTCAGTTTCACCCACAACATTGAAATCACCCAGCCCCCTGCGAACTTCAACGCCAACTTCCGTGGTGCCGATCTCCCCGCTAGGCTTAATAGATCGGGCAATATATGAAGCGGACACATCAAAGCCCCCAAGTTCGGTGCCGAACACGAATGAAGGAAAAGCCCTTCTATATACTCTATAATCTTCACTTGGAACAATGCCGCCGGTATCCCGGTGAACAATATCACCAGGACCAAAACTGGCCTTTATGCGGACAGGTTCATCAAGGCCGAGGTCCGCCAAAAGATTCCCTTCTAGATCTATCTGCCTTGTAACCATATCTCTCAGAGTAAGCGAATCAAATCCGCCGTCCATTGTATCCAGCTTCATAACGAAATCGGCATTTTCACCAAACTCTCTGAAGTATGTGAATATCAGCCTGTAATTACCTTCAGGCCCAATGGTCCCCCTGGGAGAGGAATTATAGGAAACCACATTGCCGAACCTCGATCTCATCTCAAAGCTGCCGCCGAACTTATAATCCTGCTCACCTTTTACTTTTTCCTTGCGGAGATCATTCAGCTCATCCCGAAGCCACTGGATCTCTTTCCGTATATCAGAAACATCTATTTCCGGCTGCTCCGGTTCCTCTATTTCCACATCCACTTCTATTACTTCCTTGGGAGTAACGGACCAGAGTTCCGAGAGGTCCCTTCCGTGGATGATCCTGTCTGACCGTGTCCTCATATCCGAATATGCCATATCATCCGCGAACGAATATGATCCGGCAAATAGTAATATTAATATTATAAAAATGAGTTTTTTCATGATCAAATATAACTCAGGATCAAATTGGCGATATCAAAAACAGAATCAGGCCTTTTAATTTTTATTATATTTTCCTTCATCGCGGCATACCTGCCGCCGGCTACGACCTGTTTTATCGCTTCGCTTATTTTACCAGAATCCTTCTCAATTATCCCTATCTTATGTTCCTTAACATATCTTATGTTGCCTTCTTCCTGGCCCGGCAGCCAGTTGGTCACGATCATTGGAAGCTCCTGAGCAATAGCCTCGAACACAGCTCCCGGCCCGCCTTTTGTGACGACCAGGTCGCTGGCATTCATTACCATGGGAACTTCTTCCGTAAATCCGAATATCTTGACAGGGAACCGGAACCTTCGGGCATTAAGCTTCGCTTCCAGATCCTTATTACGTCCGCAGATCACGATCAACTGCATTGAAATATCGGACCTGTCCAGTTTATCCGCAAGATCAAAGATATTACCGGCCCCTTCTCCCCCACCCATAATAAGCACCGTAAAAAGGTCCTTATCCAACCCTATTTTTTTCCTGATCTCTATCTTATCGCCTTTCTCTGAAAATCCGGGCTTTACAGGAAGCCCAAGGACCTTCACTTTATCCGAAGGCACCCCTTCCCTAAGACATATTTCTTTTGCTTCATCTGTTGCCACCGCTATTGCGTCCGCATCCTTATGCACCCAGGCAAGATGAAGGTCCACGGGGTCCATCCCTACAGTAATGAACGGGGTCTTTCTGCCTGTCTTTTTAATTGCTTCGAGCGACAGATGGTTCAACAAAGGATGCACGGAAACAATAACATCGGGTGATTCGCTCTTGAATAACTTTACAAGTTTTTTCATTGTGAAAGGAGCGGAGACATTCTCTAAAAGCTTGAGCATCAACTTATTATTCGTTCCGTACCAAAGTATCTTCCATAAAAAAGAGGCATATTTGATCATGGGAGCATAAGACTTGGCAAGAAAAGCATTAAGTCCTCCGCCCGACACAAAAACATCCACCATTTGCTGGTCAACTTCATCTCCGCGGAGTTTTTTTACCGCGGCTATAAGGGCGTTCGCTGCAGCGCGATGCCCCCCTCCCGTGTCCGAGAATAAGTACAAGATCTTTTTTTTCATTACGCCTGATAGCCTTTTGGATGTTTGGAATGCCATTCCCACGCAGTTTCAATGATATTTTTGATATCGCTGTGCTTGAACTTAAAGCTCAGCTCTTTCTGGACCTTATCACTGCTTGCCACAAGTTTAGGAGGATCTCCCGGTCTCCTTGGAGCTTCAACAGCCTTGATATTTTTCCCTGTGACTTTTTTGCACATATCAATGACCTCTCGAACAGAATGACCCTTTGATGAACCCAGATTATATTGGGAAGATGCCCCCCCATTTTCCAGCCTCTTTAAAGCCAGAATATGAGCAGCTGCAAGATCCTTAACATGAACATAATCTCTGACACATGTTCCATCCGGCGTATCATAATCCGTGCCGTAAATATCGATCTGCTTTCGCTTACCTGAGGCCGTTTGAAGAATAAGCGGTATCAAATGGGTCTCCGGGTCATGGTCTTCTCCCAGGCCATTCTCCAGATCCGCTCCCGCGGCATTAAAATAACGCAGGCTCACAGAGCGTATCCCATGAGCCATGTCATACCACCCCAAAAATCCTTCAAATAAACGTTTGCTCTCACCATAAGGGCTTTCCGGATTCAATTCATCCTCTTCCTTTATAGGGATCCTCTTTGGATCTCCATATACGGCAGCCGAAGAAGAAAATATCATCTTATCGGCGCCGACTTCTATCATTGAATCCAGGAGATTTATTCCGCTTAGCACATTATTAGTAAAATATTTCAAAGGTTCCCTGACCGACTCCCCAACTGATGTGAAACCAGCAAAGTGGATAACAGCATCGATCTTTTCCTTTTTAAGTATCGAAAGTACAGATGCTTTATCCAGAAGATCGGCCTCTATGAATTTAGATTTTTTAGGCAGTGTTTGTTTATGGCCGTAAGACAAGTTGTCTAGGATAACAACATCGTAGCCTTGCTTCAGAAGTTCACGTGAGGTTACTGACCCGATAAACCCAGCACCGCCTGTAACCAGAACACTCACTATTTCCCTTTCTTTTTATCCATGGCTTTCTTATAAACTGCTTCCACCTGCTTTACGATCAAAGGCCAGACATACTTTGTCTCGACAAGCTTTCGTCCTTCAATGCCCATTTCCCTGGCTTTTTGAGGGTTATCAAGTATTGTTATGATCGCATCTGCCAGCGCAGAGGGATCCTCTTTTGGTGCTATCAAGCCGCCCTTACCCGCAACACTGTTCACCCCGCGTATATCAGAGGCGACTACCGGAGTGGAACAGGCCATGGCTTCAAGCTGGACAATGCCGAAAGCTTCCAGGGAATTTATTGAAGGGAGAACGAACATATTCGACTCGGCATAAAGTCTCACAAGGGTCTTGAAATCTATTATGCCGTAAAAAGTAACATAACTTTCTATACCCAGTTTCTTTATCAGGCTTACCAATGACTTTTTTTCTTCCCCTTCTCCCGTGATCACAAGTTTTGCTTCCGGATGCTTCTCAAGGATCTTGGGCATAGCTTTAATAAGGAAATTAACGCCCTTATTGGCGGCAAGCCGGCCCAGGAACAGTATCTGGCCCGCTTTCTTTTTCACTACATCGATCCCCTCTTCTGCTATAACCTTGTCGATCTTATCGTAATGGATCCCGATGGGTATGGGATTCCTTGGGAAATCTTTCATAACGGGTGATCCGGCGGCATATGATTCTGTCGTGGTGATGATCTCATCCACTTTTGGAAGATGTCTGGTAGCGTAAAATTTACCAAAAGTATCCAACAACCATGTAACAACTCTGGGAACAGGTATGCCGAAGAATTTTCCGGTTAAAGTTATGTCGCAATGGAAAGTGGCCACCACGGGCTGAGGAACCTTGCCAGCCATTTCCCTGACAAAACCATAGGGAGGGCAGTGAACATGTATGATATCGAAATCCTTTGTCATTTTTCTCTTAAAACCGAAAGCGATCGGCAAATACAACAACTCAAACGCCGGGAACCGTACTATCTTGACGCCATCTTTAACCTCTTCCTTCTTACCTCTCTTTGAGAACGGAAGGTTGGCACACATGATCGTTACATCATGCCCTTTCTCAACAAGTGCTATGGACAGGTCGCGGACATATTTTTCTGTTCCTCCAGTGTGGGGATAATAAAACGGGGACATCATCAATATCTTCATTTAGTTCTCTCCTTTCAAAATTTACTTTCTTTCCACAACAACGAACCGAGTGAATAAAGCCCCAAAAAGAATTTCTTATCAAACCCGTGCAAAAATGAAGGGTTCATGTAAGGCCACGCCAGACACCCCCGGCACTCCTCAAATCTCCCCTGCCTTTTCCTGTAAGACGCTCTGCTTGATCTATACAGATCCCTTAACTTTCCGTCTATTTTAGCAGAAAAATCCTGTTTATAAAAGCACGGGAGGACAAGTCTGTCATCGGGCAGTATGGTCACCACGGAGGAGGCGGCTCTGCAAGCAGGCCTGCCGACATTATTCCCTCCCTGCAGTATCAAATCCAAGCCGGCAAGATTAAAAGCAACGTTTTTTTTCTTCCTGTATCTTGCGATATAATCAACCGATTCTTTTTGAAACCCCTCTGCACCTCCGTACCTGAAAACAGGATTGATCCAGAGGAAAACGCCAAGTTTTTCTGACAGATCGACCATCTCGGGCAGATATAGAACTGAATCCCTGGTCACGGTAAAATTGATAGCGACATTGTTCACGAGTTTCTTTGCTATTTTTAGCCCTTCAATGACCTGGCTGTAACAGGATACTCCTCTGATGCGGTCATGTTCTTCCTCTATAGGAGAATCCAGGGAAAAAAGAAGCATATCCACAAATGGAGAAACCTCAAAAGCCCTGTCCTTGAATAAAATGCCATTGGTGGTCAGGACAGTAAAAAACCCACGCTCTTTTGAAGCCTTAAGTATCAGAGGTGTGTCCGCTCGAAGCAATGGCTCGCCGCCTGTAACATCAACATATCGGACACCCATTTTCTTCAGGTCTTCCAGGTTCCGTATTATATTTTCCAGCGGGGCTTCTTCCAGTGTCTTAAACTCTTCTCTTTGCCATATCTCGCAGAATTCACACGTATCATTGCAGCGGAGGGTCACATAATAGTTGCAGACAAAGGGGTTCCATGGGATCATCCAACATCCACTCCCCTAAATTTCTTGCTGAAGACGCCCAGAAATCCGGAAAGCACGACCATTGCTCCCAATAACTGCAGGGTAAAATTGACGCCCCAAAAGTCAGCGATAATTCCGAATACTATGAGCGGAAAAGTAAAGGCGGAATTTATAAGCATGTTCTGCACACCAAAGACCCTTCCCCTCATCCAACTGGGAACTTTTGCCTGAAGGACCGTCTGGATCGTGGAATTGACCAATATGTTCCCAACACCCAGCATGAATATCAAAAGGAGCGCCCACCTTATGTCACTGATCAGAGAAAGCATGCATAAGAATACGCCGGAGGAAACCAGGCTGAAAATAACTATGGTCCCTTTTTTAAAGTAATGGCTCAATCTCCCAAGAAAAGCCAACCCAACGAACATTCCAAGTCCCACGGCAATGATCAAATACCCGAAATTCTCGGCGCCGATCATCAACACATCCTTCGCATAGGATATCGCCAAAAGGCTCACTACGGCCAGAGCAGAAGTGGAAATGAACAATTTCAATAATGCGTAAAGAACTATCACGTTCTTTGATATATATTTAAATCCTCGGAGCAGATCGCCAAGGATCGACCTGGTTGCCTGTGTTTCTGAAAGCACCTTCCGGGCGCCTAACGGTATCAATAAGATCAGTGCCGCAGAAACAAAATAGAAGACCGCGGACAGGACAAATGTTCCCTCTTTTTGAAGATAATGCACCAGCGGCGCACCAAGCCCTATCCCCATGACAGAAGCACCCATCCATGTGATCATGAACAGGGAATTAGCAACGATCAGGTTCTTTTTCTCGACCAGTTCCGGTATAGAGGATGTCTCTGCGGGAGCAAAGAACTGCGCAACCGTATATATAAGGAATGTAATGACGAATATCAACGGAAGAGATTTGCTGACAAGCGGTATTATCAGAAGCACCAGGCTGCCCCTCAAGATACCTGAGACGACCATTATGCCTTTTCGGTCAAGCCTGTCCGCAAAAACACCGGCAACGGAACCAAAAAGAACGGAAGGGATCCCAAAAGCAAGCATTGGGATAGCGACACCAAGATTAGTATGGGTCAGAGAATACGCGACTATCATCAGGATATAAACAAATATCCTGTCGGCAAGCTGCGACAGGAGCTGCCCCATCCAGAGCAGTAGAAATCCTGAATTTGAAAGCACTGCCGAAAATCTTGCTCTTGCCTCTGCCATACTAAAAACTCTCCATTATGTTAAGCTTATTCAGGTCTCTTCCTATGTGATCGCTTATCCACAACTTGAACATATTCTCAATATTTTTCAATATGCCCCGCTCTATTCGAGTCTCAAAATTCCCATTATCCAACTGGTTAATGGCGTCTTTGATCTGCTTACTGCAATGCAGCTTTTCAAGGTTCGGGAAAAACCCTTCTACATTGGTCAGCTTTACTTCAAAACTCCTTGCCAACTGGTTAAGGTCTTCGGCCTTTTGAAGCAAGAACAATGAATTCAACAACAGATCGAACAGCTCGTCATTCCTCTGGCCGACCTCTGTTGTCAGGTCTACTAGTTTCAAGAAATAAGCGCCTGTCTTAAGCCTGTCTGCGCCCTCTCTTATCCTGTAAAAACTCTCAATGGTCTCGCATTGACTGACAATATCCAGGTTCTTTCCGGATGCCAGAAGCAGGCTATTATATGTAAAGATCTCAAGCCTGCCGCCGAACTTGGATTTTGTCCGCCTTGCCCCTTTGGCGACGGCCCTGATTTTACCATATCCGCGAGAGAAGAGCGTTACTAATTTATCCGCTTCGCCCAGATTGATCGCCCTCAGATTGATAGCCTCAGCTTTATATAAAGGCATGAGGGTAATTTAACACAAAAATTATTACATCTCAATGTGAGCGGGTTTAGTTTTATTAGTTGCCAAATTCTTTCCTTAAACCTATAATAAAGCCACTTCGAAGTTTTGAGGAGGGTTGGTATTTAAATTATGACAAAAATCCTGCTCGCCGATGACGAAAAGAACATACGCGAACTTGGAGGAAAACTGCTCCGTGATGCCGGCTACGAAGTTGTCACCGCTGCGAACGGAAGCGAAGCAATAGAGAAAGCCCTCTCCGAAAAACCCGACCTGGTGATCACAGACGTAAAAATGCCGGAAAAGACAGGCTTCGAGGTTTGTAAGGCCCTGCGTTCCGATCCCGTACTTTCAAACGTGCCAATACTGATACTCTCCGCACTGGGCGATGAATACAATAAAATAACAGGTTTCGAAGGCGGGGCGGACGACTATCTCACAAAACCATTTAAACCTGAAATACTCAAGGAAAGAGTGAGCTCCCTCCTGTCAAAACACGGCGCGAAGCCCGCCGCTAAAGCTCATGCAGCAAAGGGAGTAAAGCATGAATTACATCATGAGCAGATCCTCTCCGGCATCCCCAACCTGGATAAAGTTCTGTCCGGAGGTCTGCCGAAAGGATCGAATATTCTGCTGATCAGCCCCCTAGGAAAAGGTAAGTCCACATTCTGCCGAAAATTCCTTTCCAGAGGATTAGAAAAAGGAGAAAAATGCCTGTATATCGTGGTGGATGACGATCCGAACATGGCAAGAAAAGAACTTGGCCCCACCGTCAAACAGCTTGAAGGCAGGAATATTCTCAGGCTCATAGATGCTTACTCATGGTCAAGCGGACATGCAAGAGAGGGAGAAAAATTCGCGATCCAGGGCGTGCTGGACCTTGAACAGCTTTCCGGACTTATTGTTGACGCCGGCGCGGACATCGGCCAATCCGTACAGAAAAAAGAAGGCGGCCGCAGAGTGATCGATTCCATATCTTCTTTGCTTGTTAATTTTGAGATCCCCGCAGTACAGAAATTCCTTTCCCAGGTCGGAAGAACGGCAACAGCCTTCGGCGGCGTAACAACCCTCTTCGTTCTGGAAGAAGGCTCCGTCCCCGAACAGGTAATGAACAACGTAAAATACCTGATGGACGGAATAATCGAGTTTAAAGAAGATTACCATAAGAAAAAACTAAGGGTTGCCAACATGAAATGGATAAAATACGACAAGAATTGGATTGACTGGTAGTTCTCACCCTCACTAACCCTATGTAGCCTTTTTCAACACCTACTGTCGAGTATTGCAACATATTCATGGATGTGGTATCATTTTTTGTTGCTGCAAAGCCATTTTTAATTTGGCAGTTAAATTGCATATTTCAACTATACAAGGAGGAATTAACCATGACAACAAAGCCCGATATCCTTATCATTGATGACGAAGAAGACATGCTATCCATGTACAGGGCGGTGTTCAAAAAAGAATACAACATTGACACCGCTGCAGACGGGAAAGAGGGCATTAAAAAGGTAAAAGACGGGAATTACCAGGCTATTATATTGGATATCATCATGCCCGGGATCAGCGGAATAGAAGTGCTCAAAAAAATAAAAGCCTTTGATCCAACAATAGAGGTCATAATGGCAACCGCCTCAAAAGAGATCAGGCTGGCGGTCGAGTCGCTTAAAGCCGGCGCTTATGATTACATAATAAAACCTTTCGAAAAAGATGCCCTGCTTTCTACCGTGGCAAAAGCGATCGAGCGGCGATCCCTAAAAGAAGAGAACATGAACCTGAAGCAGGTGCTGATCGAACAGCAATCCTGCGGAGATCTGATCGGGAAAAACACCAGGATACAGAACATATTCAAAGTAATAGATATGATAAGCCAAAACGACAGTACGGTATTGATAACCGGAGAATCAGGCACAGGAAAGGAGATAGTTGCATCCACCATCCATAAGAAAAGCAAACGCAGGAACAAACCTTTCATAGCGATCAACTGCGCCGCCATCCCGGAGAACCTGCTCGAATCCGAACTTTTCGGGTATGAGAGAGGAGCCTTCACGGGTGCGCTGGAGCGCCACAGCGGCAAGTTCGAGCTCGCTAGCGGAGGAACGATATTCCTGGATGAGATCGGCGAAATGCCACCCGCAATGCAGGCAAAACTGTTAAGGGTCGTCGAGGAAGGAAGCATAACAAAGGTGGGCGGCGAAAAACAGGTCCCGATCAACGTGAGGATCGTTGCCGCAACGAATATCAACATCAAAAAAGCGGTAAATGAAAAGAAGTTCAGAGCCGACCTATATTATCGGCTGAATGTCATCCCCATTGAGATGCCGCCGCTAAGGGAACGTATGGAGGACCTAGCTTTATTCATCAATTACTTCCTTGATAAATACAATAAAGAGTTGAACAAAGACGTGAGAGGCTTCGCAAAAGAAACACTGCCCGCCCTTAAAAAATACAATTGGCCGGGGAATGTAAGGGAGCTCGAAAATCTTATCGAAAGATTAGTATCCCTATCCAATACAAAGACGATCGAATTAGACGATATCCCAAGCGATCTAATGCTGAGGCAGGATGAGATCCTCGCTTCTACGGAAGGATTAACGTTAAATGAATCGCTGGATCAATTCGAGAAGAACTTTATCAAAAAGGCATTAAATAGAAATAAGTGGAACCAGACAAGAACAGCGGAAGAACTGAAGATCCACAGGACAACCTTAATATCAAAAATGGAAAATCTGGGATTAAAAGAAACTAAATTTCAAGAAGTGGACTAAGATATCTTAAGGTCTTTTTTGATCTTTCCGATGACCTTGAGGGCCGCCTGCTCCCCGAACTTAACCAATTGCTCGGCCTTACTAAAATCCAAGGGAGAGATGTTCTCTTTGACAGGATGTATTACAATATCGGCATCCCTATATATTTCTTTGCAGTGATTCCTGGAAGCAATATCAATTGCCCTTTCAACATGCTGCCTGATATTCTTTGGCCCGCCTGAAAGTTTAACATTCGGCACAACATCAATAGCAATAACGTAATCGGCTCCCATATCTTTCACCACATCCGCCGGCACATTGTCGACGACAAGGCCGTCCATTAAAAGTTTGCCGTCAAGATCCACCGGATTGAACACGCCCGGGATGGCGGAGCTCGCATGAACTACATGCTCCAGTTTACCTTTATTCAAGACCACTTTTCTGCCGCTCTTATAGTCGGCGGCTACCGCGGCGAAAGGAATGCGCAGGTCCTCCACCCTCTTATTTCCTACATGCTTAATAACCAGATCTTCAAGCCCCGCTTCAGACAACGGAAATACATCATCGAATTTAAATCCGGCAACTTTACGCCAATCAATGCTTTTCGCGACCTCTATCAGGTCATAAATATTCAAGCCGCCCGCAAAAAGAGCGCCCACAAGCGCTCCGGCGGAAGTACCTGCAATAAAATGGATGGGGACCTTGTTCTCCACAAGGACTTTCAGGACGCCTACATTAGCCGCCCCCCGCGAACCGCCGCCACCAAAGGCAACTCCGACCCTCTTCGGCCTTCTAAATACCCAGCGGAATCTTTTCTTTATCTTTTGAAGCCAGAACATGAAGGAATACTAACAGAAAAAAAGTGGGGCTTCAAATAAAAAACAGGCATCCTTGGATCAGATGCCTGTCTTATCTGGGTCATGCTTAGAGCCATAAAGGAGGGCCAAGCTCCAAGCGCAAAATATTTAACTAGATCTCTATGCTCGCATATTTAGGGCAATTATCACAAAATGCCGAATCCCGCCGCATTTCTTCAACGAATTCCTGGGCGGTCGGCAGCTGCTCCCGCTGCTGAAGAGGATCGACATTTATACCTATAGTCTTCATCTTATCCCTATTCGGACAAGCAGGTGTGCCGAACCACTTACAGCTTTCCATTTTACTTATAGATTCCCTTCTTTCATTGCCCCCTCTTCTTACACTAAATTATACGCCCTCTTTTTTATATTTCAAGCATTTTATTAGTAGTTAATGCACGAGATAAAGCTCTCTAATTAATCTTATTAATGTATGAGGAGGGTTATCAGGAGATGATTTTACAGGGAGACCAACTTAGCGGTATGTATCCCTGGGATCTTTTCGATCTCTTTCAGACCTTTATCTGAAATAGGAGTATCGATATTCAAGACCATGACGGCTTTTTCGCCGACCTTATTTCTTCCAACTTCCATACCTGCAATATTGATCTTATTTTTACCAAGGACCGTCCCGATATTGCCGATGATCCCCGGTTTATCTATGTTCGAGGCGATTATAAGGTTGCCTGAAGGGATAGCATCAACACTGAAGCCGTCAATGCCGACAATTCTCTCGCCCAGAGTACCGAAAAGCGAACCCTCAACAACTCTTTTAGTTTTAGCCTGCCCGACAGAAACTGATATCTTGTTGGTAAAATCTTCCGACTCCTTGATCTTACTCTCAATAACCTTTATCCCTCTCTCCTTTACCACAATAGGAGCGTTAACAAAAGTCACGCCTCCTTCAAGTATCGGCCCAAGCAACCCCTTTAAAACCGCAACCGTAAGAGGAGAAGTGTCTATATCAGCAACTTCACCAACATAAGAGATATTCACTTCCTTTATTGCTTCACCTGCAAGCTGCCCTGCAAGCTTTCCCATTTTTTCAGCCAGCGACATATAAGGGGCTGCTGCTGCCAGGATCTTCGGCTTCATGGAAGGAATATTGACCGCAGACCTTGCGGTACCGCCTTTTAAAACATCAACTATCTGCTCAACAACGTCTACTGCGACATTTACCTGCGCCTCTACTGTTGCAGCCCCAAGATGAGGAACTGTGACAGCGTTATCAAGTGAAAGAAGAGGATTATTCGGATCGACAGGCTCCTTATCGTAGACATCTATCGCTGCCGCCGCGATCTTTTTGGACTTTAACGCCTCGGTTAGATCTTTCTCATTAACAATGCCGCCGCGCGCGCAGTTAACCAGCCTAACTCCATCTTTCATTAGCTTGATCTTCTCGGCATTGATCAAATTAATCGTATCCTTATTCTTTGGAAGATGAAGGGTTATATAATCAGATTCCTTAAGGATAGAATCCACATCTTTCAGCTCGACGCCAAGTTTATCCGCATACTCTTTGGAAACAAAAGGGTCGCTCCCTATGACCTTCATGCCGAATGCAACGCCATAAGACGCAACATGGCTGCCGATCTTACCAAGTCCAAGGACTCCCAGTGTCTTACCATAAAGCTCAACGCCTGTGAACTTAGATCTTTCCCATTTCCCTGATCTTAAAGAGGCCTGAGCTTGAGGAATATTGCGCACCATAGCCAGCAGCATAGCAAAAGAATGCTCTGCGGCAGCAACAGTGTTCCCTTCGGGGGAGTTAACAACGATAATGCCTTTCTTGGTCGCCGCAGGAAGATCAACATTGTCTACCCCGACACCGGCACGCGCTATTATTTTAAGATTCTTGCCTGCTTCGATTATCTTAGGAGTTACTTTGGTCTGAGACCTTACAACAAGAGCATCATACTGAGGGATGATCTTAACAAGCTCATCTTCTGAAAGACCTGTCTTCATGTCGACCTGAAAACCGGCATCCTTAAGCTTTTTTAGACCGCTTTCCGCGACTTTATCACTTACTAAGACTTTCAGCATAAAACACCCCTTCTTAAGAAGCTAGATATTTCTGGATCGCTGCAACACCTTTGCCTACCTCGATCTTGGCGCCTAGCTCTTTAAACGCCCTTTCAACGGCCGAAAAAGCGATCAGGACATCCATATCAACCGCATATCCTATATGCCCGATCCTGAATATCTTTCCTTTGAGCTCGCCTTGTCCGGGAGCTAAGATAACGCCGTATTTCTCTCTACAGATCTTCCTGACCTGCTCAGCGTCAACACCTTCCGGTGAACGCACCGCGGTAACAGCCTTAGAAGCATCCTTCTCATCGGCCAGGAATTTAAGCCCTAACGCTTTGCCACCTACCCATACAGCTTTACACAGCTTGGCGTGCCTATCGAATATATTTTCAAGTCCTTCTTTCTGCAGAAGCTCCAAACCCTTTTCAAGGCCAAATAGAACAGAGATCGGCGGTGTAGTTGGAGTTTGCCCCTTCGCCAGAAAATCCTTAAAGATCGAGAAATCCCAGTAGAATTTAGGTAAATTAGATGTTTTGTGCGCATCCCAGGCTTTCTTGGAGATCGCGACGAAAGCTACGCCCGGAGGTACCATGAACGCTTTTTGAGCACCAGCTGCAACAACATCAAGTCCCCACTCATCAACTTTTAGATCCGCTGTCAGAAGGCCTGAGACAGCATCAACAATAATAAGAGCGCCGTGCTCTTTGACTATTTTTGCTATAGATTTAACATCATTGATCACGCCTGTTGAGGTTTCGTTCTGCTGGAAGAGGACGGCCTTAATTTCCTTATTCTTGTCCTTTTTCAGCCTTTCCTCGACCATCTTAGGATCGGCAGCTTTGCCCCGCTCAAAGAACATATCTTCAACATCAAGGCCGTAAGCTTTTGCTATCTTTACGAACCTTGCTCCAAAGTTCCCGATATTAAGCACAAGGACCTTATCCCCTTTTGAAAGCACGTTCACTACGGCTGCTTCCATCGCTCCCGTACCGGAAGAAGGTATTATAACTACATCATTTTTTGTCTGATATGCCCATTTAAGACCGGCAAAAACATTATCAAGAAGCTTTGCGAACCTCGGCCCCCTATGGTTGATCATTGGATAGGCCATTGCCTGAATTACTTCCGGCGGAAGCTGAGTTGGGCCTGGGATCAATAAGTATTCTTTTATAGGTATAGGTGCAGACATTTTACATCATCCTTTCGTTTTTTAATCTCTATGCCATTTGATCTCTAGGAACTTGTCGCCTGCTCTGAAATTAAAATCCTCATCGCCCTTGTAAGCCCGCTGCAGAACATGCCCGATCCTCATTGCAAGCGCATCAGAAGTTGTTTCAGCGTAGATCCCGTCACCATTCTTTTCCAGTTTCATTAGACGTTCCAGAGGGTTCTTTTCCATGGCGTGGCGTTCTTCACTCTTAAGCAGATTAATAAGCTCTTCGAAATGCTCTAAAACAAAGGAACCGCTCAAATAAACCTTGCCTAAGGCGAACTTATCCTCGATCTTTCTGCAGGCAGGACATTTAGTATAACTGACATCTTTGTCAGCTTTGGCCGTTTTAAGAAGCTTATCATCCCAAAGCCATCTTTTTTTATGGTATACAACTTTGCATACCGGACAAACGGTAGGCTCCTTATGCCCCTTACTAGGGATATAGGGATCCGGGATACCCCCCCGCCTTATCTGTTCGTAGCGTACGCCTTTTTCTCTTCCATGCGGTCCTCGAGCCATAAATTACCTCTTAGAGAACTGGAAGCTCTTTCTTGCTCTCTTGTGTCCGTATTTCTTTCTTTCCTTGATCCTTGAATCTCTGGTCAGCATTCCCGTACGGCGAAGCGGCGGCCTGAGATCAGGGCTCACCTCAAGAAGTGCCTTTGCAATGGCATTCCTGATAGCCCCCACCTGACTGGACACTCCACCACCGTGAACATTAGCTTTTACATCATACCTATTCGAAGTATTGGTTATAACGAACGGTTGAACGGCCTGGAACATCAGGATCGGCCGCCTGCAAACATAGTCATCGAGCTTTTTGCCGTTGACAGTGATCCGTCCGCTGCCGAGCGTAAGCCATACGCGCGCAATAGAGGTTTTCCTGCCCCCAACGCCATGATATTGAACTTTATCCGACTTTCTTTCCGGCTTCAATACCTTCTTTGCTACTTTTACTTCCGCAACCGAGGGTTTCTCGGCGATTTTTTCAATAACCGGGCTTGCCTCTAGGATCTGCTCCGTTTTTTTGGGAGCTTCCTCTTTCTTTTTGGCTGCCTTAACCTTTTTAGCCGCCTTTGGTTTAGCCGCTTTTTTTGCCGTCTTTTTCTTCGGCTTACTCTTTTTTTTCTCTTCTTCTGACATTTTATCCTCCCTTGATCGCTTAAATTATATGCTCAATGTTTCCGGATTTTGGGCTTTATGCGGATGCGCATCGCCCTTATAGATCTTTAGTTTCTTCAGCATCTGCCTCCCCAGTCTGTTCTGAGGCAGCATCCCTTTAACCGCCAGCTCTATTACTTTTTCCGGCTTTTTATCCAACATCTTCTCAAGGCTTATTAGCCGCATGCCTCCCGGATAACCGGAATGCTTAAAATATTTCTTTTGGATCATTTTTCTGCCGGTCGTTCTGACCTTTGAAGCGTTCAGCACGACAACAAAATCTCCGCAATCCAAATTGGAAGTGAACTCCGGCTTACTTTTCCCTATAAGGATACCCGCAACCCTGGTGGCAAGTCTGCCCAGCACTTTATTGCTTACATCTATGACATACCATTTTCTTTGTATCTCGGTTAACTTAGCGTTCTGTGTTTTTAATAGTTTTTTCACTATACTCTCTCCTTTAGTACCAAACTCGTGTCAAATATAATCCTTGGGCCGGTGCAACAGGACCAGCATTTCGGTTGTCCTTAGAGGCCAATATTCTTTTGACCTCTGCCGCACTCATCCTGCCCTGCCCCACCTTCAACATCGTCCCGACAATGAACCTTATCATCTTCCATAAAAATCCGTTTGCCACGAACCTAAGATAGATCACCCTGTGTCTATCCCCTAATAGGTCGATCGATCTTCGCCCTATTTCTATGCGCTTCAGCTCTCTAAGGCAGCTCTTTTCGCTTTTATCCTTTACACAGAATGAGGAAAAATCATGCTTTCCCAAAAGGATCTTTGATATTTTCCTGATTCTGCCTAAATCCAATTTCCCTTTTACATGACAAACCCTTCCGATCAAGAACACCGGCAGGGTCGCGCCGCTGTAAACAAGATAAACATACTCGCGCTTTTTGGCCTTCCTTCTCGCATCAAAAGACATTGACGCCTTTTCGATATCCTTGATCACAATGTTGCTTAAAAGGCTGTTGAGCGCTCTCTTTATGTCCCGGGGATCAAGTTTTGACCTGGTCTTAAAATTAACGACCTGGTATAAGGCATGCACCCCGGAATCTGTTCTGCCCGAACCGGTTATTCTGACCTTTTCACCGGTCAACTTAAAGATGGCCTTCTCGATCTCTCCCTGGACGGTCTTGCCCTTCGGCTGCACCTGAAAACCAGAGAAGTGTCCGCCATCATACTCAATAATTAATTTCAAGTTCCTCATGCAAAATGCGGGATCCTGCTCTCCAGAGCAGAACTTAACGCTTCGACCCTGTCAAAGACCTTAACAAAGAAAACGTTCATAAAATATAAAAGATTTTTGATCTTTCCGGAAACCTTTCCTTTCTTAAAATCCAGACCTCTTGATATATGCGCCTCATATATGTTCTTTGACTCTCTATATATTATAGGGAAAGAGACCGTGGCGACCATAAGCATTAATCCTAAACGGCGGAACAACGGATTGAACAGTTTCCACCTGGCCATACTGCTTATGAACACCTGCACCTGCATTTCTTCTACCATGATCTGCGCTAACCAAAAAACCAGTATGAACCGCAGCGCCAAAGAAAGCCCTGAATACAGATCAGCGGTCAAAGTATACATCAACAATATCAAGGCCCCGAAAAATATAGCGGGTCTCAGCTTTCTCACTATCTTTTTCAAAGATCTTTTTACGAATATCGATATCAAGAATACGAACAGAAAAGCGACCATGAGCCATGCCGGCGATATCAAAAAGACAGCCAGCATAAGCAGCAACAGTAATAAGATCTTACTTAGCCTTACCATTTAAAGGCACTCCCACGCCTATCTCTTCAAGCAATTTGCTATTATGGAACACTTTATGCGGGGTTCCCATCGCTACAACCCTTCCTTTATTCAGCACATAAACCCTGTCGGCCAGATTAGCTTCATTTGGATCGGTCGTTGCTGCAACCACTGTCTTATGTTGATCCTTGTTCAATGCTTTCACATAGCTATGGATCATTTCTCTTCTGCCCTTATCGAGCATTATTGTCGGCTCATCAAGCACTATCACTTTGGGATCCAGCACAAACGATGATGCAATAGTAAGCAGTTTCTGCTCTCCGCCGGAAAGATTGTGCGGGTACTTATCTTTCAAACGCGTTAAATTGAATTTTTCAAGCGTCTCTCTTACTTTAGCAGATACATTTTCATCACTGCCGCCTCTTATCCGCAAAGGAACGGCTAGATCCTCCGCTGCAGTAAGTCCAATGAACTGATCAAGGGGGTTTTGAAAGACCAGCGACACGATATCCCGTATCTTCTTCTGATTCCTCCGCTCCCTGGTATCAAGACCGTCAATCAGGACCTCTCCTGACGAAGGCACAAGCAACGCATTAAAATGCTTTATGAGCGTGGTTTTACCGGATCCGTTAGGACCTAAGATCGCGACAAACTCACCCTGCTTTATTTCAATATTTATATCCCAAAGAACCTCGCCGCCATCGGGCTCATACGCAAAATCAAGATTCAAGACCTCGATCATAAAATTTCCAGTAATACGAAAGGAGCATTGTCTCCACGACGGCTCCCGATCTTAGTCATCCTGGTGAAACCGCCTGGCCGCCCCTCAAACTTTGCAGGAGCTTCCTTGAACAACTTACTTACCACTTCCTTGTCCCGAACTATGGAAAAAACCGCCTTCCGGGAAGGAATATCATTATATTTCGCCAGAGCAATGACCTTTTCGGCCATTTTCCTAGCCTCTTTTGCCCTTGTATGTGTGGTCTTAACTTTGCCGTACTTCAGCAAAGACAGAACGATGCCGCGAAGCATAGCAACGCGCTGATCGGTAGCCCTGCCTAATTTTCTATTCCCTTTTCTGTGACGCATAAAATCCCCTTATTTCTTCCCTGCTTTGGCAGGCTTTTTCTTTTTTTCCGGTTCCTCCGGTATTTCTTCCGAAGGTTTTAAGTTTATCTTGTACTCTTCCAGCTTCTCTTTGACCTCACGGGCTGATTTCGCCCCAAAGTTCTTTATTCTCATAAGATCGAGCTCCGAGTACTCCATAACATCCCTTATGATCTTAATGCCGGCTTTCTTCAAACAGTTCGAGGATCGTGCTGACAGCTCCAGATCTTCAACGCTCATTTCAAGCACAGATTCCTTTGTTTCTTCCTTGCCGGACACTGCGATCCCAAGAGCTTCCGCGCGCTGCCCGATATTCACGAACATATCCACATGCTTAGCCAGGATCTTGGCGCTCTCCCTGACCGCATCATCAGGCTTAGTCCCGCCGTTTGTCCAAACATCAAGCACCAATCTATCATAATTGATCTCTTGCCCTACTCTCACTTCTTCGGTTGAAAGGTTCACTTTATGGACAGGAGCAAAAAGAGAATCCACGGGTATCGTCCCTATAGCAAGATTCGGCTTCTTATTTCTATCCGCCGGAACATACCCCTTGCCCTTTTCAACTATCATCTCAATGTTCAACTTGCCGTTGCCCTCCAGCGTAGCGATCTTCTGTTCCTTATTGATGATCTCAACTTCCGCATCGTGCTCGATCTTCTCTGCTGTGACCTCCCCTTTACCTTTAGTCTTAAGAGTGATCACCTTTGGCCCGTCACCGTGCATTTTTATGACAAGTTCCTTTATGTTCAAAATGATACCTAAGACATCCTCCAGCACTCCCGGGATAGTCGAGAACTCATGTGACACCCCGTCTATTTTAATAGAAGTAACTGCCGCTCCTGGAAGCGAAGATAAAAGCACCCTTCTAAGCGCGTTACCTAACGTTGACCCATATCCTTTTTCCAGAGGCTCCACCACAAATCTCCCATAAACATCAGTTTCAGGAAGATATCTCACCCACGGCTTCTCACCTATCATTACCATCTTATTCCCTCCTTATTAAAATTCGATCTTTACCTAGAGTAATACTCAACGATCAATAATTCATCAATAGCCGCTTCAATGTCCTCACGCTTAGGGATCGCCTCAACCTTGCCCTTTAATCCCGCTCCGTCTACCGACAGCCAAGCAGGGGATTTCCGCTCCTTGGTCTTCTCAATATTCTGCTTTATCCTCTCATTACTGGCAGGCTTGACCTCAATTACATCTTGAAGCCGTACCTGGTAAGAAGGAATGTCGAGCCTTTTACTGTTAATTAAAAAGTGCCCGTGCTGAACAAGCTGTCTACCTTCCCTTCTGGAAGGCGAAAACCCCAGACGGAACACAACGTTATCAAGCCTTCTTTCCAGGGCCTCCAGAAGTTTTTCGCCGGTAACACCTTTTGATTTCCTTGCGGAATCAAAGTATTTCTCGAATTGGCGTTCTGATATTCCATACATCCTTCTGGCTTTTTGCTTTTCCCGTAATCTGACCTTGTAATCAGATTGTTTATTCTTCGCGGTCTTACCGTGTTGCCCTGGACCGTATGGCCTGCGCTTAACAGGACACTTGTCCAGATAACACTTCTGACCCTTTAAAAAGAGCTTTTCGCCCTCTCTTCTGCAAAGCCTACATACTGCTGTGTACTTCTTTGTCATATTGGTTACTTATACCCTCCTTCTTTTCGGTGGACGACAGCCGTTGTGCGGCAATGGTGTCACATCCTTGATCGAACTTATCTCAAGTCCTGCAGCCTGAAGAGCTCTGATCGCTGTTTCTCTTCCGGACCCAGGCCCTTTGACCATTACGCTTATCTCTTTCACGCCTGCTTCAATAGCCTTTCTTGCCGCTGCTTCAGCAGCCGATTGAGCCGCAAAAGGAGTTCCTTTTTTAGTCCCCTTAAAACCAACGGCACCGGAAGACATCCAGGCAACA
Source organism: Candidatus Margulisiibacteriota bacterium (assembly GCA_042577445.1). GTDB lineage: Bacteria > Margulisbacteria > WOR-1 > CAVSGV01 > JBHPDX01 > JBHPDX01. The sequence continues at coordinate 4,255 of JBHPDX010000011.1, read as the reverse complement.
GTATTTCCTTTTAAATCAGCTATCGTAACAATGGTATTGTTAAAAGTTGACTTAATGTGAGCAATACCGACAGCACTTGCCACTTTCTTTACCTTTTTTTTCTTAACAACTTCAGCCATTATATTGCCTCCTAATTATGCTTTTACTGCTGCGGCTTCTTCTTTTCTCTTGCCGACACCGACCGTCTTCCTCTTGCCTCTTCTGGTCCTGGCATTAGTGCGGGTTCTCTGCCCTCTGCAGGGGATCCCCTTCTTATGCCGCGTACCTCTATATGTCCCGATGTCGACCAGCCGCTTTATGTTCATCTGCGTTTCTTTTCTCAGGTCACCTTCAACCGTATGGTTCTTTATCACATCTCTGATCTTGAACACATCGCCCTCAGTCAGATCTTTAATGGGAAGGCCCGGATCGATATCGGCCTCAGCTAATATTTTTTTGGACAGCGACTGCCCTATACCATATATATAGGTAAGCCCTATTTCAACTCTCTTATTTGATGGTAAATCAACTCCGCTAATCCTGACCATAACTCCTCCTTACAGATTTTATCCCTGTCTCTGTTTATGCTTCGGGTTAGTGCAAATGATCCTTACTCTGCCTCTTCTTCGGATCACTTTGCAGTTCTCACACATCTTCTTTACTGACGATCGGACCTTCATGCTTTTGCTCCTTTATTTAACCCTAAAAGTTATCCTGCCTCGTGTTAGATCGTAAGGAGACAATTCTATTTTAACCTTATCCCCTTGTAGGATCCTTATAAAATGCTTTCTTATCTTCCCGGAAACGTGTCCTAAAATTACCTGGCCTGTTTCCAGTTTTACCCTAAATAAAGCGTTAGGCAGTGCTTCAACCACCGTACCCTCAAGCTCTATTACATCTTTATCTTTCAACGCCTCACCTCAGTTTTGTTAGGATCTCTGTTCTTTCGCTGCCCACCAGGATCGTATGCTCAAAATGAGCTGACAAGCTTCTGTCCTTTGTTACGACCGTCCACCCATCTTTCAATGTTTCGATCTCATACCTTCCGATATTCAACATCGGTTCAATGGCCAGCACCATGCCGCTTTCCAGCTTTACTCCCTCTCCCCGCTTGCCATAATTCGGTATTAAAGGATCTTCATGTAGTTCTTTCCCAATGCCATGACCATACAGATCCTTTACTACCGAGAAACCGGCCTTGCTAGCGCAGGATTCGATCGCAAAAGAGATATCCCCTAATCTGCGCCCTTCTTTCGCCTGCTCTATCGCCTTATACAGGGCTTTTTCCGTTGTCTGGATCAGCCGTTGCGCTTCCCTGCTGGCCTTGCCGACGGCAACCGTAACTGCACTGTCGCCAAAATACCCTTCATAACAGATGCCCACATCGACCCCGACTATATCACCGTCATTCAACCGCCTATCACCCGGTATGCCCATACCCGCGATAACCTTTAAATGCGGGGATCGCATTTTTTTCACGTATCAAGTTCTCCGCTATACTGTCAATTTCCTTGGTCGTGATCCCTGACCTGACAAGCTTTATCAGCTCATCTCTTACCTCTGCCGTTATAACACAGGCAACTCTGATCTTGCCTATTTCATCCTCTGTCTTTATGCTAATCACTAAGCTACCTTAAGTTTTGCGCATATACTCTCAAAAACATTGTCTATTTTCTGTTTGCCGTCAATATGCATTAAAATGCCCTGCTTTTCATAATGATCCACTAACGGCTTTGTCTGTTCATCGTAGACTCTGAACCTGGTCTCTATTACGCTCTTTTCATCATCGTGCCTTAAGTAAAGTTCTTCCCCGCATTTATCGCATTTACCTTCTGCCTTTGGAGGACTGAACTCAGCATGATAGACAGCTCCGCACTTTTTACAGCTTCTTCTGCCTCCCAAGCGCTGCACAATCCCTTCAAGCGGCAGGTCAATATAAATGACCTTTCCTTGGTTGAAGCCTGCTTTATTCAATATTTTTTCAAAGGCCTTTGCCTGCGCTATAGTGCGCGGAAAACCATCTACAACAACACCCTCGCGGCAATCATCCTGCTTGATCCTGTCCTCTGCGACCTTGATCACTATTTCATCTGGAGCAAGTTTCCCTGCTTTTAAAAAACTTTCGATCTTTAAGCCGATCTCCGTCTTCTTGGCTACCGCTTCCCTGAGCAGATCTCCCAGAGATATATGCGGCACTTTTAAGCAAGGGGCAACGCGCTTTGCCTGCGTACCCTTACCGGAACCCGGCGGCCCAAGCAGTATATAAACCGTACGCTGCATTAAGCCAAAAGTCCTTCGTATTGCCTTGCTATTAAATGGGTCTCGATCTGTCTTACTAGATCAAGAGCCACGCCAACGATTATCAAAAGCGCCGTGCTGCCCAACCCCTGAAAGGTCGTGATATGAGTTACCCCTTCAACAATGGTCGGGATAACGGCGACCACGGCAAGGAACAATGCTCCAACGAAAGTTAATTTTGTGATTATCTTTTCCAGATACTCTGCGGTCGCTCTTCCCGGCCTTATCCCCATGATAAAACCGCCGTATTTTTTAATGTTCTCTGCTAGGTCATTTGGATTAAAAGTAATGGCAGTATAAAAATAAGTGAAAAAGAATATTAAACAAAAATAAAGCACCATGTAAGGAGCTCTACCCGGCGACAAAAAAGTAGAGACCGTCTGCATAAAAGGCACCGGTATGAATTGTGCTATGGTTGCCGGGAAAAGAAGCACCGCCGATGCGAATATGATCGGAATAACACCACCCTGATTCACTCTGAGCGGTATATAAGTACTTTGCCCGCCATAGACTTTTCTGCCGATGATCCGTTTTGCGTACTGCACCTGTACCCTGCGTTGGGCTTCCTGCACCACCACAATTGCAGCGATCATAGCCAAGAACACTGCAAGAAGAATGAATACTCCTACTATGCTTGCGCCGCCTTTGACCAGGGTCACTGTTCTTCCTATATACATCGGGATCCTGGCAACTATGCCGACAAAAATAATAAGAGATGCGCCGTTCCCGATCCCGTTCTCAGTGATCAATTCCCCAAGCCACATTATCAAAGTGGTCCCTGCGGTCAAAGCCACTACAGCAGACATCCAGAAAAACGGGAAACTAACGCCTGGCAGCAAAATACCCTTTAGCCAGAACGCCATGCCGGTAGCCTGGAACGCAGCCAGCATAACCGTTAAATACCGCGTATACTGCGCGATCTGTTTCCTTCCGCTCTCTCCTTCTTTCGACAATGCTTCCAGCTGCGGAACAACAGCGGTGAGCAACTGTATGATAATGGAAGCATTAATATAAGGGACGATTCCCATTGCAAATATCGAGAATCTTGCCAGTGCGCCGCCGGTGAACATATCCAGGAAGCCAAGCAGGTTGCCCTGCCCAAAAACTGATGCAAGCTTTGCTGTGTCCACTCCGGCAACGGGGATATACACCCCAAGCCTGAATATAACGATCATAGCCAAAGTGAACAAAAATTTGTTCCTCAGGTCCCTTATATTAAAAATACCGCTTAAAGTATTTAACACTTTATTTCTTCTCCACGGAGATCAGAGACATACTTCCGCCTGCAGCTTTGATCTTTTTCTCAGCTGATTTACTGAATTTATCGGCAGTTATCTTTAAAGCAACTTTTAGCTCGCCATTCCCCAGTATTTTTAACATTTGCCCTTTTCTTATCTTTCCCGCTTTGATCAGGACATCCTTTGTAACTTCATCTTTATATTTGTTCAATTCGCCAACATTGACTATTACATACTCTTTCTTGAAAAACAGGTTCTTGAAACCTTTTTCTTTCGGGAGCCTGCGGTATAGCGGTGTTTGGCCGCCTTCAAAGCCGGGGCGCACTCCTCCGCCGCTTCTTGCTTTCTGTCCCTTATGCCCCTTGCCCGACGTCTTGCCCATACCTGAGGCACGGCCCCTGCCTATTCTTTTAGCCTTCTTTTTCGAACCTTCTTTATTTTTTAGCTCACTAAGTTTCATAAAATCTCTCTCTATTCCGATTGAACAAGCTTTATATCAAGATTTTTCCCTCTAAGCTCCTGCTCCTCTGATACGGTTCTCAGATTAGTTAAACCGTCCAGTGTAGCTCTGGCCGCATTAATGGCATTGGACGAACCAAGGGACTTGGCCACCACATCTTTTATACCTGCCAGTTCCAAAATAATGCGCATCGCGCCTCCGGCAATAACACCGGTGCCGACCGGAGCCGGCCGGAGCATTACCTTGCTTGCACCAAATTTTCCTGTTATTTCATGAGAGA
>JBHPDX010000010.1:0-34762 GCA_042577445.1 Candidatus Margulisiibacteriota bacterium | reverse complement strand
TTCTTGGTGTATCTCAACCGTTGCAACGAACTCCCTATCAAGTAAGCGTTCAGTGAAAATCCCAAGTCCTCCGCCAACCTCCAGGATCCTGTTCCCAAGGAAACTATTGATATTATTAAAGATCCAATCGTTGTAATTGGTCGCATTTTCCATATGGGTAAGTCCTTGAACCAGATGCGTCATTAATGCTCTATCTCCTTTTGAAGCATAAAAATATTATATCCAATAAAATATATTATTAGAGGCATGAAAATCAAGGAATTCCTGATCAATGTAGTTCCATCAAGCAGGAACCTGTAGCTTTCCGTGAGATAATAGACAGATGCGAGGCCAAATAAATTTAACAATATTACGGAAATGAGGATAGTATTCTTCTTAGTAAAAGCTTTCTTTATTAAAATGATCATAAGCAATACAAAAAATGCAAAACACGCTATATTCCAATTTCCATAAAATAGAAATCTGCTATAAAAACGTTCAATTATAACGGGAATCCTGCTTAGATTGATGAAAATATTTGAAAGTTCTACGTTTTGAAAATGGTGCTTAGGTACGTCGTAGTATATATTAAATATGGACCACGGAAGCTTGAACAAAAGGATAAAAGACAAATAAGCTAAAATTAGTTTTATCCTATTATTAATGCTATTTTCTTTCTCAACGAATAGGACAGCAGCCAAAACTATAAGATTTGTAGATAGAACAAGAATGAAACCTTCATTTTTTGTCCAGGCACATAATCCGGCAAAGATAGCAGAAATATATAATGCGCCTTTATTCTTTGAATTTAAATAGCCAAACAAATATATAAAGGATGCAAAATAAAAAACACTTAATGGAAAATCTGCATAAGCAGTCGTTGAATGATAGATTAAAAATGGCATTGTTGTGAGAAGATATGTTGATAATAAGCTGACCGGCCTGGAAGTATACCTTCTCATCCCATAATAAAAGACAATTATCAAAACTGTTAGGAAAAGAGGGAATATGATCTTTACCAATATATCATTCCAGCTGCCGATCATCTGGAAAACCCACGTTTCAAACAAAGGGATATTTAGAGGATAGAACGTGTGGCCATTGCCGACAAAATAGCCCCTTGCTTTATCTAGCGATAAGCCGCTTTCCATAAAGAATACTTTTGCCCTTAAGCTCCAATTTGCAAAAGCATCTACTTCTTGGACAGGCTTGATCAAAGCTGCAAAATATGAATAAAACACTCGTAATGATATTAGACCAAGAAGTGCCCACTCATACCACTTTATGTTTTTTAGTTTCTCCAAAAACTTGCTGACGTTAAAGCTTGGGAGTTTGAAGTATTTGGCAACTATGACCAGCGGATAAGCAAATAAGACAAGGCATACCAGCAGAATGCTGGATAAATTAACTGGGAATTGAAAGGCTCCCATTAAGAACATGATAAAGGTCAGCACTCCTGTGCCTATGGCGTAGGAGACAGCCAGTTTTTCCAGAGGCATAAGATAATTGTCTTTTGAGGATAGCGCAATTATGATGTAGCCGAGTACAGCAGGGAAGAGTAGTGCTATAAGTAATTTTAATATCATCATAGATTGGCCGACCTCTTTAAGATGTATTTTCCTTGTCCAGCTTTTGCATATTCACTGTAACCTGGAGGCATGGCATCTTTTCTCTCTAACTGTCCCTGCGGATCATATAAAATGATGTATTCCGGTTTTTCCTCTTTTAGATAAATGGGGTATAGATAGTATTTTGATTTTTCCCCATAATAGTAATATCCTTCCGGAACCGTAAGTACATAATTCGAACCGGCGGGGATATTAGAGCTGCAGAATTTCAGGAAATAATAAAAATCCCTGTAATGACCGTAAGTAGATAGTGCCTGCTTTTCTTCATAGTTCTTGCCGCCGAATGTTTTGTGATCTATGGATGCAGCCCTTATTTGTTCCACTGCAGTTCTTGCGTCCAGCAGCATCCAAAACGCAAAACAGATTATCAGTATTTTCGGTATGACGAAGTTCAGCGTTCTGTTAAGATCCTTGAATTTCAGGCCGTAAAAAACAATCAATGACAAGGAGATCAAGATGATCAATGAGTATAGATAACTGTTTATCGATGTTCTGCCTATTTTAGGGCCATACATAATATTAATGGTACGCGGCACCGGCTTTTCAAACTTAAATATTTGTTGCCATATTGATCTAACCTTTAGAGAAAAGTCCCCCTTTGATAACTCTACATTTTTTATATCGATATTGCCTATGCCTTGTGCAGGTTGCCAGGCTAATTGGTTTATCATGCCGTTCCAGTTCGGATTATTTTTGAGGTCGATCACATATGTATGGAAGATATTGCCTCGGCCAGCTGGAATTTCTTGAGAATTCGCGTAATTAAAGCCCTTGTCACCGATGTGCCTAAAAAATAAACGGCCATCTGCATAATTTCCTTCTGTTTTTATTTCAATTACCAAAAAAGTAAATATTCTTGAGTTGATCAGCAAGTTATCCGGACTAATAAGAAGAGGCATATTTGAAGATGATTCGATCTTTAATGTCTTGTTTTCATATGATGTGCTCTTTATGCCTGAGTGAACCTTCCAATCCTTGAGCTTTATGGTTGAAGCACAAAGACTTTGAGTTGAAAAGAAAGTCAATATAAGAGCAAAGCAGAATATTAGGGAAAATAGTCTAGTTTTCATAATGTTATAATGATGCTTTTACCGATTCCTCAAAAATATTCAATGCTGTGTCGATCTGCTCTTTTGTGATGATCAGCGGTGGAATGAAGCGTATTACTTGATCGTTCATCCCGCACGAGATGAGCACTAAGCCGCGATGAAGTGCGTTAGCCATTATTTTTTTAACTATTTCCGGATTAGGCTCTTTTGATTTTTTGTCCTTTACAAATTCAACCCCGATCATAAGCCCAAGTCCTCGCACATCACCCATGGCCTCATATTTACCTGCCAGTTTTTCAAGCTTTTCCTTAAGGTAATTCCCCTGTTTTGTCGCCTGGCTTGCCAGTTTTTCTTTTTCTATTATATCTATGCTGGCTAATGCTGCTGCGCAGGATACAGGATTTCCTGAAAGGGTGCCGCCGTGCGCTCCAGGCTTCCATGCCTTCATTAATTCTTCTTTGGCTATTACAGCTCCCAGCGGAAAACCAGAAGCTATTGCCTTTGACATGGTCATAATATCAGGGGTCACATCGAAATGTTCAAGCGCGAACATCTTGCCGGTTCGGCCGAAACCTGATTGTATTTCATCAAATATCAGCAGTATTTCATTCTTATTGCAGATATCTTGCAAACCTTTTAAGAAGTCTTTTGGCGGAACAACATATCCACCTTCCCCAAGTACCGGTTCTATTATTACTGCTGCCATATTGTCTTTTCCGGCTTTCTCGATCTGGCTTTCAACTTCTTTTAGGCATTTAGAGTTGCACTTTTTCTCATCTTCCTCATCTCGATAAGGATATGGATATGTTGCAAAGTAGACGTTTGGCAGAAGCGGTTTGTATGGATCGGAATACTTAGCCTTTGAACCTGTGATCGAAAGTGCTCCCAGTGTTCGCCCGTGAAAACTACCCTTGAAAGCCAGTATACCCTGTTTTTTTGTAACGAATTTCGCCAATTTTATCGCCGCTTCCACTGCTTCTGATCCGCTTTGACAGAAGAAACTCATGTTGAGGTTGCCAGGGCAAATGCTTTTCAATTTTTCCGCCAGCGCAATGTTGGGTTCATAGTAAGCTACCCCTGCACAGGCATGGATCAGATTTTCCGCCTGTTTCATTGCTGCGGATACAACTTTTGGATGGCAATGTCCCACATTTGTTACACATATGCCAGAAGAAAAATCGAGGAACTTTTTTCCGTCAATGGATATAAGATAACATCCCTTGCCTTTTGACACTTCAAGGTTCGAATAATGGGCCAGTACGGGGGACAGAACTTTTTCTGCCCGTGATATTAAACTCTCTTTTTTGATCATTTTAGCTCCATTGTCAGATATCTATTATCAGTTCAATCTCTATCGGAGAACCGAGCGGAAGCTCTGATACGCCGATCGCAGATCTGGCATGTTGGCCCTTTTCCCCGAATATTTCCACTAAAAGGTCTGATGCGCCATTTAATATTTTTGCTTGATCGGTAAAACCCTTGTCACTTTTAATGAAACCGCTTAACTTTTTGATCCCCTTGATCTTATCAAGGTCGGATATGGCATTTTTGACCGCGGACAGTGCGTTTAGGACGCAGAGCTTTGAAAGGAACTGTCCTTTTTCTATTGATAGGTCCAAAGGGAAACTCCCTTTATGTTTTAACTTCCCTTCTTCGAATGGAAGCATTCCAGAAGTATATACAGTATTATTCGAGATTGATATCGGGATATAGCTGCCAGCCGGTTTTGGGGGTGGGGGGAGCGTTAATCCCATTTCTTTGATCTTTTGTTCTATTTTCATGGTCTTGAATTATACAACAAATCAACCTATTTTAGAAGTTCAATGACCCTTCGAAAGATAAGGAGTTTGCGTCAAATGAATTGGCATCATTTTTTCTATCCTTAAAGAAAGCCCATTTATACGCCACTCTTACTACTATGCTTGATAATACTGTTTCTCCTGTTTGCGGGAAAACAACATTGAGCGCGACTGAATGTATATTTTTCAGGAAATCCTGGTTAGCCAGGCTTCCTGAGAGTATTTCACCGCCATTCTCTTCCTGCGTCCAATCGTAGTTCAGTGTTCCATGAGTGAACACTTTCTGTGCCGCATGAAAATCAAAATTCAGCTTTTGCGGAGATTCTGTTTGAGTGACGGTAACTTTGTGGCTGTAATTTGCTGAAAGATCCAGGTCTCTTGTAGCTTTGTAGGCTGTCCCAAGATTAAAAGTCTGATTCTTTGATCTGGTTTCTACGGGGCTTGCTATATCATTGTTCGCGTTGAAGTAATCTTCCTGTACATATCCGCCGGAAAAGCTTAGATTGGTTATAGGCGTTATGGTCAAGCCATAACCCTGTGAAAAGGATTTTGTGTCAGTTTGCACTTCCCGGCTGGAGCTGACTCCGCTTCCAGGAACCTTTCTTGAGCTTGTTAGGAGCGTGTAATTAGTTGATACCGAATAAAGCTGTTCTGATATTGGAGTGTGATTAATAGTGTAAGTATTCAACCATCCGGATGTCCTTGTGCCTGTTTCCTGGATAGAATTATCTACTGATCTTGCGACATTCACAGAGGTATTGGTATACGGGATTAACCTCATGTTTACTGTTGTTCTTTCGGTTTTCGGGTTTCCCAGCGCTGTGAAGATCGTCAATGTTTCCTGCCGGTCATGATTTATGCTGGTGGTCAACGGGTCTATTGGTACAAAATCGAGATGATATGTTTCGTTCAGTGTGGACTTGACAGTTTTGCCTATGAAGTCGTATTCGTTATGCCCTTGTCTGTTCCAATATGTTGACAATCTTCTTATTGGCGCAAAAGTCAGGTCCAAATTTAAGCTTGAGCTTAAGTCATTTGCTTCCCTTTTTTCGATTGGGCCTGATCCGGGTTCACGAGTAGTGGTTAGTGTTTTGTTTACCTGGTATCCAAGATTCAGCTTTGTTCTTGTGAATTCAAATGCCCCGCCTACGCTTCCAAAATCCACCGTTGAATCTTGAGATGAGATGTTGTTCAGATTCATGGTCCTTGAAAGGCTGGTGCTGGGTGCGAATGAAAATTGGCCCAGCCTGTAAGCTTGCGGTGTTATATTTAAAGAATACGAATACAATTGTGAGTCACTCTGATGCGGGCTCCCTCCCACTACATCATCAATAATATTGTAATTTCTGTGGCTGAAATCTATCTGTGCCAGCCCATAGGGATTAAATCCTCCCCCAATATTTGTGTCATATGAATGCAGGAACTGTCTGTCATTGGGATTTCCTATAGGGTTGTTATTCTGTTTATAATCTCCCGATATCCAGAAATTATGTAAAGGAGTTATTTTTGAATAAATATGCGAGTAATCTGCCCCTATTGGTATAGATGTTCCTCCTAATGGGTCAAAAGTAGCTTCCGCCCTTTTGCCATCAATACTGAACTCCATTTCCTTAAATGGCTTCATTGATAAACTTGCCGCATAGGCTGAACCCTGCTTTAATGTTTGGGTCGCAAATCCACTAGCATCTTCATAATCATAATCAATTGATATTACATCTTGAGTTGAAGGTTGAATGGCGTAAAAGGTTATCCTGCCATATGTTCCATCTCCATTCCTGTCATAAGCCATGTAGTACTGGATCTCTTCATTTAACTTTATATTGTTAACGAATACACGTTCGCTGCCTTCGATCATCTTGTTTTGGCTGTGTAGCTGAAAGGCTGACTGTGTGCCGGTGCCGCTAAATGTTTCATTTGTAGTTACGGCTAAATAGAGCTGATCCGTTTCTGATTTTGCGATAGCCGCTGAAAATCTAATGTCACCTTGAGTAAAATTGGTGTCTATGCCGTAAAGTTTCCGCGAAATGTCCGTTTGGGATATTGTTCCCTGCGGGACAGTCAGGGCTTCAATTCTAAAATATATGTTACTTAAATCGTATAAAACTCCACCTACATCAAGTGGATTATCATTAAAACGGATCTTCGGGGGATTAGTGTAATTCATGGAATAGTGGCTATCTGAAGTGGCCTCTGTGCTTGTATTTGGTTTTAATTGTACCTCCGATGATTCTCCTTTTCTCCATATGAATACTCTTTCCGTGCCGGGCACGATATCTCTCATGTTTCGAGGTTCATATACCGTGAGAGCCGCTCCAGACTCAACGTGTCTTACTAATGTTCGTTTAGAATAAGCGTAAGACACTACGATCTGGTCCCCTGCCTCCAAAGTAGTGGGGCTGACGTATTTTATTGTGCCGGTATCAAAGCCATCGGATTGATCGCCCGCATAATTTATAAATTTTAATTCTGTTGGAGGTACGAGAGATCCTGTCGAGGCTTCATAAGTTGGAAAAACATAGTCTACTTCATAAGTGGCTACCACGCCATTTATGGTTAATATTACTGACTCTGATGTAGGAATAGGCCAAAAAGCAAGGTAAATAGTATTATTGTCAGCAATTATCTCGCTGCCTGTAAAGGATTCTTGATAAGTTATACTTGGCGCTACGGCTCCGCTCTTGCCCGATTCTTCCATATAAGTGCCGCCGGCTGACCAGACCATAGGAACTTTTGGGGTAACAGGTGGAGGCGGCTTGATCATAACTATGTGCTTGTATTTAATTTGAATATTTGATGTTGGAGAAATACTCGTTGCAAAAAGTACCGTGCCGTCTACATAATTAATAACATAATCAAGATCTCTCACATATGGTATGTTGTTCACTAAAATTACCTCTGATCCTAAAATTATGTCCTTGTGACTTAAATGATACGGTCCGAACCCTGCCCCGGGGAGTATTTCAGCTTCCGTTGCGATCTCTATGTATCTATAATCCACTCGCAATGGCTCTGTAGGGGTCGGCAGAGTATGGGAGAAGAGGGTTATTGTGCCATCCTGGTAATCAATAATATAATCTTCGAATTTTTTCAGTTCGGTTCCTTTGAAGTATATTACTTCGCTAAATGGGAGCAGCGGTATATGTAGTAGCTTATAAACGCCGGTACTTTCCCATTCAAATTCTTCAAGTATTTCCGCTTCAGGAGTAATAACGATTGTCCTGGTCTCCATGGTGTTTGAAAAGCCTGTTATCAAGCTATCTTTCCATAATTTTGCTAGTGCTTCCGCTGAAGTGTTGTGAGCTCTTGCCTGAAATTGATCTGCAATGACAATTATGTCACCTTTAATAATGACCGCGAAGCCTTCTCCCATAGGGCTTATTTCAACTTCATTACTGCTTACACCAACCTTTAGCAGTTCATCTATCTTTGATGCAGACAATTCAGCCTGTTCAGCTATTGCCTCAGCCGTAGAATCGTAAAGTTTCATTACTGCCATGCTTCCGATCAATACATTCGTTGCCGGTGATACTCCTTCATCAGACCTTCTGGTGGAAACTTCGGTTGGCACCGTTATCTTCTTTATTTTTGGCGGCTCTTTTTCTTCAAGTTTTAACATTGTAGGAAAGAATTCAGTTGCTTTCCTTACTGATTTTTCCGGTTTTATTTGTTCCTCTCCCCAGAGCGCCTGGTCCAGCTGCTTTACATCGAACCGTAGTCCTATAAAATCCCTTTTTGATACTGTTGGGAAGAAAAGATCTATGATGTTGGTGTATTCATAGATGTACTTGATTTCATCTTCGGGTGATAATATGCGTTTGAATGTTACTTTTCCTTCAAAGTAGTCGATCGTGTAGTCCATATGCCGCCTTAACTTAACATTATTCAGCTCGATAATTTCTGATCCCTCAATAATGGAATTATGTCCCAAGTTATATGGTCCCATTGTATTATTGCCGCGTTGTGTCGCTAAGAACTGTGTATAGCTTTTTAATTTTGATGAAGGAACAAGGATCATGTCATACCAATTGTCTTTTGAGGTTACCATTACACCGTTCAAGGATTTTGTCGCGGAAGCGAACTCATTTCCGCCAAAAGTGGCTTGAAAGTCGCCAAAGTTCAATTGGGTTTTGTCATAGGTTACTTGAACATTGTGTCTGTCCGGCAGATCCTGCTGCTGTTCGAGATCGTAAGACACAGACAGCTTTTCGCTAAGCTTTCCTGTTATTTTTAACTTTAAGCTTTCCTGCCATGGGCCGCTGGCGTAATATCCACCAAGCATGCCTTGGGCCTGGAAGAGATTCGCCATTTTGTTGACCCACAGTGATTGGTATTGATATTTTTTATATCCGGTGATCTCTACCTGGGGATAAGTTTCTTGAGCATAGGAAAGTGATCCAGAAATAATCGAAAAGAGAATAACTACGCTTAGAACAAACAATACTTTCAGTTTGCAACTTTTTTTTACGCTAAAATGTAAACTTTTTTGACTCGTTTAATATCCCGCCTTTAGCGCAAAACTCTATCATACATGATGCTTACTTCTGTCTTGGTGCTTAAAGTTGGTTTATTATATCACGAAAGGAGAGGGGCTTACATTTTGAATTTTTTGGCTACTACTACAGCATTGTGGCCGCCGAAGCCGAAAGATTCGGATAGCGCGGCATTAACTGTCATTTTTCTTGATTTATTAGGAACATAATCAAGGTCGCAGTCAGGGTCTGGGGTTTCATAATTTATGGTCGGAGGGACCAGATCATTTTGGATCGACAGTGCCGTTGCAACGAATTCGATCGCTCCAGCAGCGCCAAGGCAATGTCCTATCATGGACTTATTGGAGCTTACAGCCATCTTCTTGGCATGATCCCCGAATACTGTTTTCAGGGCCATCGTTTCAAATTTATCATTCAACTTCGTAGAAGTTCCATGTGCGTTAACGTGATCAATTTCTTCAGGTTTAATGTTGGCATCTTTTAATGCTGCTTTTAGGGCCCTTACAGCTCCTTCTCCGCCTGGTGCCGGCGCCGTAATGTGGTTTGCATCTCCGGACATTCCGTATCCTACTATCTCTGCAATGATATTTGCTCCTCTTTTTTGGGCATATTCCAGAGATTCCAAAATAACTACACCCGCACCTTCGCCCATTACAAACCCATCCCTGTTTAGGTCAAACGGCCTACTTGCTTTTTCAGGAGCATCATTCCTGGTCGATAGTGCTTTTGCCGAACAGAAACCGGCAAAACCAAGAGGGGAGATCGAAGCTTCAGCTCCACCTGCTATCATTACTTCCGCATCTCCTCGTTCTATGACCTTAAAGGCATCCCCAATTGAATGAGTTCCGGAAGCACATGCTGTGGTTATACAGCTATTCGGTCCCTTTGCGCCAAAGTGAATAGAGACCATACCGGCGGCCATATCCGCTATCATGTACGGGACGGTAAAGGGGCTGCATTTATCCGGGCCTTTTTCATGAAGTGCTCTGCATTGTTCTTCTAAAAATCCTATACCGCCGATACCGGATCCGATTATGACTCCGATATCACCGCCGTTTTCAGGAGTTATGGCCAGCTTTGCATCTTCGATGGCCAGCTTAGAAGCGGCGATGGCGAATTTAATGAACCCAGGAAGTCTTCTGGCTGACTTTTTGTCTACATATTGCGTTGCATCAAAATCCTTTACCTCTGCAGCAATATGCGATGTGAAGTTTGTCGGATCAAAATGTGATATCCTGGCAACCCCGCTTTTTCCATTGGTCAAGTTGTTCCAAAAGATATCTTTTCCGGTTCCTATCGCAGTAACGCATCCTAATCCTGTTATTACTACTCTTCTTTCCTTCATCTTTTTCCCTTCCAAACCTTAATTGCAGGCAGCAGTTTCTTGAACGAGATCGTTCAAGACATTAGCAGCCGGCTTTATTTTCCTATCCTTCATTTTCCAGACGTTTTCGCCTGCAAATACAACTCCGTTATCTACATCACCCTGCTGAGCATTTATCAGTGCCTGGATAATACAGTATTCAAGGGAGCATCTTTTTAAACAGTAATCACAGCCTATCGGCTTTGGCGCGGTTTTCTTTAATATTTCCTCAGAGAATTTTGTCTTAATAACACGTCCAGGCATTCCAACAGGGCTTGTTATTAGGATCACATCTTCTTCTTTTGCGTTCTGGTACATTTTTTTGAATTCCGGGGAAGCATTGCATTCATCCGTCAATACAAATCTTGTAGCGATCTGCACGCCGTCCGCCCCGAGTTTGAACATTTTTACGATATCACTTCCATCCTTTATCCCGCCTGCGGCAATAACAGGTATATCTGTTACGGCCCGTACTTCAGAAAGGATCTTTTCAGCTGGCTGGTCTGTACCAAGATGTCCTCCTGCTTCTTTGCCCTCTACTACGATCGCATCAGCGCCTAATATTGTCGCTGTTTTAGCAAGTCTTGCAGAGGAGACAATAGGCAGTATAGCTGTTTTTGATTCCTTCCCGATCTTGAAGATATCCCTCGAGAATCCAGCCCCGCTTATTATCAGATCGATCCCTTCTTTTATAGAGGTGTGAACGACCCCAAGGAACTCCCTTGCTGCGAACATGATATTTATCCCGATTATGCCCTTGCCTGCGATCTCTCTTGCCTTTCTGATCTCCTGTGCCAGTTCACCAAGATCCATACCAGAAGCACCGATCACACCAATTCCGCCTGCCTTTGCTATCGCTCCGGCCAGTGCTCCTGTTGAGATCTTTACGGCCATTCCACCCTGAATAATGGGAATGTCCGCCACTAAATTTTTGATTTTTAGCTTTGGAAGCTTCAAGTTTATATCCTACCTTTTAAACTAATAAAAAACATTCAAAGACCATGTAGTATGATCAATGAAGTATTCTTTTTATACAGCGACGATAAACTACTTTTTGTGGCTGGTTATGTAGTTGATCGTATCGCCAACAGACTTGATCTTTTCTGCTTCTTCATCCGGAATTTCGATACCGAATGCTTCTTCAAGTGCCATGACCAACTCTACAGTATCCAGCGAATCCGCACCAAGGTCATCAACATAAGAAGCTTCTTTTGTAACCTCTGTATCTGCGACACCTAACTGTTCTACAACAACCTTTTTAACTTGCTCTAAAATCTGTGCATCATCCATTTTTTTCTTCTCACCCCTTTCTTTTTATTCTAACACAATTATTCTAACACATTTAAATAAATCTACATGTACATGCCGCCGTTTACGCTCACTACTTGCCCGGTGATGTAATCTGCATTTGCGCACAGGAAAGTGACAGCCTTAGCAACGTCTTCGGGAGTCCCGAGTTTATTCATGGGGATCTGCTCGCTTAATTTCTTTTTTATGTCATCAGATAATTTCTTAGTCATTGCAGTGTCAATAAATCCCGGAGCGATCGCATTACAAGTTATGCCTCTTGTGGCCGTTTCCCTTGCAACTGTTTTTGTAAGGCCTATTGCTCCAGCTTTTGCTGCAGCGTAATTTGCCTGTCCTGCGTTGCCCATTTCACCGACAATTGATGCGATGTTGACTATTCTACCCCACCTTTTTTTCATCATCAAGGGTACAATAGCCTTTGTCGTATGGAACATTGATGATAAGTTGATGTTTATGACCGCATTCCAATCCTCTTCTTTCATTCTCATTAAAAGCCCGTCTTTTGTGATGCCTGCGTTGTTCACCAGGATATCAATTCCGCCCATGGTTTTTACTATCTCAGCGACAGCAGTATTTACTTCACCTGCATTCGATACATCCAACTTTACTGCCGTTGTTTTTACTCCAGATTTCCCTATTTCATTGGCAGTTTGCTTTGCCAGGTCGATATTAATATCCGATACAACGATATCTGCCCCTTCTTTTGCTAGGGCTTCTGCGATCGCTTTCCCGATGCCCTGTGCTGATCCTGTAATAAGAACAACTTTACCTTTTAACTTCATAATTCTTCCCTCCATACTTGTAGAAATTTGCCAAGCGTATCTGCATCAGAAATATTGTGCAATTTAGCTTTCGGTGCCATCCTCTTTATGAGCCCTGTTAATACTTTGCCCGGACCTATCTCTATGAAAGTATCAAACCCGTCATTCACAAGCTTGTTTATCGAATCTACCCATAGGACTGAGCTTGTCATTTGCCTTATGAGAAGATCTTTGATCTGATCAGCTTTGGTAGTATAGTCTGCTGTTACATTCGACACAACCGGCACCGTAGAATCTTTTATTTCGATTTTATTCAATGCTTCAGCAAGCTGGTCAGCTGCTTTTTTCATCAGGCTTGAGTGGAAAGGCGCGCTTACCTTTAATTCTATCGCTCTTTTTGCTCCTGCCTTTGTTGCAAGATCTATTGCCTTAAGTACTCCTTCTTTTTTTCCGGAGATGACGATCTGTATAGGGCTGTTGATGTTCGCTGCTTCAACAACGCCTTTTGAGGACGCTTGTTTGCATATCTCATCAACTTTCGCCTTTTCCAGTCCCATTATTGCCGCCATCGTGCCTTCTCCGAGCGGAACGGCGCTCTGCATGAACTTGCCGCGTAGATTAACTATCTTCACGGCATCTTTAAAACTGATCGCTCCGCCATAGTAAAGCGCTGTATATTCGCCAAGACTGTGTCCAGCCACTGCTTCAACCTTCAGATTTTTAAATGACCTCAAAGCTTCTAAGCAGACCGCACTTACGGTTAATATCGCAGGCTGTGTGAACTCAGTTTTCTTAAGTTCATCTTCAGGCCCCTCAAAACAGATCTTCATCAGATCAAAGCCAAGTGCTTCGTTCGCCTGATCGAATAACTTCTTTGTTGAACCGAATTGTTCGACCAAGGTTTTACCCATTCCTACATACTGGGAACCCTGACCTGGAAATACAACAGCTATCTTTGCCATTATTTAACCCTTTTCTATTGCCTTTGTAAGTTTTGGAACGATCTCGAACAGGTCCCCGACGATTCCATAGGTAGCTACCTTGAAGATCGGGGCATCCGGATCTTTATTTATCGCGACTATTACATCCGATGACTGCATGCCGGCCAAATGCTGGATAGCACCCGATATTCCGCATGCAATATACAGCTTCGGGCATACGGTCTTTCCTGTTTGTCCGACCTGATGGTGGGAAGATATCCAGCCGGCATCAACTGTGGCGCGGGATGCTCCGACAGCGCCCCCGAGTGTTGCCGCTAGTTCTTCGATCAACTTGAAGTTCTCCGGTGCGCCGAGCCCTCGTCCGCCGGAAACAATTACCTCTGCTTCAGACAGATTTACTTTTACTGAAGTGTCCTGAAGTACATCGATAAGCTCGACAAGAAGATCTTCTTTTCCGATCTTAGGTTCTATTTTTACGACTTCTCCAGCCCTCTTGTGATCCGGATCGGCCTTTTTCATGACCTTTGGCCTTACTGTGGACATCTGCGGCCTGTGGTTCTTACATACGATAGTTGCCATAATGTTCCCGCCGAAAGCAGGGCGCGTTTGTTGTAATAGTTTTTCTTTTATATCTATCGAGAGTCCGGTGCAGTCAGCCGTCAATCCCGCATGTATCCTTGCCGCTATCCTGGAGGCAAGATCCCTTCCTGTGGTCGTCGCGCCGAAAAGCACTATCTCCGGCTTATATTGGTTTATCATTTCCGAAATAACCTTGGTGTAGGGTAGGGTGGAGTAATGCCTTAGTTCCTCTGCAGTAGCGATATAAACTTTATCAGCTCCATAAGCAAAAAGTTCTTTTACTTCACTTTCAATATTTTTAGCGCCAAGCAGTACCGCACAAAGCTCAACACCCAATTCTTTTGCCAGTTTTTCCCCTTCGCCGAGCAGCTCGTATGCTACGCCCTGTACTTTGTCGTGATGCTGTTCCGCGAATACCCAAATGCCTTTATACTTACTCTTATCCGCGACCTCTACTTCTTCTTTTGAGAATTCGATCGCGTCAAATTTACAAGCACTGGGGCATGCGCCGCAAAGGGTACACTTGTCCAGGTCAATAATAGCTTTTTTATCTACGACCGTTATTGCCTCAGTGGGGCAGGCCGGGATACAAAGCTTACAACCGATACATTTATCTTTTATTATCCTTATTCCCATTTTAGCAGAGCTTCTTCTCCTGTAATTTTTTTGTGAGCGTCGATACCATTTCGTCGCTTGAGCCCTGAAGCATTTCTCCGCCGCCTTTCGGGGGAGGAGTGAATATCTTTACCACCCATGTCGGCGATCCTTTTTGACCGATCTTATTCTCGTCTGCGTTCAGGTCCTTCGCGTTCCAGGTCGTGACCTCTGCTTTTTTTGCTTTCATCTTACCTTTGAATGACGGCATTCTTGGGGTGTTTATCTGCTTAACAACGGTGATAACAGCGGGAAGTTTTGTCTGAACGATCTCATTAGTTTCTTCAAGCAGCCTGTTGACCTTCAACATGCCGTTATTAATTTCAACATTTACAGCAAAAGTTATTTGAGGAAGCCCGAGAACTTCGGCAACACCGGGGCCTACTTGCGCGGTGTCCCCGTCGATCGCCTGTTTACCGCATATAACAAGATCAAACTGGCCGATCTTTTTGATCGCTGCAGCTAACGTATAAGATGTTGCCCATGTATCGGAGCCGGCAAATGCTCTGTCGGAGACCAACACCACTTCATCAACCCCTAATGCGATAGCGCCTCTAAGCGCTTCCGCTGCCTGGGGAGGACCCATGGTAATGACGGTCACTTTTCCGCCGTTCTTTTCTTTTAACTGAAGAGCTGCTTCTATGGCATTTTCATCAAAGGGGTTGATAATGCTTTCTACGCCTTCCCTGATAAGAGTGTTCGTTTCAGGGTTTATCTTTACCTGTGTGGTGCCCGGGACTTGCTTGATACAAACTATGATATTCATTGTCCGCTTCTGTTCCTATATCCTATTTTTTTGCTGCCATTTCTTTGATCAACTGCAGCGCTATTACGTTCCTTTGTATCTGATTCGTCCCTTCGTATATCTGTGTGATCTTTGCGTCCCTCATCATCTTTTCGACCGGATATTCTTTCATGTAGCCGTATCCGCCGAAGATCTGTACAGCGTCGGTCGTAACCTTCATGCTTACATCTGATGCAAAAAGCTTACACATTGCCGAAATTTTTGAGACATCTTTTGCACCGGAATCAATGTGTCTGGCAGCCTGGTAAACCAATGCTCTTGCTGCTTCGATCTGTGTGGCCATATCCGCCAGCATATGCTGTATAGCTTGAAAAGAAGATATTTTTGCGCCAAATTGCTCTCTTTCTCTTGAGTATTTAAGGGCTTCATTGAGCGCTCCTTGAGCAATTCCAACAGCCTGAGAAGCAATGCCCGGTCTTGTCCTGTCCAGTGTTTTCATGGCTACCATAAATCCCTGGCCTTCTTTTCCCAGTAGTTGGCTTTTATGTACTTTGCAGTCCTGGAATACGAGTTCGTTAGTCGATGAAGCGCGAATACCCATTTTGTTCTCTTTTTTGCCGAAAGTGAATCCCGGCATTCCCTTCTCAAGTATAAAGGCTGAAGCACCGCGGCTCCCCTTTTTTCTGTCAGTTATAGCAATAACCGAATACGTTTCCGCATCCCCGCCGTTCGTTATCCACTGCTTGGTTCCGTTCAATATATAATGATCGCCGTCTTTTTTCGCTGTGGTCTGCATCCCTGCAGCGTCTGAGCCTGCATTTGCTTCGGTCAATCCGAAAGCAGCCAATTTTTTACCGCTGGCAATGTCAGGTAGATATTTTTGCTTTTGCTCCTCGCTACCAAAAAGCAGTATTGGCATCGTGCCGAGCCCTGTTGCCGCGAATGCCAAAGCTATGCCCCCGCAAATTTTACTCAGTTCTTCTGTAGTAATGACGTATTCAAGAACGCCTCCTCCGATTCCTCCATACTTCTCTTCTATTGCAATGCCTGTGAGGTTTGATTCCGCGAGAGCTTTTACTACCTCCCACGGGAATTTTCCTGTCTCATCAAGCTCAGCCCTTAGAGGGAGAGCCTTTTCTGTAGCGACTTTTTTTGCCAGCTCCTGTATCATTAATTGTTCTTCTGTAAATCCGTAACTCATTTTCCTTCTTACCTCCTATTTATATTGACCACTTGATCACATTTGCGCCGTACGTCAGACCGGCTCCGAATCCAGCAAGCACAACAATATCCCCTTTTTTTATCTTTTTGTTTTGGAAAGCTTCGTCTAATGCAATGGGGATCGACGCTGCTGAAGTGTTGCCATATCGGTCGAGATTAACATAAACTTTTTCCTTTGACAAGTCCAGCTTCTTGAGCGCTGAGTCTATTATTCTTGTGTTTGCCTGGTGCGGGATAAGCAGGCTTATGTCGGATGTATTCATTTTGGCGGCCTCTAGTGCCTTTTTTACGGATGCCGGAAGAGCTCTTACAGCGAATTTATAAACTTCCTTGCCATCCATCCATATATATCTGCTTTTCTTGATCTCAGGGTCCCTTGAGCCTCCGCCGGGCATGACCAGATATTTTCCGCCTGATCCTTCTGCCATTAAGTAGTTTGCCAGCACTCCTGTGCCGTCAGTATTGGCTTCGAGAAGCACCGCTCCCGCGCCGTCCCCGAAAAGGATGCAGGTGTTCCTGTCAGTCCAGTCAAGATATTTTGTTAAGGTATCAGCACCAATAACAAGCGCATTTTTGTATATACCTGATTCGATTAAGCTGCTTGCCACTGCAAGCCCGTAATTGAATCCTGTGCATGCAGCAGCAAGATCAAACGCTGCAGAATTTTTAGCCCCCAATTTATCTTGAACGATACAAGCGGTTGACGGAAAGAGCATATCTGGGCTGGAAGTTGTCACGATTATCAGGTCCAATTTTTCCGGCGAGAACTTCGCTGACTCTAATGCCTTTTTTGCCGCTTCATAGGCCAGGTCTGAGGTTGCTTCATTTTCATCAGCTACTCTTCTTTCTTTAATACCTGTCCTTTCGGTTATCCACTGATCGGAAGTATCTACGATCTTTTCAAGATCGCTGTTGGTCAGCACCTTTTTTGGTATTCCCGAACCAGTACCTGTAATAGCAGCCTTTGCCATTTATCCTTCTCCTACTCTTGACAGAACAGAGACCACTTTTTTACCGATAGCTTCATTAGCTACTTTTATCGTATTTTTTATTGCTTTAGCCTTTGATCTTCCGTGTGCCTTCATTACCAAGCCGTTAACTCCAAGGAGCAGCGCTCCGCCCAATTCATCATAATCTATCCTTTTTTGTAAGCGCTTGAATGCAGGGAGAAGGAGTAATGCGCCTGCTTTTGATAATGGATGTTTCGATATTTCCTCTTTAAGAAGGTCGTAGATCATTGTTGCCAGGGATTCACTGAATTTCAATATTAGATTTCCGGTGAAGCCGTCGCACACAACAACATTAACTTTACCTTTTAGTATTTCCTTGCTTTCAACGTTGCCTGTAAAGTTTATGGTGTTCTCCTTTTTTAGGAGCGGGTAGGTGGAGATCGTTAGTTCATTCCCTTTTTCAGGTTCTTCACCTATATTTAGGAGCCCTATTTTGGGGTTGTGAACATGCATCACCTGTTCAGCATAAATGCTTCCCATTTTTGCGAACTGAACCAGATGCTTAGGCTTACAGTCAACATTTGCTCCCATGTCCATTAACAGTATGTCTCCTGCACTTGATGGAAAAATAGTCGCGATGGCAGGGCGGTCTATACCTTTAATACGGCCCAGACCGAACAAAGAAGCCGTCATTAAAGCCCCAGTGTTGCCGGCTGAGACCACACCTTCTACAATACCCCTTTTTAGCATTGATATTGCCACGTTTACAGATGAATCTTTTTTTTGTTTTACAGCTTGAGCAGGGGATTCATTCATACCGATCATTTCAGAAGCATGCTGGATGGAAATGTTTTCATGGTGCGGATATTTGCTCAGCTCATATCTCAGCTGGTCTTCGATCCCGACAAGAATGATATTAATACCGATCTCGTTAGATGCCTCAACCGCACCTTTAACGATCTCTTTAGGGGCGTAATCTCCCCCCATTGCGTCTAAGGCGATCCGTGCCAATTACTTCTTCTCCTTTTTGCCCTTTTCTTCCTTTTTACCCTTTTCTTCTTTCTTAGCTTCTTTTTCGTCTTTGGGTTGTTCTTTCGCCTGCTTTTCTTCTTTACTTTTTTTTAGTTTGATCTCTATTACCGCTCTGCCTTTATAGGTTCCGCATTTTTTACAGGCATGATGGGGGAGGACCGGTGCGCCGCACTGCGGGCAGGTACCTGAATATACCGGGGAGAGCTTCCAGTTCGCCCTTCGTTTTTGCGTCCTTGTATTGGAATGTCTTTTCTTAGGTACTGGCATGATAACCTCCTTGTATTTTTCCTTTAATATCCTTTAACTTTGAAAGCCTTGGGTCGGGCGTTCTTTTCTTCTTACTTTCTTTGCCAAGCCCCTTACAGGCCTTGTTACATAAAGGCTTAATTGGCAGCGCCGTAAAAATATTCTGTCTTACGGCTTCTGTCAGATCGATCGTGTTGTCATCGCTTATCGGGAAAATAAAATCCTTGTCAGACAATTCTATTTCTTCGTTCTTAGCTGCCTTGTGAGCTTTCGAGGCTTTTTTGCCGTATTCTTCCTCGATCTCGATGTTCATCGGCAGATCAAATCCCTTGAGACACCGGCAGCATTCGAGCTTTACCTTTGCCTTAATGCTTCCGTTCAGCAGAACCGTTTCCCCGGCATTAACTAAATGAGCCTTTACACTTACCGGGCCTGCAAATATCAGGCTGTCTTGTTTAAAATCCAGCGGCTCTGTTCCATCAATATTTAGCTCGTTGCCGACTTTTTTTAACAGTTCTGAAATATCGATTTCCATCATTATACCCTTTAAGACAACAAGCCGTGATTATATATATATGAGGCAGCTTTGTCAACGGGATTTCTTGATGGAATAAGGCTAAATAAAGCTTAAAAAGTGAAGTAATATACTATTGTGCCCTCGGATGCGTCTTATCGTATATTTTCTTCAGTTTTTCCTTGGTCAAATGGGTATATATCTGCGTAGTTGCAAGTGAACTGTGGCCCAACAGTTCCTGGACCACCTTCAGGTCCGCCCCTCCTTCGAGTAAATGGGTCGCAAAAGAGTGCCGAAAGGTGTGAGGAGTTACTTTCTTTTTGATACCAGCTTCTTTTGTGTACCTTTTGATCATCCTTTCCACTGATCTTGGAGTGATATTGCCCCCATTTTTGTTGATAAAAACACTTTTTGCGGTAGTCCTCCCTTTTAAAAGACCGTTCCTTCCATTGTCTATATATTTTCTCAGCGCCTGCCTTGCGAAAGACCCCATAAGCACAATGCGTTCTTTTGCCCCTTTCCCGTACACAAGGATCTCATTCTGGCCAAAGTCCAGATCTGTCATTTTAAGATCAGTGATCTCACTGATACGCATTCCCGAAGCGTAAAGAAGCTCCAGAATGGCTTTATCCCTTTGACCCAAAGGTGTTTTTAAGCGTGGAGCATTGAGCATCTTTTTGATCTCTCCAGCATATAAAAACGTAGGCAGCCTTTTTTCCAGCTTTGGGGTATGAAGCAGCTCGAATGGATTGATAGTGCTCTTTTTTTCCCGCATTAAATATTTAAAGAATGACCTGCAGGCGATTATTTTCCTGGCAAGCGACCTGCGCGATAGTTTCTTTTTTTCCAGGAACAATAAGTAACTTCTCGCGAAATGATAATCCATTCTCGACAGGTCTTTTGATAGCAACGATCTGCTTTTTAGATATCTGTAGAACTGAGTGAGGTCCTGCCGGTATGCTGAAACTGTGTTCGCGGATAGATTACGCTCACTTCGTATGTAAGAGATAAATGAATTTATTAGATCTATCATGTTTTTTAAAGGCCGTAAGTCTGCCTTTTTTCCGAAGTCAGAAGTATATATTGATCCTTGCCTTCTTTTACCCATTCAGAGGGATTGGCGTCCCTTGTATCTATATGCAGGGTGTTCTCTTTGACATTGAGTCCAATTCCCTTTATTCCTTCAATTTCTTTTATATGTTTGTATAGTTCCGGTAATTTCATATTGTCCACAGATATATGTGCAGCTTTTCCTCTAATATGGAAACTTTTTTTGTTCCCGCCGAGCTTTTCGTTCTGTTCGTCGCACCTGTATGCCTGGTCTATCTTTATGTGCTTATTTACCTTTGTCCGCAAAGCTTCCAACGCCCCGACCAATCCCAAATGTATCTTATATTCGCCTTTGCCCTTGCAATTCGGGCATTTGCACGTGAAGTCCTTATAGTTAAAATGTTCGCTTAGATTTCCCATAACCTGATTATTCTAACTTAAATCATGTATTTTTACCACTTCTTATAGAGCAGTCTTGATTAATATTAATACATAGGATATAATCCAAGGCGTTTTAAATTTTTCAAAGGAGTTATTATATGAACAAACACAAGCATTTATTTACTTCGGAATCCGTTACGGAAGGCCATCCGGATAAAATGTGTGACCAGATATCCGACGCCATACTTGATGAGATAATTGAAAAGGATCCGCCGGCAAGAGTGGCTTGCGAAGCACTGGTCACCAACGGTGTAGCCGTGATAGCCGGGGAGATCACCACTGGGTGCTATGTGGATATCCCGTCTATTGTAAGAAAAACTATCGGCGACATTGGTTATACCAGCAGAGATCTTGGATTTGATGACGAAACATGCGGCGTAATGGTGTCCATTAAAGAGCAGTCAAAGGATATAGCCCGGGGAGTTGATAAGGCCTTAGAAATTAAAGGCGGGGAAGTCGTTAAGGAAGATCTTGAACATCTCGGGGCAGGGGACCAGGGCCTTATGTTCGGCTATGCGACAAATGAGACCAAGGAACTTATGCCAATGCCTATAATGCTTGCTCATAAGCTTGCCAAACAACTGGCTGATATGAGAAAGAATAAAAAGCTTCCTTATCTCAGGCCTGACGGGAAAAGCCAGGTTACGATCGAATACGAAGATAGGAAGCCGATCAGGATTGACAGTGTTTTGATAGCGGCCCAGCATTCTCCCGATGTTGATGTTAAAAAGATCAAGGATGATGTTATTGAGCAGGTTATTAAGGAGATCGTTCCGGCGAACCTCCTTGATAAAAACACAAAGTATTATGTAAACCCGACCGGTCGATTTGTTATCGGCGGACCTCAAGGGGATACGGGTCTTACGGGAAGAAAGATCATCATTGATACTTATGGCGGCGTCGGCAGCCATGGCGGCGGATGCTTCTCTGGTAAAGATCCGACAAAAGTCGACAGATCCGGCTCTTATATGGCCAGATATGTCGCCAAGAACATTGTTGCTTCCGGTATTGCTGACAGGTGTGAGATCCAGTTCGCTTATGCTATCGGAGTGGCAAGACCTCTTTCTGTTATGGTCGATACTTTCGGCACGGGGAAAATATCGGAACCAAAGATAGTTGAATTAGTGAACAAGCACTTTGATCTAAGGCCCGGGCTTATTATTAAACATCTGAAGTTAAGACGGCCCCTATATCTACAGGTGGCTGCCTATGGTCATTTCGGGAGGTCTGATCTAGATCTTCCTTGGGAAAAAACGGATAAGTCTTCCGCATTAAGGAAAGATTCCGGCCTATAAGTATATTTATTTTCGTTGATCAATGGCTTGATCAGCTGTTTATAGAGTTGCTTTATCCCATAGAGCCCGTAATCCTCAGGTCTGAAAATATATGATGCCGGCGTAAGATCCGACTTTTCTTTTATTATTTTTCTGAAGGCATTCTTTGTTAGGCTGGAATTGCTGCTGACGAATAATTTTTGTTCTACGAATGCATCGGACAGGTCCCAGTTTTTGTGGCGTACCACTATGGCATTGCTTACGGCCCGCTCATTGAAATTAAGGGGATAATTAACGACCCGCCCCGAAATATACATTGTGCTGGTTCCTCCGCCATCCAATCCCATTGCATCCCTAACGCCGAATTTTTTCAGGACCTGTGCCAGCTCATTATAGGTCGCCCCCTTGCTGATAGCGTATCTTTTGTCTATTACAGCCAATATCAGCTTATTATCCTTGTTGACCCCGATTGCTGTTCTTGAGTTTGGCGGAAGCAGATAGCTGCTCATTTTTTCATCTTTAATGCTTTTATCTACCACGATATTCCCATTTTTTATAAGCAGCGGCCCGCCTGTTACTGCGTGAGACGCATTTTGCCAGCCGTCAACGAACTTATATTTTAATTCTAATTTATCCCCGACCTTTATATTATCGTAAAAATCTCTTGACCAGCCATGGAGCGATACCACAAAACCATCTTTGGGTATTTTAGTGCTTCCTTTGAATTTACGCTTCTTAATGACATTATCGTTCTTATTAACAATTAGTTCTTTTCCCCATTGGTTCGTCTTGGTGGAGCCGCCGTATTCGCTTGTATAAATGATCGTCTCATTCTGTTTCCTCGGCCTGTTCACTCCCCATATCTCGACACCTTTTCGGTTCCGTCGATTGATCACGTAACCCTTTATTTTCGGGATCCCGAAGATTATTTTTTTATCCTTAGTAAAGCCTATAGCGGTCCTGTTAAGGATGGATTTACTTAGAAGTTTATTATCTATTATTAGATTGCCGAGAGGCAGGCTTGAGTCTTTTTCGGTGACGAAGAATGACCCATTTATCGCGGCGATCGCATTGCAGCCCAATGCTATATTGCTGGTTTTTTCCAGGTCCCCGATACGACCGCGCGCCAGTTCCGGCCTTATTTCGATATTCTCATTTTTAAGATCAATGGCCAATAGGTGGATATGCAGAGATCCGGATAATGTTTTTCTTTTAATATGGATGTAATCTATGCCTTTTTCAACGGATTTTTGCCATACGTATTCTGATGCACTTGTCTTGGCAGGTGTTAATGTTATCAGTGTAATTAAAAGCAGAAGTAAGATCTTATTGGACATTTTTAAGAATTATCAGTCTTTTCCTTTTATCCTTTGGGCGTAAATGTCGTAATTTCCAAATCTGAAATCGGTCCAGACAACTATGGCTCCGTTCTCTCCGTCGGAAACGATCTGCGGATCTCTTGCGCCATCAATGGACTTACTCACTCTTATTCCCTGGTCATCCCATAGATATTTTCCTAAGGTATTCAGTTGTGTGGCATAGATGTTGTAATTTTTTCCGTTGCGGTAATCTTCCCATACGATTATTGAGGAGCCATCTTTGTTCACTATTAATTGCGGTGAATACTGTGTTGATTTCGCGGTGCTTACCGGGATACCGCTTACGTTCCAAAGCCTAGTGCCGTTATTATCCAGTCTTTGAGCATAGATATCCCAATTCGTATTGCGATAATCCTCCCAAACAATGATCGCTCCGCCTTTGTGATCCCTAGCTAATTTGGGGTCGTGTTGAGTATATTTTGCTGCGCAGACCTCTATTCCGTCCACGGTCCAGTTGACGGAGCTGTCAGCATTGATCTTTTGCGCATAAATATCGTAGTTGCCGCTCCCGCTGTCCTCCCAGGCAACAATAACGCTTTTAAGTCCCGTTAATTCAGCATTTCTTTGTGTGTCCGGAGCCTTGCAGATAGGAGCGCCGTTCGCTCTCCATATGGTTTCACCTGTTTTTGATAGTCTTTGCGCATAAATATCCGGATTTTTTAGGCTTCGCCTGAAGTCCGTCCAGGTTATTATGACGCCGCCTTCTTCGTCTTCTGCATTCTTCTGCTCCGTCTGCAAACCTGGGCTGTCACAAACAGTAACGCCCACATTTTTCCATTTTACCGACCCTGATGTATCCAGCTTTTGAGCATAAACATCAAGGCCGTTATCTTTATTCCTGTCATCAA
The DNA here is from genome assembly GCA_042577445.1 of Candidatus Margulisiibacteriota bacterium. Classification (GTDB taxonomy): domain Bacteria; phylum Margulisbacteria; class WOR-1; order CAVSGV01; family JBHPDX01; genus JBHPDX01. The sequence continues at coordinate 10,511 of JBHPDX010000010.1, read as the reverse complement.
GCCATGAAATAATGGCGCCTCCTTCTCCATCTTTTACGATTTCAGGGTTAAGTTGGTTGCTTTTGAAGGAAGCTATTGGTATCCCGTTTTCATACCAGGCTAAAGCACCCTTACTGCTGATCTTTTGGGCGTATATATTCGGGTTTTTGTCTCTGTGATCCTGCCAGACGATAATAGCCTCGCCGTTATTGTCTGCGACGATCCTTGGATTTACCTGGTTACTGGAAAATCCACATAGTCTAACACCGTCTCTATCCCAGAGCAATTCTCCGTTATTGTTTGTCTTTTGTATATAGATGTTTGAGAACCCGTTCCGGTAGTCTTCCCAGACAATGATATATTCCTTATTGCCGGCATCTACTATTCTTGGCTTTTGCTGGGTAACGCTTCCAAAATTGGTATTAACATTGATCCCATGGACCTGCCATAGGCAGTTGCCTGATAGATCGATGCTTTGTGTATATACGTCGAGGCTGCCGCCACGCCTGTCCTGCCATACAAATGTAAAAACATCACCTAATCTGGCTACTTCTGCGTATTCTGCATCAAACGATTTGCACACCGGCCACCCGCCACTTACCCATAGCGCCTGTCCTTTTTCGTTTATTCTTCTGGCATAAATGCTTGGTTTTGAATTTCGGAGATCTTTCCAATATATGATCGCTCCTCCTGCGCCGTCGCTGATCAAGTTCGGGTCTTCTTGTTTTTCTTTTCTTTCACACATTGCAGTGCCGTACTTTCCCCAAAGAAGTTCTCCGTCATCCGCTACTTTTTGCGCATAAATGTCAGAATTTGCCGGTCCGCTTCTGTAATCCTCCCATGTGATTATTACGTCATTTTTTCCGCCGATTATTTTTGGTTTTTCCTGGCCCCCCAAAATATTACATATCGGTATCCCATTCTTTTTCCATAGAAGTTTTCCAAGTAAGTCGATCTTTTGTGCATATACATCCGCATTCCCGTTCCTATAGTCCTGCCAGGTAACCACAAAACCATTTGAATTTATTGCTATTTCCGCGAATTCCTGGTTTTCAGGGGCTGTGCATATCGGTAAACCGTTGTTTTGCCATATGGATTTTCCGTCATTATTTATTCTTTGAACATAAATGTCATATACGCTGCTTCTTTTGTCATCCCAGACTATGATTACTCCGCCGTTCCCGTCAGCTATGCCGTCCGAGATGATCTTGGGGTACCACTGTGTTCCTTCGCTGGTACATATTGGGATGCCGTTCTCTAGCCATTTGATATCTCCGCTTGTCCCCAATTTTTGGGCGTATATGTCTTCACCCATACCGCTTCTATAATCGTACCAGGTTACTACAACCCCTCCTTGCCCATCAGGGATCAAACGCGGTGCCAGCTGATTTACGGAAGCTTTGCAGACCGGAACGCCGTCTTTTTTCCACTTCGAAGTCCCGCTTCTGTTCAGTTTTTGGGCATAAATATCCGAGTAATTGCCACGATAGTCTTGCCATGTTATTACGACCTCATCCCCATCTATGCATGTAACTTCCGGGAATGACTGATTCTTTTGTGCTGTACATACCGGTATGCCGTCGTTTCCCCACAAAATGTTCCCATATCTGTCCATTTTTTGCGCGTAAATATCGAGGTAACCGTTCCGTGTATCCTCCCATACGATCACAAACGTATTATCATTACAACTTGTGATCTTGGCATTCTGCCTTATGCTTTTCCCTTGTGAGTCATTGATCGCTATTCCTCCGTCCTTCCAAAAGATCGCAGGTGTTTTTTCTTCAGCTAGTACATTTCCATGGCAGATGGCAGCCAGAAGCAATATAATCAGGATTATTTTTTTATGTGGGATTAGCTTCATTGAGTTCACCTGTGTCAGGTAGCTACTTTTGAGAATTTAACTGAGATCACTTTTGAAATTCCGGGATCTCCCATTGTTATCCCGTAAAGAGTATCGGCGATAGCCATGGTTTGCTTATTGTGAGTTATCAATATTATCTGTGTTGATTTAGAGAAATCTTTTAACATTCTTGCGAATCTGTGGACATTTGCTTCGTCGAGAGCCGCATCCACTTCATCAAGGAAGCAGAACGGGCTGGGGTGTGTTCTAAGCAAAGCAAAGAGCAGAGCGATAGCAGTAAGAGCTCTTTCTCCTCCGGACATGATCGATAAGCTTAACCACTTTTTGCCGCCGGGTTTTGCGATGATATCAATGCCGCTTTCCAGGATATTTTCATCGCCTGACAGCGTTATCTTGGCCTCTCCACCTTCAAAGAGGGTAGCAAAAATGTTCGAAAAGTGTTCATTTACTATCTTGATCGTGTTCAGGAACTCGATCTTTGCTTTACTGTCCAGTTCTCTTATCAGATTGCCCAGGTTCTCCCTGGCTATCATCAGATCATTGTATTGGTTCTCGATGAAACTTATTCTTTCCTTTGCCTTTTCGAATTCTTCTATGGCCAGCAAATTAACTGGGCCCAGTTCGCCGATCCTTTGCTTTAAATTATTTATTTCATCTTTAGTCTGGCTTACATTCGTAACTTCGCTTTCCGCATTTATTATCTGTTCCAGTGTTAGCCCATACTCTTCCGCCATTCTTTGTGCGATCACCTCAAGTTCACTTTCGATCCTAGCAAGAGAGATCTCCTCCTTAGATAAAGCATCCTTGATATTAAGTTCGCGGCCAGTTTCGGATTTCAGTTTTTCTTCCTGTGTTTCTATTTCTTTTTGGATGACCCCTTTTTCTATCTGTAATTTCTCCAAGTTTTGCGATAGTTCTTTTTCTTTGTTCTGTAGCCGCGGCAGACTATTTTCCAGCTTAGCAATATTTTTTCTTATTTGTTCAAGTTCTTCCTGTACATTATTTTCATTTTTTGAGACAGTAAGGCTTTCCAGGTTTTTAATGTTAGATTCTATTCTGATTATCTCTTCCGAAACATGTTTTAAGCTTGTCTGGGCATTGGAATGAAGGATCTTTGAGTCCGTTAATTTTGTATTTATTTCTTCTTTTCCGCTGGTCCCCGCTTTTATGTTCTCCTGTTTTGTTTTAAATGTATCACCCAGTTCCTTTAATCTTAATTCCAGCTCTGATATTCGAGAGTTGATTTCCTGTTTCCTGCTTCCTATCTCACCGGTCTCATCGTTCCGTGCCTTAACGCTGCTCTGTATCATTCCCAGCTCTTCACGGGCGGAATGAAGTTTTTCTTCGACACCCTTGCAGGTTTGTTCAGATCTCACTAATTCGATGTTCAGTTTTGAATTTGTCTCGGAAAGATATTTAAGTTCTTGTTCCTTTGTTGATATATCCGATAATGCAGTTTCTTTCGTCTTGTTTATCTGCTCAAGTTGAGCCTTGATCGTTTTTAACTCTTCTTCAAGCGCAAGGATCTCTCGTTCTCTTCCCAGGCCGGCACCTGTTTTTTTTGAGCTGCCTCCGCTGATGGTGCCGTAGTCCGGGATGAATTCACCTTCCAGCGTTACTATTTTGAACGGGATCTTTTTCTTGGCGAGATCGATCGCGTTCTTAAGGTTGTCTATTACGATCGTTTTTCCAAGCAGATATTCCATGACTTTTGAGAACTTCTCGTCTGTTTGGATCAGCTTGGAGGCGAAATCTATGATCCCTTTGTGTTTTGGCAGCCGCGGCCCGGCTTCTATGTTCTCGATTAAGTTGATCGGGAGGAATGTAGCCCTGCCAAGGTTATTGTCCTTTAAATATCTTATTATTTCCTGCGTGGTTTCGTCGTTATCTACAATGATGTGCATTATGCTTGAGGAGAGGGCAGAGGATATCGCCGTTTCATGTTCCGGACCGACCTTTATCTGTTCCCCGACAATTCCGTAAACTTTCCCAAAGAGCTTTTTTTCTCCGGCTCTCAGAGCCTCTTTAACGCCCTTAGGGTAGTATTCGTTGGTTTTTTGAAATTCCAGCAAAAGATCATATTTTGATGATTTGGAATCGAGGCTTTCTTTTTTCTTAACGAACTGGCCCTGAAGGTCTTTCAGTTCTTCTTGCTTGTCTTTTAATGATCTTGAGAGCAGGGTTATCTTTTTTTCGTTCTTATTGATGCTTTCCTGGGTGCCGGTTATGTTTAAAACGATGCTGTTTTTTTCTGTTGATAGGACCTTGCTTTCTTCCTCAAGCTCGCGGGACAGCTCTTTATCTCTCCTTGATTCTTCCTTGACGAACTTTATATTGCTTTCCAGATCACGAAGATGGTTTTTTTCTTCTGTGAGCAAGGTTTCTTTGTCGAATATTTCCGTTTTGATCTTTTCAATTTCCTCCACCAGCCCAGACTGTCCGTCATTTATCTTTTTAACCTCTGATTCTATGTTGTTCAGGTCTATTTCTGCCGCAAGTAGATTTTCTTTTGAGGTTTTTTCATCCTTCTTTTTAGCCGTTAAGGTTGCGTTCAGGGCTTCTAACTGAGGCAGCAGTGTTTTAAGCTCATGCTTTACAGTGGCAAGTTTCTCTTCCAGGTGTCTCGCCTTTTCTTTATTGAGAAGGATGCCGCTTTTGCTCTCTTCATATGTTAATTTTGCCTGTCCGATCTCCAGCCTAAAGTTTTCGATCTCACGTTCGGTCTCAACCAGCCTCGTCTTATTCCTATTTTTTTCCGCCTCTAATTCTTTTGCGACATCAAAGCTTTGTCCGCTCTGATTCTTTAGTGCTGTGATCTGTGCATTTATGTTATCTTTTCTGTCACTAAAGTTCTTTAACTGCCTTTTACTTGCCCCGATCTCCAGATTTTTTAACGAATCCCTTAATTGATTGAATTGCTTTGCCTTTTCTGCCTGCGAGGAAAGGGTGGACAGTTGATTTGTAATTTCACTTTTTAGATCGGATATGCGGAGCAGGTTCTGTTCTGTGGAAATAAGTTTTCTTTCAGCGGCTTTTTTTCTGAACTTGTACTTATTTATTCTGGCTGCTTCTTCGAAGACCTTTCTCCGGTCTTCAGGCTTTGATGACAGGATCTCATCAACTTGCCCTTGATTTATTATGGAATATGACCCGCTTCCGAGCCCGGTGTCAAGGAATAGGTCTTTTATGTCCTTTAGCCGGCAGGCAGCTTTGTTTATCTGGAACTCACTTTCTCCGGACCTGTAGGTCCTTCTTTTGATGGATATTTCGGAAAACTCGGATTTTACCTTATTATCGGAATTATCCAGGGTTAATGTGACTTCTGCGAGGGAAAGGGGCTTTCGGGAAGCGGAACCTGCGAAAATAACTTCCTCTAGCGCAGAACTTCTAAGTTCTTTGGGGTTCTGCTCTCCTAGGACCCATCTTACGGCATCAACAAGATTACTTTTTCCACAGCCGTTAGGGCCGACAACTGCTGTTATTCCCCCCAGAGGATCTAGTTCTATTGCGGTCTTATCCGCAAAGGATTTGAATCCTCTCATGGAGAGGGTTTTTAAGTACAATACATCCCCTCCTTTAGGTATATAGAAGGATAACATAAATATGTATGCGCCGTCAATATGCGTAATGCCCGTCATATAAGGTAAAGATGAAGTCAAAAAAATAGTTGGCTGCCTTTCATGGAGGGCTTAAATTTTACTTGTTATAACCATGGAAATCTGCCGGAACATCGACCCGCTATTCTTTAAATGACACTTTTGCTGTGCTATAATCATGTTAAAATTTAGGAATTTTATAACTATTTTTGAGAGGGGACGCAGTATCATAGTTTTTAACAAAATAGTTAAAACCTGCTTCGCAATTTTACTTGCCTTGGCCTTTTTATTTTATTTTCACTGTTTTTCCCAGCAAGGATCTATCACCATCCTTGAACCAAAAGACAAACTGATCACTGACAGGGAAAGGTTGTTGGTTAGAGGACGGGCCCAACTTGCCAAAGAAGTTGTTATTAACGGTTTAAAGGTCGGCGTAAGATCGGATGGCATGTTCAGTGCAGGGCTGATACTTCATCCAGGAAAAAATTTACTAGAGATCAAGGCCAAAATAAACGGCCAGGAAATTGTCGAGAGGGTGCGGATCCTTCGGGAGATCAAATTTCCAGATGTAGAAAGGCCTTATAGCGGCAGGCAGTACTGGGCGCGTCCTCAGATAATATCCATGTCCACACTGGGCATAGTTGAGGGGTATCCGGATAATAGTTTTGACCCAAAGAAACCTGTGTCCCGTGGTGAGCTTGCTACGTGGGTCGCCAGAGCCAAAGACCTGATCATAAAAGACCTGATCGAAGATGTTTTCTTTGATGTTCCAAAAGAACATTGGCGCGCACCGTATATCAGCGCGGCAATTGACATAGGTTACATGGAGAGCTCTTCTCCTACGGTGTTTGGGATAGGTGAGGACATCAAAAGGGGCCCCGTTGCTAAGGTGATCGATAAAGCAGAAGGATTAAAGATACCATCCAGCATATCAAGCAGCCCTTTCCTGGATGTTCCTGTTAATCATCCTCACGCAACGGCTATTTATGCAGCTTTTCATGGTAAAATGGTAATAGGTGTTTCAAATGTCAGACGTATTTATCAGCCTGACCGGGCAATGAACAGGGCTGAGGCAGCGACCCTTATCTCAAGGGTAAATAACGTGAAAAGCAAATTAAGAGCACTCTATGATTTTACCAAGGATTATGATAGTACGAAGCTTTGCAGGGTTAACACGCCGCCTGTTATAAGCGAAGCGCGGGTCAGCCCTTCTGTTATATCGTCTCAAAGTAAAACACTTGTAACTTTTTCGGCTAAGATAACTGATCTCCAAGGATTAAAGGATATTTCGGAGGTTCAAATAAACCTGATTTCCATCGGAGGTCCGCCCGATGCTAAGATGTATGATGATGGAACCCATGATGATGAGATCGCTCGGGATGGGATGTATACATTAAGGGTGGGGGTTGAGCCGGGTATGGCGGATGGTGTACACTCTTTGAAGATACTTGCTACTGACAAGGGCGGATGGACAGGCAGTGCGACAATTAATCTCGAAGTAACAAAATAATGGAGATGCAGAGATGAATAAAATTTTGAGATCAGGCCTGCTGGTTTTGTTCCTTGCAAGTTTTCTTTGTTCATTCTCATTCGCTATATTACAAGAAGCAGGGGTAAATCCTCTTGACCTGGAAGTGGGCGCCAGGCCCGCCTCAATGGGAGATGCTTATACTGCTGTATCAGGCGATATAAATTCCATTTTTTATAATCCTGCAGCTCTTTCAAAGAACAAAGGTTTTATATTTTCCATCCAGAATGCCCAGAACTTTTCGATCGGTCAGGCCCTAACAACTAATTCGGGCACACTAGGCTTTGGCATGGTTTACCGCGGTTTTAACGATTTTTCATATCTTGGCTCAACCGCAAATTATGAAAGCAATGCCGTCTTTTTAGGCTACAGTTCAGACCTAAAAGGACTTGCCACTATTCCTTATCTTGGATTCATGGATGATTCATATCTTGGGATAAATTATAAATACTTACTTAATCAGCGGCTTTCCCCAAAAAGCAGCGCTGGGCTTGCCTCAAGCGGGACTGCTGGTACCGATATCGGATTTCTTTTTGCTCCTGAATACAATTGGTATAAAGTCGGCCTAAGTTTTAATAATGCCCTGGGAGGAATAACTTATCAACTTGGTGCTACCACGGAAGTTGAAGGCGGCAGCACTGATCTTGGAATAGCCGTCAATATCATAGGTGACGAACTGGATTCACTTTTTGTTAGTGACAGCTTTAAACTTTTAATGTCTACTGATCAGTGTGTGAGCGGAAAGATCAACAATAAAAGATTCTTAAGCCTTGGCTTTGAGTTAAGCTTTATGCAAAAATATTCACTCAGATTTGGTACCCAGCAGGTCCCGAGTGGAGGAGGCGAAGCGAGCTATTCTTCTTCCGGATTAGGGATTAAGCTCAACCCAACAATGAATTTAGATCTAGCTTCTTATCAAGAACCTGTGACAGGCAACCCGGTTTCATATATATCTCTTTCATATATGCCGCCGGTATTTGGATGGGGGCCCGTAGAAGCAGCGGAGGAAGTCCCTAGAGGTTTTGTTAAAGTGACCTATCCGCCCAAAGATTTTATAACTTACAATGATAGTTTGAAGGTCCAGGGATATATACGTACAGGGGCAGACGTATATATTAATGATGTTATGGCTTATGTCGGCGACAATCTTTATTTTGATGTGGAAGTGCCATTGAATCCTGGTAAGAACTTAATTCAGATAAAAGGTAAATTTAAAGGGCGGGAAGAAACCGTTGACCTAAAGATCCTTCGCAAGGCCAAGGTCATCATAGCTGAAGAAGAACAGGTCGACAGGGTCCTTAGAGTGGAGATCAAGGGTAAAGAGAATGAATTAAAATTAAAGGAAAAGCTTATCCGGGAGCGCGTGGATAAAGCGAAGAATGAAGATGAGAAAAGGCGTTTAGAGCTGGAAGCAAAGAAAATTACTGAGGAACGAACGAAGCTGGCAGAGAGAAAGACAACACTTGAGAAGAAAAAAGGCAAGATAAAAGAAAGGAAAGAAAAAGTTGAGAACCTGGTTACACTTGGTGTTATAGAAGTTTCCCATGATAAGCAATTTGAGATCGAGTCAAAAATTACCAAAGGGGAAATGGTCAGCTGGCTTGTTAAAGCCGCCAATATGCCGTTGCCGGAAGTAACCGGGAATGTATGCGCCGATGTTCCAATGAATTACAAGTACGCGCCTTATATTAAAGTCGTTCTTGATGCGGGGCTCATGAAGACAGACAGTAATAATAGATTTTATCCGGAGCAAGAGGTAACGGAATCAACGGGTGAGAAACTGTTCAGGGAGTTCGGAGTTATTAAGTAAATGAAATTTGCACGACATTATATATTGATCCTGATAGTTATATTTTTATTTCCTGCCATGTCATTTGCTCAAGAGAAGGAAGGCGAGAAAGCCATGACCAGAGCGCAGGTGATCGAAAAGCTTTCCGCTTCCGATTTTATAAAAAAGAAGATAGGAGCGCTGCTTAACTGGGGAGTTGGATATGATATTACAAAGATAAACAGGACTAATCTTGCTCCTACGATCAAGGATATAAATATTACACCGCTCAAAGCTCCCCCTGATGACAGGACGGTGATCTCACTTACAGTAAGAGTTGACGACCCGGGAGGCCTTGCCAATGTAAGGGGTGTCAGAGCGGACTTAAGTTCAATAGGAAGGCTTCCTAATATGATGCTTGTTGATGACGGCCTCTGGGGCGATGAAATGTCCAACGATGGGACATATACTCTTCAGACCAGTGTATCCGGAAAGATAGAAAAAGGAGTAAAGGATATACCGGTGGCTGTTTCAAATAAGAAAGGCTGGGTCGCTGTAGGCAAAACAAATGTAAATGTTAAGATCAACCCTGTGGTCGTAGAGGCTTCAGCTTCCCCAAGGAAGATCAGGGCCGATGGTACAAGCAAGTCAAAGCTCACGGTAAGGGTAGAGAATCCCGGCAGGATAGAGGATATAAAATCTGTTACAGTTAATCTGAATAAGATAGGATACGGGAATTCTGTTATTATGTATGACGATGCTACTCATGGCGACGCTGCAGCCGGAGACAGCATCTTTACGCTCGAAACAGCGGTAAAACCTGGGACCTCTTCTGGCGAGAAAAAGTTAAGGGTTGTTGCAGTTAATCTTATCGGTGGAAAGGGTTTTGAAGAAATAAGTTTGGTGGTAGAATAAAATAAGATGTTATCAACTATCTCGATCATAAGTATATTTTTGCAGATATTCGCTACCGGGATATTACTGACCGGCGTTTATACCTTTTTTGTAAGATATCTTGAAACGAAGAAATTGGAAGATCTTTTTTTAAGCCTGATATTTGCGGCATTCACGACCTACACTTCCCTTATTGTTCTTTCTCAGATGCTTTACAGCCTTAATGTTGTGCTGGCATGGAGATTTACACTTCACCGCGTAATTTCTATCGTCATGGTCATTAACGCAATGCTTATTGCCGGATTTTTAAAATCAAAGTTCCAGTTTAAAAATGTCAGATTATCCAAGATATTGTACCGAGTGTTCCTGGTGGGATGCTTTGTAGAGATATTTCTGATAATCCGTTCGCCGATGAACCTTGTCGGGAACATAAAAGAGATAGCGATCGATCCCGGTGTGCATTTTTTGTCGGCTATCTCTCCGGAGCTTTTCTGGATAGCGCTCTGGGGAATACTTGGATCGGTTTATCTTTTCCGAGCTTTTTCTTCCAAGATCGAGGGAGAGAAGAACCTGAACCTGATCTCCGGCATTTCCGCGATACTTCTGGTAGTTTCTTTTCTCCTGACCTTTTCTTATGCCAGATCCGGAGAGGCAAGCTATTTAGCGGCGTCATGGGGAGTTAACCTTCTTGCTGTAATAGGACTTCTTTTAGGGAATGTTGTTGAGCCTTATTCTGAAATTGCCGGGCACCCTTTTTCTTATTTCAGGACGCGCATACTTTATAAGCTTGTCTTGATCTTTATTTTACTTATAGTGATCCTTCTTCAAGCTACCACCATCTCTACCATTAATATCAGCCAAAATGCACTACTTAAAGCTATTAGA
>JBHPDX010000009.1:0-36658 GCA_042577445.1 Candidatus Margulisiibacteriota bacterium | reverse complement strand
TCAAGCTCATAAACGCGGTTGATATAGCTGTTCCTGTGCCTAAGCAGGCTGTTCAGCTTGGCGCCAAGCGTATTTTCAACCGAATTAAAAATGGAATCATGGTTCAGTTCCTGCCAGACGTTTGACATGCTTTGATATTATCATATATTGCTTTATTTCCCAATTTTTAGTAGTAAAATGTGTCCAATCGGAGGTGCAATATGAACTATAAAAAATTGTTATTTGCAGGCGCCGCAATATGGTTATTCAACTTAGTTTACAGTGTCATTACGGACCAACTGCTTTTTCACTGGGTCTATGAGATCCAGCCGAAGATATGGAAGGATCCTGCCGTACTTTCAAGTCCGCGTACGATCATTGGAACGATCATCTTCAGCTTGTTTATTTCGGTCGTCTTTGCTGCAATATATGTTTTGATCTCTGACGGGATCCCGGGCAAAGGGCTCTCAAAAGGCGCTTTCTACGGGCTTATTATATGGATACTTGGCCCGCTAGCGGGACATGTGATGCTCGCATTCACCAGCATTATTCCTCAGGCCGTTCTCGGCCACTGGATCGTGAGCAATTTGATCTCAACAGTTTTATCCGGCGTGATCGTTTCGGCGGTCTATAAGCAGTAATATAATAGTTATTAAATATTCAAAATATCCCTTTATATTTTTATATAAAAGTGTAGAATTCTTATCGGGTGGGGGAAATATGAACGCAAAAAAGATATTGCTCGCTAGTATTGCAGTGTGGCTCACCGGCTTTGTTTATTATATGTCGGTCAATCGAATATTTCTTCGCCGGATCTATGATCTCACGCCAAATATTTGGAGGCCTGCCATTGAGTTATCGTCCCCCTATGTAATGATCGGCGTGTCGCTTTTTGGTTTTTCCACAGCTGTCTTCTTTACGGTCATATACGCTTTCATATATAAAGGGATCCCGGGCGAAGGCCTGCAAAAGGGTCTCATGTACGGGCTTTTTGCCTGGCTGCTGGGGCCGTACACCGTTAATGGCATGCTGGCGCATATATTAATTGTTTCCCCGAGAATAATCGGCTACTGGCTTCTCAGCAACGCTGTGGCGATGATATTGATGGGTGTAATTGTCTCGGCTATCTATAAAGAAGAGTGATCAGACCGGCTGTTTGAACATATCGATCGGCCAATCTTCGGAAGATACAGGCTTTTCACCTCTAAGTATCGAAGTTAAGCTTATTACCGTTCTTGCGGCACTGCCGGAAATATTACCAGGATCCCAGTTCGGGCTATTGTCGGCGTCATAAACAGGCAGTATATGATCGAATCTAGGCGCTGACATCAACGCAGAAAGGGTAGTGAACCTCCCTCTTTTTAAAAACCATTGCGTCTTTGATATTTCACGCCATCCTTCCAGCTCAATACCCACCCTGAACCTTTCCTTAAGATAGCTGGCGATCTGATGACGCCATGTAGCAATGTATTTTGGTTCACTTTTATCCGGCCTGCATTGAAGGAGTTCAGTTTTTGTCATAGGGGATAAAAATACGGATGTTAAGTTTATTCCCCCAAGATACGAATTGTTGATCAGTTGAACTGCGAGATCGACAGGCAGATCCAGATATACTATCGAATCCGGTCTTTCGACGGCTTCTTTGACCTTATCAAGGTTAAGAACCAGCATTTTACGTTTGGTGTAACAGCTGACAAAATTTTGCCGGCTCCATCCTTTAGCTGTGACAACATTCTGTATTTTGCTGCGATCCCAATTCCGTACGCTTATGGTATTTAGAGGAACCGTTGTCATCCTTGAAGCCAAGTCCGGATTAAGTGATCTGACCGCTACACCCAGCGATCTTTTTCCCGCCGACATGAAAGGTCCCGTAAGAACTATACCTTGTCCCATTTTAAGAACACCTCATTTTAAAATTAACCGTCTATTTATCGCTATCTTTTGCGCAAAATTTCACTATTTATGATCAAGATATACTGAAATTATCCCGTTAATATGGCGATAAATATATGAATTTTACTGCTAGAGGAGATAACGATGATCGCAAAGGTATCAATGAGCTTGGTGAAAACGGCGTTTACGAAGGCGCTCGGCCCCGATTACAGCCGGTTGAAGGGCGAGGATATGCAATTCAAGGCGGGAGCAACTTCCCCTTTTCAGAAGGCCATGTTGCACTACGGCATACAGGATGTATATGCCGATGCGCCGGCCAGGCAGCACCTCAGGGATCAAAGTCTCGGCAGCTTTCTTGTTGAGAATGCGGTAACGTGTAATGTTCCTCTGATCGCGAATATCCTTCAGGTATACGGTCCGGAGGATGTCAGGATGATCGTTTCAGAGGACTGCAAGGAAGTGTTTTTCCTGAAATGCGAGATGTCTTTTGGGATATTTAACAGCATCGGAAGGCCGCTTATGGCATATCTTAGAGGTCAGAAGAAGCGTTCCTGCTATGAAAAGTTGGCAATAAAGAAATATGTGGGACAGAAAAAACAGATAGCCATATTCGACCGCATGGAAATGACAGAACATCTCAAAACATGCCTTATATGCAGAGAATGGCAGCATCTTTTCCCCATCATAAAGCCTGAAGAGGTCTCTTCAAAGACTGATATTGACGAAGAATCAGCTTAGCCCAACAGGACTTTCTTCCATCCCGGAAGCGAAAGCACTATCCCTGCTCCTATTATCCACCATCCAAGATCCATAACATAGCTTGCCAGAAGAACTCCTAAGCCGAACCCGATCACTACTTTTGAGAAAACGAACAGGCAGAGCATCATGTTTGATAAACTTTTTACTTTTTCTATCGGTGTTGTCATTTTTTCACCTCCCTTTAACGGTTGTGATGGTTGGGAGTGTTAATATGGTTGTGATGGTTAGGCTGGTTGGGAGGGTTGGGGAACCAGCGTAACCAACCTAACCCTCCCAACTTTTGCTATATATCCATTGTAACGCAGAGAGAATAATCGGCAAATGTGCCGCGGGGAGTGAATGTCCCCACGATCCTGAACATCATTCCTGTGTCATTCATGATAAATTCCGGTGATATGGCCACATAGGGGGCCGTTTTTGTTGATGACTGCGGATCGCCCCACCAGGTTGTTTCTGAGGCGGTCAATGAAGACATCCCTATGCTGATAGTACCTTTAAGCTCCTCCCATATGATACTGGTCCTTTTTGCTATGCCGACGCGTATGGTGGAGATGTTTATGCCGAAGATGCCGCCTCCGGAAGAATGGTCAAGCTCGCCGGACAATCCTGAATCAGCGATATCCATATCAATTCCTATATTGTAGCCGATGCCGGACCCGCCCATCATGATGCCGCCCCAGACAGTCTTGTCCTTTTCACCTTCGGCAAAAGACGGAACGGAAATGAACATAAGCAATAATACTATACAAAATACTTTTTTCATTTTTCACCTCCTTATTTATTGTGAACCAGTAATCCGCCCGATGTTACGAAATAGTTCTGTTCGCTGTCTACGGAGATATTGTAAACAGTTACAGGCCCGGCAGTTGAACTTATTCCGGTTACCGCTGCCATACCGCCGTACATTGTCTTTATCTTGTCGCCGATCACAAGATCGCTCACCTTTACCCAGTCTCTTCCGACAACATAGAACGGATGCTCGCCGGTTACTTTTACTACGTTTCCACCGGCAATGATCGTATATATCTTGTTCGATGTACGCGCGTGCGATGCCGTGACCTTCGCTTCAAAAACCGCGTTCTTTGAAAAGTTGTAGGAATAAACAGTGTCGCCGGCGGAAATGGTCTCGATATTCTTGAACCCTCCCGGAGTATATATTTTTGTTCCCGCAACAAAGCAGCTTGATATAGGTCCCCGGGCTTCGCTCGTAAAAGGATCTCCCTGAAGGCCCGTATTGTCGACAGGCGTAAGGCAAACCTTTATAAATTGGGCGAGATCAGTAGGAGCTAGAAAATATGTCTCTGCTGTTGCACCGATCAGTGCAGTTCCAGCCTCTGTGGGGGTACCGCCTCTGAGCCATTGAAAATAGCAGTTAATTGACGCACCGGAGTCGTCCGTAACTGTATAGTCTACCCCGAATGTCTGCCCTTGCGTGGCGGTTCCGGTTATTGATAAGCTCACAACGATCGGTGCGTGATTTCCGCCGGAAGTGGCATTACATCCGTACATAAAGGCGAGGGCGAGGACCATTAATACTGCGAGAAGGATAGGGTAAATAGACTTTTTCATGTGATCATCCCCTTTCTATTTACAAGGATAGCTTGATTATACTTTGAAAATGGGGGAGAGGCAAACTAATTAGAAAGCAGTGGGTCAAATTTCGAATTTCTAGGATTTTATCTCTAAATAAAAAAGGCCCATTACACTAACAGCATAACGGGCCTTAATTTTAGTAAATGAATCGGTTCTTAGAACCTGTCATCTCTTCTTTTCGGCGGTCTTTCCGTCTTTGGTCTGGCTTCATTCACAACGATCTCACGATCGCCGATCTTTTGGCCGTTCATAGCGGAAACAGCTTTATCCATATCTGCATCTTCAACCTCAACAAAGCCGAATCCTTTGGCTCTGCCGGTGAATTTGTCAGTTATAAGCCTTACCGCAGTGACCTTAACATGCTCTTCGAACTTTGCTTTGAGCTCGTCCTCGGTCACAGACCACGGAAGATTGCCTACAAATAAACTCTTCGACATTTACTTTCTCACCTCGCAATATACTTTTGGATTTTAACCCAGTTAATGACCCTTTATAACAAAAAACCCAAGGCAACAACGGCCTTGGATTGCTTCAAGCTACGTACAAATAAATAATATATAAAACGTACAAACCATTAACTTCGACTCTTTAACAGGTGCAATATACACCATTTAAGGCGTTATAGCAAGCTATTTCTTTGGGCCAAGTTTGGAGGGTTGAGGGGGTTAGGCTGGTTCCCCGCCCCCAAAACGTGTTGACCGAGGCTGTAAAGAGGAATAGAATTCCAAATGTAGTCTAATAAAAGGGGGATTTAATATGAAAAACGGTAATTTTGGCTTCACTTTCCTTCTCATTTCCCTGATCGTTCTCTCATTTGCGTTCATTATCTCGGGCTGTTCAACGTCCGGCGGCGGAGGCGGTACGCCTACGCCTCCTTTTGCGGCAAATATCTGGGTTGCGGCAGACGGAAGCGACACTACCGGCACGGGTGCTTATACCAATCCATATTTAACGATCGGCAAAGCAATGTCCTTAGTTGGCTCAGGCGAGGTCATCGGTGTAAAGGACGGGACGTATAACGAAACCGTAGTATGGCCGGGCGTGATGAACGTAACATTGAGAGGGGTATCGAAGACAGGAACTAAAATTGACAGGAACTATGCGAGCAGGTGCATCAGCATCGAATCGGTTCCGGGGATCGAAACTGCAACCATCCGTGATATCACAATCAAGAACGGGTCTCTCGAGACCAGTGGAGATGGCGCGGGGATACTCGCTAGACAAAATAGCATAATCGTCCGCATTTCTAATGCTGCAATATCAGGCAACGGCGGTCCAAATACCGGATATGGTGGTGGGTTGTGCGCAGGAACACCTATAGGTTCCGGCGGCCCGACAGTCGAAGCAATAAATGTGAGCTTTAAGAATAATGTTGGAGGACAATGGACCTATGGCGCGGGAGCTTGTGCTTTGCAGGGTTCACAGTTAATAATGTCAAGCTGTGAAGTTTCTGGAAATGTGGGATATAACGGAGGAGTGGCTTATCTTCATCTATCGAGCGGTACAATGGAGAACTGCTTTGTGTTCAATAATACTTCAACCAGTAACTTTGGAGGAGGAGGAGTCTTGCTAAATACTACTATCCGGACCACTTTAATGAACTGTACTATCGTGTCGAATGAGGCAACGAATGGAGGAGGGGGAGGAGTAGATGGAGGGCAATATGGATATATAATTAATTCGATCATTTGGGGAAATATGGCTGCCGAATCCTCCAAAGATATCACAACCGAAACGACTGCTACAGTCAAGTATACGAATCATGGAACCTCTGAATTTGGAGGCGCAACGACTGTGTCAAACACGCAATTTAATCCAAATTTCACGACATTCCCGCCGGCGACGGTGGATGATCTTAAGCTTCAGGCCGGCTCGCCTGTAGAATCCCTTGCAACAGATGAAGTGACCGTTCCTGTGGACTATTACGGAAATCCGAGGCCTGCAGCGGATTACTCTCTCGGAGCGCATGAAATATAACCCGTAGATCTATTTTTCCTTAGTGAAGAACGCTCCGGTGACCCAGCTTCTTAAAGCGAAGGTGAGGTAGAAAGAGATCGCCAGAAGTATGATCAGGGCAGCAATCATTCTTTCCTTCGTTGGGCTCGGCACGTGGTACCAGGTAAAATAGACAAAAACAATGATTATCGAAGTGGTGAAGCTGAAGAGGAGAGAAAGCACGATATTTACTCTTCTCAATATCTCTCGAACATCCATGGTCTCACCGCCTTATTCGAGCTCATCCATGTCCGTAATGGTCACTTTGATCTCTTTTGCCCAATCATATGTATTGATCAGCGATTCTGTTTGAGATTTTACAACGTACTTTAAGTCCTCTTTTTCCTTGTCCGTTGCCTCATCAGGGAGCGTAACGAAAGCATTGATATTATCCCCCTCGAAGTAATAGGCGACGTCCAAGTTATAGACCCTTTGGAATGTGTATGATTTAACCTCGAGGTTCAATTTGAGCCACTCTTCCTGGGTAGGAGTATATGGATATGTTAGATCGGCTGCGAATGCGGGAAGGGCGAATAAAAGGATCATCAGGCAAAGGAATATTTTCTTCATGATGCCACCGCCCTTTAACTTATCAGAACACCCATTTTACGCCGGACGATATCGTACCGGAAAAGCCCTGTCCATAGAAGAACGCTTCGCCTCTCATGACGCAAAGCAGGCCAAAGAGCCTGTATTCCGGGGAGACCGCTACGTACGGTATAAGCCGCCTTTTATGTACATCAGGAAAGAATATACTCGTTTCATCATATTCATAATAGCTGAAGCCGAAGCTCGGCTTCCAGTTCGTTCCCGGCAGGAGCGTGTTGTTCTTGTCCACTATCCCCACCATGTACATATTAGTGTTCGCGCCACTGAAAAATATATCAGTTGATGCAAGGCTTTCATTTGCGACCTCAAGTGTGAATTCAGGTATGAACCCTACCTTAACGTCAAAGTATGCGCCGATCTCAGCACCAAGGCCCATGGAATGGCTTGTTGAAAGGTTAAACCATACGGCGGTGGATTGGTCTCCAGCCGTGTCTTCGCAGAAACCTTGAGCCGTCAGGACCATAAGGAATAAAAGAACAATAACCGATTTTTTCATTTGATACCCTCCTTAACGTGAAATTATACGACAAAAGCCCGTTTTCAGCCACTACAAATCCGTTGAAATATATATTGTCGAGGCGTATCATTCCGTATCAGGGGGATAAACCATGAAAAAAGCAATGTTTCTTCTGATCACTCTTCTTTTTCTTAGCGGCTGCGGGGAGAAAGCTCCGCCTCCCCAAATAAATGTATTTAAGCCTGTTGATCTTCCTTCGAACATAGCTATTGTAGTGGAAGGCAAGGTCCCTTATGCGGTAAGGGATCATGCGAATTACACTGTAAAGGCTGCGCTTTATGAATATAAGAACATCTATGTCGCGGAAGTAGCGATACAGAACAAAACAAAGACAGATATCGCGACGGAAGAATATTCGATCTCTCTTGTTGACGGAAAGGACAGGAAGCCGCTAATGATGATGTCCCTCGAGTCCATTCGCGAGGCGCTTAAGAAGTCAGAGGTCGGGGAGAGCGGCGGCGCCGGCTCGGCGGAACAGAAGCTGACGGACGCGGTCATATCCTTGTTCCGGGAGACAAAGCCGTCGGACGAAAAGCTTGTAAGGAAAGGCCTTGAGCTGACGCTCGAGAGATATTTTGCCTTCAGGCCGATATGGGCAGGCAAGTCACGGGACGGTTTCATCGTTTTTAACCTTGATTTCCGGCTGGATCACCCGCTTACGCTTGCGATCGAGCTACCGGATGAGAAGATCGATATCGTGTTCAAGCCGTCGGAAGCCGGGATAGAACTATAATAAATACCGCGAAGCATGGATCCGATCGTGATCATCGCAAGGTGCATTGCTTATTTTCATTATCAATATTATAATAATGCTGTTATAAAAGCCTCGATCAATATTTTAAAGAGGTGTAATAAATGAAAAGTAAAGTATTTTTCCTTCTCGTCTCTTCATTGGTCCTTATCTCTATATTCATAATGCATGGATGCGGTTCCGCTCCCACATCTAACCTTGACTCCGGTTCCGGCACAGGCACGCTAACGGGCGTAGTAAAGGACACTGAAGGTTCCGACATCTCCGGCGTTTCGGTTACCGGAGGCGGAAAAACCGTATATACCGATTATGCAGGAGCTTTTGACCTTGGCTCGGTACCGGCCGGTGTTGATCTGATCGTTGAGTTCAGCCGGACCGGTTTTGTAACTACCCAGAAAAAGGTCCAACTTTTTTCAGGTAGTGAAGGTTTTATGACGCAGTATATAATGCCTATCGGTACGACCACCACTACGGATGATGCTGCAGACGGCGTGGTTTCTGACGGCAACGGTTCAGTAAAAATATACGCGGACACTCTTGAAGATGCTGATGGGCATGACGTAACAGGCTCATTCACGGTCAACTTCACTTCGTTCGATCCTCTGGTCACTGGTGAATTCAACGCTTTCCCCGGCGATTTTGCCGGCAGACAGACAGCGGGCGGAACGGATGAGCCATTCGAAACGTTCGGTTATGTCAATATTACGATCACGCAGAACGGCGGTGCCTTGGATCTTAAGCCTGGCTCAACAGCAGAAGTGCACATCCCCATACCTACAAGCCTGCAGGCGACAGCGCCTTCCCCGATAGATCTTTGGTCATACAACGAAGATGGAGGATATTGGGTGCATGAAGGTGTAGCCACAAAAGAGGGCGGCAACACATATTATATAGCTGTTGTTACCCACTTTTCCTACTGGAACTGCGATCAATTATATAACACGGGATATATAAGCGGCGAGGTCGTGGATCATAACGGCGTTCCTGTCGCCGGCGCATATATTAGGGCTATTCCTGTCGATTGGCTGGGTTCCCCTTCTTATTGGAACACAATAAGCGACGCTGACGGTAAATTCGGCGGATTAGCTGTTAAAGCGATTGCAACAACCCAGATCTATGCAAGAAAAGCCCAGTATATCAGCACTCCGGAAACGATCACCGGGCAGCCGCCGGTCGGAGTCAGCTACCCGCTACCTTACCCGCTTGTATTAAATGCTTCACCTGAATGGGATTGGTGGCCGGTTGGAGTTGAGGGATTTTCTGCAGGAAGCATAGGTTATAACTCCCTCTTTTTTGACAACGACACCCCGTATATTGCTTATACGGATGCAGCAAACAGCAATAAGGCAACGGTAATGAAATATAACGGCGTTTCATGGGAATCGGTCGGGGATGAAGGATTTTCCGCGGCACAGGCATATTATATCTCTCTCTTTATATACAGCGGCACTCCGTATGTTGCTTATCAGGATGGCGCATATAGCAGTGAAGCCACGGTCATGAAATACAACTCTAGTTTAAATACATGGGAAGCGGTAGGAGATGAGGGTTTTTCTGGGGGAGGCATTCTTGTTGATTATGGATCTGGCGAAGTTGGATCAAACATCGTGAAATATACATCTCTCTATGTATATGACGGAATACCCTATATTGCTTTTCAAGATCCCAGCAGTGAAGCAACCGTTATGAAATACAATTCAGCTCTTACTACATGGGAAGTTTTAGGTGCACGATGCTTTTCTGCGGGAGATGTAAGCTATACTTCTCTTTCTGTATATAACGGCACCCCGTATGTTTCTTATCAGGATGTCGCAAACGGCGGCAATGCAACAGTAATGAAATATAACGGTTCTGCGTGGGAAGATGTAGGAAGTCCAGGATTTTCTGCAGGAAACGTATCTTACGTCTCTCTCTTTGTCTACAACGGCACCCCGTATGTTGCTTATATGGATGGCGCGGACAGCAATAAGGCAACAGTAATGAAATATAACGGTTCTGCGTGGGAAAATGTAGGCAGCGCAGGATTTTCTACAGGAGCCGCAACTTATACCTCTCTCTTTGTCTACAACGGCACCCCGTATGTTGCTTATCGGGATGCTGCAAACAGCTTTAGTGCAACAGTAATGAAATATAACGGTTCTGCATGGGAAGATGTTGGGGGCGCAGGATTTTCTACAGGAGCCGCAACTTATACCTCTCTCTTTGTCTACAACGGCACCCCGTATGTTTCTTATCAGGATGTCGCGAACAGCAATAAAGCAACAGTAATGAAGTACGGGCCGTGATCCGTATTTTATGAATTGACCGGAAAGTGAGGAGCTTAATGAAAAGAATATGCTTGTGCACCATCTTATTATTGATATTCTCAGCAAATACTTTTGCCGTTTCTTACGGGAAGATCGAGATACAGGTCCCCGATAAGACGTTCAAGATATATGTTGACGATAAGCTTGCAGGATCAGGAACAGTTATCGTAAAAGTTAAACCGGGCAGTCATAAGATCAAAGTCCTGGAGAACGGCAAGATGGTCCTGCTGGAGCACAAGACAGTCAAGGCAGGCCAGTATATTGCAATGAAGGGAGCGCCAAAGAAAAAGGTCCCCCCGCCTGTTATTACCCCTGAAGTTACCGCTGTTGCAACTGCCGAAGACCAGCTCATGCCGGAGGACCTTGAATCGCAGGAGCAAATGCCCTCGCACCTTATAGTAGGGACAGCGGAAGCGGAACCGCTTTTTATATCAAAATACAAGGCGGAAACTGAGCCGGAAAAAGAAGCTGAGCCCGCCGGATCAGCCGAGCCTGCCAAAGAAGAGAAGGATAAGTCTGAGTCGAATTATTATTTCTTTCCCGGAATGCGCCTTGCCGATGATTATGCCGGCGGCTGCCTCGGTTATTCATTTGGAGCTGAGTTCGGGGAGGATGACGCTCTCAGATATGACTGCTCTTTATCAATGTTCAGCATGCAAAGCAAGCATGCGGTCATCTCCGAGGGGGACCTGGGCGTGACAGTCATTGATCTCGGGATGATCAAAAACGAAGGCGAATGGTACTGGGGCGGTGGCCTGGGATATTATATGTTCAACAATACCATTGCCGCCAGCGTCATTGCGGAAAAACAGGCATTGAACCTTGATTATTCGGAATCGATAGACAGCGGCCTCGGATATTATTTCAAAGCCGGCCGCAGATTCGTCGCATATGATAAGGATTGGCACATCGGCTTTAAGGCCGCCCTGGCGAGCACTACGGCCAAAAGCCATGAGTTAAATACGATCACTCTTGTAGAGACCGACAATGAGCTGCCCTACGGTTTTCCGATAACTTCCATATATCTTGGGATAGTTCTCTAAGATCGAGCACAAAAAAAAGCCCGCTATACTTTTAATGTATAACGGGCATATTAATAAACCTTTAAGAACTCTTAGAAATTCCTTCTTGGTCTATCGCCTCTATCGCTTCTCTCCGCTCTGGGTTTAGCCTCATTCACAACGATCTCACGATCGCCGATCTTTTGGCCGTTCATCGCAGAAATAACTTTATCCATGTCGGAATCATCAACCTCTACAAAGCCGAATCCTTTTGCCTTGCCGGTGAATTTATCCGTTATAAGCCTTACTGCAAGCACGTTCGCATGTTCTTCGAACTTTGCCTTCAGCTCATCCTCGGTCACAGACCAAGGAAGGTTGCCTACAAATAAACTCTTTGCCATATTTCATCTCACCTCTCAATACATTTTTCATTCATTAGTTAATGACACTTTATAACAAAAAAACCAAGGCGAAATCGGCCTTGGATCGTTTCAAACTATTTACAAATGGGTAAACTATCTGATACGCATACCACTAACTTCGACTCTTCGGGCGTTACTATACACGATTCATACCGTGTTAGCAAGCTGTATTTACTTCGGCCTTTTAGGGGGATAATTTCACTTTTTGGCCAAATAGCTGTCAGCTGACAGCTGTTAGCTGATCCCTTATCGATTCCCGCCGACAGCCGATACCGCACTTAAGCCTTTATCCCAAATAAGCTGCTGCGACCAGGGTGCGCCGCCGCTAAAGGTGTGAACGATTATTCCATTAAAAGGAGGGCTTATTTCTGAGCCTACAGACCAGATATTGTTTTGATCTACCGCATCGACCCCAAGCAAATAATAGCCGGATGTGCCGGCTGTCTGTCCCTCCCAGGTCGCGCCGCCGTCGGAAGTATAAAGCATCACGCCTGCGTCGGCAGCCATCCATGCTCGATCGGTATCAAAGGCTATGATATTGTTCAGGTCGCCGTTAGATGTGGGATGAGAGTCGAACTGCTGTTCCCAGCTTGCGCCGCCGTTGTCTGTCCTGATCGCTGTCCTGCATCCGCCGACAGCCCAGGCAGTGTCAGCGTCAAAAGCCGTTATTTTGATCAGCGGATTGCCCCCGACTTCCTCGGAGATGCCCACCCTTGACCAGTTTGCGCCGCCGTCGATCGTTCTAAGTATGATAACGTATCCGTTGTCAGGATTTCCCCCAGCCCATGCAATATTTTCGTCAACAGCCTTGATGCCCTCAAGCTGGGCTGTTGTGCCTGATTCCTGCGTGGCCCAAGAGGCGCCTCCGTTAGTTGTTTTAACTATTGTCCCATTGTCGCCGACCGCCCAGGCAGTGAGAGTTGAGGCGGCTGTTATTGCGTATAGATAGACATCGGGGACCTCTCCGGAGCCCTGCCTTGTCCAGGTATCTCCCCCGTCAGTTGTGAGGAATATGGTCGCGGAACCGTATATATTGCCGCCGACGACCCAGGCTGTGGTGCTGTTCAAAGCGATAACATCGTTCATTATGATATCCGGGATCTCCGGCGAACCCTGCCTTGTCCATGTTATGCCGCTGTTCACGGTTTTGAGTATCGTGCCGGACCCGTATATGTTTGCGCCGACGGCCCAGACTATATCGTTGTATGTCACAACAGTTCCGGAATTTGTTCCGCAGCCGGTAAAGAACAGCAGAATTGCCGAGGCGGCTGCAAGGAGAAGGATAAGGTAGGTGAAATTTTTTCTCATGTGGCGATTATATATGCACAAAGATGAAAAATAAAGCCCTGAAGTGTGCGCTTTACGCTGCTTCAGGGCTTTTAGGTCCAATACGGTCTACTTAGAAATATAATCCTCCGCGGATTATAGGGATAATGTAAATAGTTCCGACGCCGAAGTACCATCCATTTTCCCAGACATGGTCCGTTCCGATGCCGACATAAGGGATCAACAGTGCAACGGTTCCTATATCCCAAGAATTATTCCATTGATTTGCTTTTACAGGTTCAAAGAACGATCTGTGCGATATTCCAAGCCCAAGGTTGACGCCTGTAAATGAGGTTATCTCATTATTTTCATTGCGGTCAACCGCGCTTAGTCCCGGCAGGTCGAGTATCACTAATCCAGTTTGAACATCTGCACTGGCGAGATCAGCAAATGCAGGGATCTGGAATGCCAATAGAAGTATCAGTAATAGTGCGAATTTTTTCATATTTTCACCTCCTTTTCAATTTGGATATTATACACCAAAAGAATAAGTATCAAGCGTGTTTTTTGAATTCTTTGATATCCGGCCTTTCGATCTCCCTATACTGCCCCGGCAGCAGGTCCTCGAGGTCTATCAAGCCGATGGATGTTCGGATGAGCCGTAAGCAGGGGAGGCCTACTTTTGCGGTCATTTTTTTTACCTGCCTGTTCTTTCCTTCAATTATCGTGACCAGCATCCATGAAGTCGGGACAGTTTTCCTGAATCTTATCGGTTTGGGCCTTTTCCATATCTCGGGGTCTTTTTCAAGCGTCGCGACTTTTGCGGGGAGCGTCTTATATCTTCCGAGAAGGACTCCTTCTTCAAGCTCTTTTATCATTCTCTTATTCGGTATGCCTTCAACCTGGGCAAGATATGTTTTCGGTTGTTTCATATTCGGGTCTGACAGGGCATGGTTCATGGGTCCGTCATCGGTCAGGAACAGCAGGCCTTCGCTGTCCATATCAAGGCGGCCGGCCGCGTAGACATCCGGTATCTTTATGTAGTCTTTAAGCGTGGGGCGCCCTTCTTTGTCCGTGAACTGCGAGAGAACGCCGTAAGGCTTATTGAAGACAATGTATCTTTTTGCTTTTTTCTTTTTCATGATGAGGAAGTATACCTCTTATCTCTTCGCCTTATTATTCAGATTTACTTGCCTTATGCTTAATTAAATAAGTACCCGAAAACTCGATCTCTTCATTGTCCGTTGTTACAAATCTAATTGCTCCCGCTCTGGAATCTTTCCATTCCGATATCTCATACTCACCCAGTATTTTATCGCCGGCATACAAGATTATTGTAAAAAGGAACAATATTGCCAGTAAATTCTTCATCATTTCACCGCCTTAATGCCGAAATTATACGGGAAAAGAAGGGGGAGGGAAAGGAATTAATTGGCTGTCAGCTGTCAGCTTACCCCTTCATCAACAGGCTTCGCTTTGTCCAGCACATCAAGTTCCGCGATCATGGTCTCCAGTTCTTTATATTTGGCATCTATTGTCTGCTGGTGGTTGTGGCCTTTTATCTGTAGAGATCTTATGTCGGATGAATTGCCTTTCTTTACGGTCTCAATTATCTTTTTATCATTATCTTCAAGGGCCGCTTCCTCATCATCTATTTCGCTCTCAATATCCGCGATCTTTTTGTGCAGAGCTTTATGCTTTTTCTTATACTCAAGAGCCGATGCTTTTTGGCCGACTTTATCTTTTTTCGACGTCTTGATCTTCTTCGGCTTCTTTGCTTCTTCTTCCCATCCGACCTTATCCAAAAAGTTCTGATAAGTGCCTTCAAAAACAGAAACACGGCCTTCATTGAAAACTATCAATCTATTTGCCAGGTGATGAAGGAACATTTCACTGTGAGTGACGATCACAACTGCGCCCGTGAATTCATCGAGCGCTGCGATCATGGAGTCGCAGGATTCTATGTCCAGATGGTTCGTCGGTTCGTCCAGCAGAAGGATGTTCGCCGGGCTAAGCAGTATCTTCCCTAGTGATACGCGGCTCTTTTCTCCTCCGGACAGGATGGATATCTTTTTAAGCGCCAGGTCGCCGGAGAACATCATTGCCCCGCATGTTCTGCGGATATCCGGATAGCTCATATCCGAGCGGATCTGGTGAAGTTCCTGTTCTATAGTGTTCTTTGGGTTCAGGCTTTCGATATTTGTCTGTCCGAAATACCCGAGCTTACAGGTAGGGTGGGTGGTGATTTCACCTTTTTTTGGTTCAAGTTCCCTGACCAGCAATCTCAATAGTGTGGATTTGCCTTTTCCGTTCTTGCCGATCACGCAGATCCTGTCATTTTGTTTGATATCGATGGAGAGCCCCTCGATCAATATCTTATCGGGTGAATATCCAAATGAGAGTTCCTTTACCGTCATGGGGAATTTCGGCTGGAATTCGGCTGCGTTAAAGCGAAAGCCCAATTCCGTGACGGCAGCCAGTTCTTTTTTTTCGCCCATTTTTTCCAGAGCTTTGATCCGTGATTGGACAAGGCTTGCTCTTGCGGCCTGGGCGCGGAATCGATTGATGAATTTCATCGCATCATCGCGTTTCTTCTGGTCTTTTTTCCTGGTGCGTTCATATACATCTTCGTCCACGGCGATCTGTTCGAAAAGTTTAGCCGTGCCGCCTTCGATCTTTTTTAATTTCCGCCTATGGATAGCCATAGTATGGGTAGTTACTTTATTCATAAAGTCGCGGTCATGAGTGACCAGGATCAGTTCGTTATCCCAGGTCTGCAGGAATTTTGTGAACCAGCGTATAGAAACGATATCGAGGTAGTTGGTCGGTTCGTCGAGCAGAAGCAGGTGGGGTTCTGCCAGGAGGACTTTTGCCAGGTTCAGGCGGACCTGGAAGCCGCCGGAAAATTCCATAGGGGACTTATCGAGTTCATCTTTAGTAAAGCCAAGCCCAAAAAGGATCTTATCTGCTTTCCATGTCTGGTCCTTCTCGTCTTCTTTTAGCCCTAGGCAGGCTTCCTCAAGGACGGTGGGTTTTGTAAAGGAAAGGTGCTGTTTTAGGTATCCGATCGTATAGTTCTTTGGTATTGCTATTCGTCCTTCGTCGGGATGTATCTCGTCCGTGATGAGCCTGAATATGCTGGTCTTGCCGGAGCCGTTGCGGCCAACCAGGCCGATGCGCTCTCCCTGATGGATATTGAAGCTTATATCGTCAAGAATTTGCTCTTCACCGAACGATAATGATAGATTATTTATTTGAAGCATGGTTTTTGGTCCGCACCCTTTCTGATTTTCTTCATTGTACGGAAATATTTGGAAATGTAAAATTGCAGGTGTTATATACACCCAAAGAGGGGATTGGATCCGTGACCTTCAGACTACTAATTTGGGGACGCTAACCATATCACAATTATTACTAAAACGATGATCCCAAGAGTATTTAATTCCATGTCTGAGTCTACATCACCCTCATAGTAATGCACGTGGTCTTCACCAGTATAGTGTGCTTGAGGACTATATTTTCCCTGCAAAAATGTTGGATTACTTAATACAGAAGATAGATCAAATGTACCTAGAGAATACTTAAATCCAGCAGCGAATACAGGAGAACTAAACAGAGAACAGCACAATAGAATTACAAGAAATGTTTTAAACGTTTTATTCATATTATTCCTCCTATTGGAACATTTTATGAAATTATACTAGTATTTAATAGGGCGTACAAGCAATTATTTAATATAACGCACAAGCAATAGAAAAATAATTTAACTTAGTCGAATATTGTTAAGAATTCTAATAAGGTTATACACCTACCCATTGCAACACTCCAATCGAGGATCCGGTATGGCTGATCCAGGTTGAATATTCATTGTCAGGAAGTATAATTGCTTAATAGAAGGGAATAATGGGATTAAAAAGGAAAACATTTTATGAGTAAAGCAATTTGGAAGCCCGGAACAATGGTCTATCCTGCGCCGGCAGTAATGGTCTCATGCGGCGATAAGCCGGAAAACTACAACATAATCACAATAGCCTGGACAGGAACGATCTGTTCGGAACCTGCAATGACATATGTATCCATCAGGCCTTCCAGATATTCACATGAGATCATTAAAAGAACGAATGAATTCTGCATAAACCTTACAACAAAACGGCTGGCATTTGCCACGGATTTTTGCGGCAACAGGTCCGGAAGGAACTTGAACAAGTTCGATAAAATGCATCTCACCCCGATAAAGGGCAAGAATATTAAAGCGCCTCTCATTAAGGAGAGCCCGATAAATATTGAATGCAGGGTGAAGGAGGTAAAGCCGCTTGGAACACATGATATGTTCATTGCTGAAGTTTTTTGCATACATGCAGATAAGGAATACATGACAAAAGACGGCGGATTTGACCTAAGGAAAACCGATCCGATATGTTATTCGCACGGAAATTATTACTCTCTCGGCAAATATCTCGGACATTACGGATTCGCGGTAAAGAAAAAATAATAAATAAGGACGGTGTAAATATGAAAAAAGTAATAATATGCCTCATTTTCCTGCTTCTTGCCTCTCCTGTATTCTGTGAGCAAAAGACAGACTTGCAAGAACCTTTTGAGCCTACACGATATGAATGGTTAAGTATGAAAATTGATATGTATGCCGGTGATTCTCAAGATAAATATACTTTTATTACTTACTTTATAGGTAATGACAAGATCGAAGTAACTTTAAATATAAATAAGGATGGCAAGCTCCACCCTAACACTATAGAGCTTTCTACAATATTCATTAAAAAACGAATTGAGATGATAAAAAATAGTTTTTCGTGGTCAAAACATTTAGCTGTTGAAGTTGTTACCAGTGAATTTTGACGAACAAACTCTAATATCTAAATAAGGCGGAGTGAGATGCCCTTTTCCCTGTTCCCGCGCCCAAAGAGGGGGGAGTTCAGCTTCTTTCTACAAATAAACCTTAAGAATCCAATCCATACTCTTCCAGGACCTCTTTGCTGAACCAGCCTCTGGTATGGTTCGCGATCTTTACTAAAGTAAGCATCACCGGAACTTCGACCAGGACCCCAACGACAGTTACTAACGTAGCTCCGGACCGCAGTCCGAATAAGGATATGGCTACCGCAACGGCAAGTTCAAAGAAGTTGCTGGCACCGATCATCCCTGCCGGAGCCGCGATATCGTGTGTTGTATCCCATAGTTTTGCCCATCCGTAAGCAAAGAAAAAGATCAAGAATGTCTGGATGATCAAAGGTATCGCGATCAGTGCGATATGCAGAGGGTTGCCTAAAATGATATTTCCCTGAAACGCGAATATGATCACCAGTGTCATCAAGAGGCCGATCACCGTTATGTTGCCGAATTTTGTTACGAATTCTTCCTCAAAATACTTCAAACCTTTTCTTTTTATCACATTGTTCCTGACGATAAATCCCGCGGAAAAAGGGATGACAACAAATAAAAAGACGGATAGGAACAGTGTGGCGTACGGCACAATGATATTGCTTATTCCCAAAAGGATCGCGACTATCGGGGTGAACGCGAATAGAATGATCACATCGTTAACTGCCACCTGGACCAATGTATACGCGGGATTTCCTTTGGTAAGGTAGCTCCAAACGAATACCATGGCGGTGCAGGGGGCTGCGCCAAGCAATACTGCTCCCGCGAGATACTGGGTGGCCAGAGCAGAAGGGATCATATCTTTAAACACTACTTTAAAGAACAAAAAAGCGATCGCATACATGGTAAAAGGTTTTATCAGCCAGTTCGTAACGACCGTGATAGTTAATCCTTTCGGCTGTTTTGCGCTGTGCAGGAGCGAGGTGAAATCGATCTTCAGCATCATAGGGAAGATCATCATCCATATTAGTATAGCTATCGGTATCGATACATTTGCGTATTCAAATTTGCTCAAAAAAGAGGGGATCGCCGGCATGAACCTCCCAATTAAAACACCAACAAGGATACATGAGGCTACCCAGATAGATAAATATTTTTCAAAAAAGCTGATTCCCTGGTTTTTCATTTTCATGGCTCCTTTAGTAGTTCCGGATCAAATATATCCCGCCAATAATGACAAGAATGCCGCATATTTTTCTAAGGAGCAATGTGGCTTTTGATCTTTCATTCCAGTTAAGATAATTCCGGACCGTTTCGGTAAAAGTGCCGGCAAAGACGATCACCGAGCAATGGCCTATCCCATAGAATAACAGCAGCATCACCGCATAAAGGAATCGTGTTGCAGCTATATTGAACGCAATGCCTAGAACAGGCGCCATATAAGCAAAAGTGCATGGTCCCATTGCGGCGCCAAAAGAAAGCCCAAGGATAAATGCAGCAAAAAAACCCTTTTCTTTTGGCTTGGGCCGGCTTAAACCGCTCAAGAAAGGGAAACGAACTATTTCAAGAAGATAAAGGCCGACAATAAAAAGTATGATAGCTGCAATGTAATTGCCGTAGATGCCTATATCACCGAACATCCTTCCCATCATCCCTGTTATCAGCCCGATCATTGCGATCGTTGTTAATATTCCTGCCGAAAAGACGGTCGATATAAAAAAGGCTTCCTTGTTCGATCCTTTTTCCCGCCCGCTTATAAATCCGACAATAAGCGGGATGCTCGCAAGGTGACAGGGGCTTAATAATATACTAAGCATGCCCCAGATAAAGGCTCCTGTTAAAGCAATTGCCGGCATTGCCTGTAGAGAAGCGTATAACGCTTCAAATATATTCAGGAGCATTATTCAACTCCCTTCTGTTCCAGTATCTTTACAAGTTCATCTTTTGGGAAAAAGCCCGAATGCCTGTAATATTCATTTCCATCCTTATCAAGAAAGACCTGGGTCGGGATCATTCTTATGCCGTATTTTTGGGCGTAAGGCTTTCCAAAAAGCGATCTAACATCATAGAAACGGACTGCAACCTGCCCCTCATATTCTTTTTCTATCTCATCAAGTATCGGCTGCATCATATCGCAGGGGAGGCAGCCGACCGAACCAAGTTCTATAAAAGTCACCTTTATCCCATGAGTACTTTCGATAACTTTTTCTGTTTTTTTACTGTTCATATTGGGCTTGCCGGCTGAATTATGCGCAAAAATAAAAGCGACAGCCATCAGCAGCGTCAATATTGCGGCAGCATATATTATTCTTCTCATAGTTATCTTCATGCGACCTCTATAGGCTATTAATAATTGTTTTTAACTCATCGACAGAGGGGACTTTTCCTGAGATCTTGACATCACCGTCAATAACAACAGCAGGCGTTAACATGACATTTGCTTTGGCATATTGAAGTATATCCGTTATCTTTTTAACTTCCGCGTTCTTGCCGAGCTGTTTTAAAGCTTCCCTGACGTTCTTTTCAGTGGTTACGCATCTGGCACATCCTGGGCCGTATATTGCGATCTCCATTGGCTTCACCCCCTAAAAAATAAAGTTGCCTGTGAACCATCCGATCAACGTTCCCAATACCATTATGGTAATTATATACACGACAGCTTTCTTCAAGCCAAAAACCCTGATTATTGCCAGCATGTTCGGCAGGCTCATGCCGGGTCCGGTAAGAAGAAGGGCAAGGGCGGGACCTTTGCCCATACCCAATTTCATTAAAGTATCAACGAACGGCGCTTCGGTCATAGTTGCAAAATAACAGAGCTGTCCGATTATCGTGGCCAAAAATGAAGCGCGGAGACTTTTGCCGCCAAGCCATGTTTGGATAAGTTCTTGAGGCAGTAATTTTCCGATGATCCCTACAATAAACACACCTAACAAGAGAAGAGGAAAAATTATCTTTATGAACCACCAGGTCTCATTAAGCCAGCCCATTATTTTTTCCTTTGAGTGTTTCAGGTAAGCATAAGAGGCCGTTACTGTCATTGCTATGGCCCAGATCAGCAGCTTATGAATATAAGATCCTTTGGGGACAAGATAGTTGGGGGCCAAAAGCGTAATAACAAGCAGGATTATGAGTATCACATCTTTACCCAGAATGATCTTGGTGTCCGCATTTTCTTCTATGCTTATTACATGTCTGCTTTCCTCTTCTTTTCTGAAAACGGTTACCATGACCATGCCCACAACAAACGCCATTGCCAAGGCAGATATTACTCTGATGACAGCCATCTTATATCCGATCACCGCGCCGGTATAGACCAATGCCAAAATGTTCGTTGCAGGGGCTACCCAAAGGACAATAAATGCAGCGCCGATACTGCTTCCCCCGTAATATAATCCGCTTGCTACCGGTATGACCGTGCATGAACAAGCTGCGATAAAAAAGCTTCCGATGCCTGCAAGTGTAAATGACCTGAATTTATTTGTAGTGTGGCCCAAATACTTTATTATTGCTTCTCTGGAAATAAAAGTAACTATTGCGCCTGCAAGCAGAAAAGCGGGGATAAGGCATGTTATCACGTGAAGAGCGAGATATTCTTTTATAGCCAATAAGCCTGCGACAAGATATTCCATGACCAAGCTCATTTCTTTTCCCTCCTGATAATTAATATCAAAATTATACGCTTTAATTAGTAAAAATCAAAATGTCTTAAGTCTTTTTACCTGCCCTGAAGTATGCATGTATTTTGGTTTTGCATTGCTTCAGGGTAAGCCCAAAGAGGGGGAGGGGAAGGAAAAATCCATTGAATTTACCTTCCCATAGGCGTATCATTTCTTACCAGGAGGGGATAAAACATGAGCACAATAAAAGCAATTAAGCTCATTTTTGCCGTCTTTATCTGCCATCTTGCCGGAATGATTGGATCTCTTGCCACATATCAAGCTATCCCGACATGGTATGCTTTTCTGAACAAGCCTGTTTTTAATCCGCCGAACTGGATATTCGCTCCCGTATGGCTCACTCTTTACACTGTGATGGGTATTGCTGCTTTTATTATTTGGGAGAAAGGATTGGAGAATGAAGGTGTCCGTAAAGCCCTTACGATATTTGGTATTCAGCTTATACTGAACTCGATCTGGTCAATTATCTTCTTTGGTCTTCATCTTCCGCTCTTTGCTTTTATTGAGATCGTCATTATGTGGATATTCATCCTGCTGACGATCATTTATTTCTACAGGATATCAAAGACAGCAGGATTGATCCTTATCCCGTATATCTTATGGGTAAGCTTTGCTTCGGTATTGAATCTTTCTATAGCACTTCTTAATTAATGAGGCTTTGGACAATACATCCAAAATACCTTGACCAGAAAGGACTTGTCGCGCTGTGGCGCGAAGGTCTGCTTGCACAGAAGGTCCTTGCCGGAAGAACAAAAGGCTACAGGCGCCATCCACAGATAATAAGGTTCAAGGAATGCAGTGATCCAATGGCCGCTATAGGCAGGTACCTGCTTGCCGTTCAGGAGGAGGCATCAAAAAGGGGATACAGGTTCGACAAAAAGAAGATAAAGGTAAGGCGCGGAAGGTGCGCAAAGCTGAGGACAACGAAGGGGCAGGCCGCGTATGAATTCCATCACCTTTTGTGCAAATTAAAAAAGCGCGCAAAGCCGCTGTACTGCAGAAGCAAAAAGATAAAGAATATCCGCGTTAATCCGTTATTCAGGGTAGTGAGAGGCGGGGTTGAGATATGGGAGCGTATAAAAAAATAAACCGCCAAATGATGACGGTCTATTTTAGGAACAATATTCAATTAAGCTTTCTTTATTAATTTTATGTAGCCGACATAAAGACCTGCTAATCCAACAAGTATATAAGTTGCCTGTTGAAGTATCGGGATATTGCCAAGAAGCGTTGCTACAAGGTCCAAATTCGCTAATCCAACCAAGCCCCAGTTGATCGCACCGATAATGACGAGGATGTAAGCTATAAGGTCGATGAGTTTCTTATCCATAAATCACCCCCTCTTTATGACAATATTATACGCCTGCACTATGGGACTGCAAGGAATAAATTAACTGTCAGCTGTTAGCTGATACCTGATAGCTGCATTAACATGCCCAAAGAGGGGGGGGTAATGTTCATTTATATTTATAGAACTTAATGAACAGCACGATGATCCATTGGAAATAAACGCAAACTGAAAGTTTTTCAACTAATCCCACCACAGGTATTCCTTTTGCAATTATCACAGGAGATAATCCGCCGCCGATAAAGAACAAAAGAAAAGTGATAATTGAATACAGCTTAAAATATTTCCAGCCTTCATATCTGCTCATTCCGGATCCGATCATTAATATAAGGGCCAGCGATGTCAATACCAGTGCCGCTACGATCGCGATATGTATCACTCCTGAGACCGTCATTTCCGGGCCGGTCGGCAGTCTAAATACAGATGCCGAGAGTATTGATAATATTCCTGTGGCAAGTATCAGAAATATTCCCGTTCTGGCTAATTTATTTATCGCCTTATGGACCAGAAGGATGCCGATGCTTCCTAATATTGTAAAAACATTTGAGAGAAGCATGAGGCTATCAAGTAAAGCTTTGTTTGGAGCTCCCGGCCGCAGCAGGTCGCTTACGGAGTCCCTTACATGATCATACCCGGGAGCAAGCGTTCCGCCGATAACTGCGGCTGCAATATACATGATCGGAGACAGTGCTCCAAATAAGATCAGTATTCTGCTTTTAGGTCTATTGAGCATATCGTTTGTACAAATACCACATTCCCCATAAACCATAGATAGTGATCAGCGGCAGAATGATCGAATACGAAATATATTTATCGGGCATTAATTTTATCGCATTTCTATCTGCAAATACCGCATACAGGCAAACCATCGGCCAATAGGCAGTAACAGCAAGAGCGCCGAACATCGTATATATCCCCCATTTTTTATTTTTCAATGATCCGATGATCCCGGAAAGCAGCAATGGGAGGTAAATAAGCGTGTCCCCGAATCCGAATCCTTTTGCATAGGCAATACCGACATTGCCGACCTCATTTACAGACTCCTGCAGCCCCAAAGCTACGGTCAGATCATAATTAAATAAAGCTGTTGTTTGCCCGCATAGCAAGAGGATGGCCAGTAAGATGCCAACGGTAATAAGGATAAAAAACCCAGTATCTCTTTTCATGTTGTTTTCTTCCTTGTTTATTTATGCAGACGTGGAAGATATCGCAGCTGGATTGAATCCTTTAGTTATCAGCCATACTGCAAACACCATTTCCTGCAAAGCAATAGAAAAATCTAAAAATTCGAAAAAGCTAATACCAAAAGATTGTAAGAAAAAATTTATGAACACAAATGCAGCGCTAACAAAACCCCAACCTGATAACCATCGAGGAACGAGTCTTGATCGATATAATACAAAATTTAAGATCAGGGCAGATAGACCAAAAACAAGTCCGTACCCAAGCAAAAAGGCCCAATTACCTGCAGCTAGCAACATAGTGCCTAATGCTTGATAGGAGGAAGCGATCGGGGCACCAGCTTGTACAAATTCTTTACTTAATGTCAGTAATGTTAGTATTGTGATCGCATAAACCATAAAGAATATTCCCTCAATGATCCTGGCACCAACATATCCAAGAGCTAAAACATCATTATGCTTTTTTAGGATTCGATACAGCACAATTGCAATACCAGCAACTGCAACGCTATCAATTAACACAAGGAGCGCTCCAATGATCACTAGGTTTGCATTTGCAGAAGCGTTAGTAAGATAATCTAAACCACCTAAAATTGGCTCTAATATGATCATCCCAATTGAGAATGCAACCGTCGCAGTTATAAATAATACTCCCGTAATTATCGCGGTTTTTCTGTTTGAATTCATTTTTCCCTCCTTTTATTTATGAAATATGTGAAAATATTGAAAATGATATAACCAGCAAGGCCGAACAATGAAAGAAAGGCTAATATAAAGAAAAACGGCTCTTCTATCCCGAACAAACCGTAAACAGCATTATGTAAGATCACAAAAAGAAAGAATAATGCTATTAACGAAAAAGATATCTTTATCTGCTTCTTTATGTCGCGCCTCCTGATCCTTACATGATAATTATACTACAGTGATAACTACATTTCCCTTTTTGTGGCCTTTTTCAACATATCGATGAGCTTCAACAATTTGTTCCAAAGGATAGGTCCTATCTATGATCGGTTTTAACTGCCCAGCCTCTATAAGATCTTTTAAGAAAAGCAGGTCTTCCTGCTGGATCTTTTTTAAACCGTAAGAGTTAAGGAATTTCCCATTATTTTTTAGCGATCCTTTGCAGCGTGAAAGAGAAGTCTTAAGTACAGCGTCGATAATAACATCATAATGTTCGCCGTTCTTGGTGAAATCCTCTTTGGTGTAATCTATTACTTTGTCTGCGCCCAAAGACCTGACCATTTCTAAGTTCGTGGGACCGCATACTCCGGTAACATCTGCCCCAAAATATTTTGCTAGCTGTACTGCATAAGTCCCCAAACTTCCGGAAGCGCCGTATATGAGAACTTTTTGACCTTTCTTGATGTCTGCTTTTTGAATGATCTTTATGGTCGTGAGCCCTCCGGCGGGAATAACTGCAGCTTGTTCATATGTTAAATTGGATGGTTTTATTTCAACGATACCCTTCATTTCACCTGTTCCTTCTTTGGATTTTTCAGGCAAGCAGATATACTCAGCATATGATCCAAAACCAAAACCAGAAAGAGCGAAAACCTTATCGCCTTTTTTAAAAAGCGTTACATCTTTACCTACTGATTCGATCTCTCCGGCTAATTCCATTCCTAGTATGCCTTTTCTTGGTTTTGTGATACCGAGAAATATCCGAAAGGGGATCATTTCCCAGAATGGAACATTGAAACTTCGAATTCTTGTATCACCGATATGGCAGGTTGTTGCATGGATCTTTATAAGCACTTCATTATCTTTTGGAACAGGTTTTTCCACTTCTCTCAGCTGAAGAACTTCCGGTGGCCCATATTTTGTGCAGATAACAGCTTTCATGTTTAGTTCTCCTTTAACAGTAATACAGAAATTATACGACGAAATAAATAAAAATCAAAATGTCTTGAATTAGGGACTAGGTGCTGGGGGCTAGGGGTTGGGGTGGTCCCAGTCCCTAATCCCTCATCCCTTTTCCCTGATCCATAATTTTATAAGCCCAAAGAGGGGGGATGCAAGGAATTGTATTTGATCCTCACCAAATATACGGTATCAATCTATATCTAACTCTTTTCATGTAGTCTGCGTATCCGTCAAGGCTATCTATCAGCGCTTTTTCCTCGTCGAATATCCTTATGATGATACTGATCGGAAGGAAAAGAAGGGGAATAACAGCCCAGAAGGAGCCGAGGGCGAGGGGGATGAAAATATACATCAATATTGCCGCTGTGTACATCGGGTGTCGGACGACGGCGTACGGTCCGGTATCTACTAATTTCTGTCCTTCCTGTATCTCGATAACTCTTGATGCGTACTCGTTATGAAGCATTGTTTTCATGAACATTAAGTAACCGAAAAACATCATTGCTTGTGAAAATATTTTAAAAGATAACGGCATAGGCGACCAATTAAATCTGTTATCCAGGCCTGCTATTGTTATTGATGTTAAAAAGAGGATCATATTGAATAGCTGGACATTTGCCTGAGTTTTTCTTTTTTCTTTCATTTTCAGGCGTCTTTCCATCAGTTCTCTTTTATATTTCAGCATGTAGGCGAGGAAAAAGGCCATTGGGGTAAAGAGTATCTCGAGGAATGCCCAGCCTTCCCAGTAGTCGAATGACCATGCCGGTAAAAATATCATTGCGCCGACGACAGGGACGCCGAAAATTATTGCCAGAGCTGCACGGAGGCCCAAATTAACTTTTTTCATACCAAAATTATACGCTTTAATGAATAAAAATCAAAGGTCCTGATCCCTGACCCCTGATCCCTATGTTTAAATCTATTGAAATATTATTTTAGAGGAGTATCATTCCTTAATCAGGAGGGATCAACTATGAACATAAAAGGGATGATCACGGTAATTATCTTCACGATCTTGATGGCTTCATCTTGTTTTGCCGCTGACAATATAAATTCATCGGAATATATTTATGCAGATTCAGTTATCAGGGCCCTAATACTCAGCGATAGGGCTTTATCGATGCAGGAAAATATGATCGATCAACTCGGATCTTACAGGGAATCCATAGCGGACCAGAACAAGCTTCTTGAGAGAGCCAAAACATTAATGAAGCCATATCTGGAATGCGGCGATCTAAAGCGTGAATTGGGCGCGGACATAATAATCAAAGCAGCTGACAACAGGATAAGCATAAATACGGTCAAGTTGAAGGTCGCTGAAAAATACGGGCTTTATGTAACGGAAGATGACCTCTCGGATCATGAATATAGTGATATGATCTCCATGTTAAACTCCGTTCCTCAAAATTCATGGAAAGGCGTCATATCCATTGCACAATATGCAGTGATCGATATGGCGGAAAAACCTTACTCCGGCAGCATAAAGTTCAGCGTATCAAGCTCGGAAAGGAACGGTATCATAAAAGAGGTCAATAAATATTTTGGCGAAAAGATAAAGGAAGCGCTGAAAAATGAACATAATGATTATTACGATAAAGAAGAAGAACAGCAGAATATCCTACAGGCGGCTTACAAGATGCGCACATTTTTAGAATCATCCACTTATGCGGAATTTCACAGCAAAAAGAACTTGTTATGGCCGGAGGATGAAGAGAAAATGAGTACCCCGAGCCCTCGTCCCCAAATGAAATAACCGACCCAACTGAATTAACTGACCTAACTGACCCCCTCGTCCCTCATCCCTCATCCCTTACCCCTTATCCCTTATCGCCTACCCTTTATCCCTTACAGCTTATCCCTACGTTCCGTTCGCCCAAAGAGGGGGGAGGGGAAGGGGGATTTCCTGAAATTTCCTCATGAATATATCGATATAAATACGGTATTTCTATGACAAATTTCACTATTGCTAGAGCAGTAAATCAAGCAGCATTCAAGGTTGGCCTGTGGGCCTACAGGCGCCCTGCCACGCGGCGCGCGTTCAATGCCGCGGCAGATGCCGTCAGCCGCAGTATGAGATCGCTCTTGGGTGAAGAATTTAAGGATCTATATAATGAAGGTTCTGTTAGGAGTGAAATTGTACAGGCAATAGCAAAGGAACCTGATCTAAAAAAAGCGGTTCTCGATAGAACATCTCAATATGATCTTGAACGTTTTCGTGAAACGGGATATGTAAGATCTGAAATTTGGCGGATAATATCAAAAGGCCCTGACTATAATATCAAAACTTTAATCCTCTCCCGGATGCCCTTAAGGGAATGCTATCAAAGATTTTATGATTGGAACAAGACGAATGGCGCAAAGTGGGCTATTCCATGCCGAAGAGGATGGACACATGAATTAATGAATCTATTTGGCGCGGATTACGGGCCATATGAAGGTAAATACAAAGGGATCTTCTACTCAGATGTGATATTAAGAGTTCAACTTAAGGTGTCGGTATTGAACCAACTCCCCCCTCGTCATAAAGCAACTGAGAAAAACCTGAAGGATGTGAGGTCTGTCGTAGAGGACTTTGAGTTGAATTTAGTTTTAGGCAGCAGATCATTGGATGAATGGTATGGTGAATTTTATCGTTATCCTTCAAAATATTGTGCGGGAAGTTCTTTTTTCAGTCCGATGCTTGCGATCGCCGATGATCTTATGAGTAAAGCGGAAGGTAATGTGGGAGAAGAGACAGATACAGTTGGGATCTTAACAAGAATGATCCCGAAAGTGGTCCTCCAAAAGCTGGCGCATCTCTCAGAAGATGAAGCAAAAGAAGAATTGTTCGAGCCCCTTAATGAATACCTCAGCTTTTTGCAGTGGCTTCCTGTTCCGGGAACGGTCGGTTCTGAAGGAATGGTTAATATATTCCGCTGGGCTCTGCACCCGAAAAGGGGATGGCTTTTTGGACAGGAAGAAACATCTGATATGGGCATCACAATGGCTGAATATGCACAGGCCGGGATGGAAAAGCTCTATGGCGTACCTGTACCTGCTGCACTTAGATAAAGGGATCTCTTCTTTTTAAAAGCCCAAAGAGGGGGGAGGGGGAAGGAATGATCATTTTCAACCTCTTATTCTTTGTTTTAAAGCGATTTTTCGAGTGTTTTTTGTCGATATATATAGTAGAGGGGAATAATGACAGCAATAACTCCGGGAATAAATTACGGACTTTTAAAGGATATTTCTGATCCTGCGGCTAAAGCCTTTTATGATGAATGCAGAAAAAAGGACAGCGACGGCATTGTAAGGGGCCCTAAAGTTAATGAGCAGGAAGACTGTATCCTATACATTGAAGAGACCGGCCTCACGCATGAAGAATTCAAGGCCGAAAGGTCCTATTATGATTCTATACTGCAGAATTACATGGGCAGCATAGTAGAAGACAAGAGCAGAAGGTATTCAACGCAGCCGGATC
The DNA here is from genome assembly GCA_042577445.1 of Candidatus Margulisiibacteriota bacterium. Classification (GTDB taxonomy): domain Bacteria; phylum Margulisbacteria; class WOR-1; order CAVSGV01; family JBHPDX01; genus JBHPDX01. The sequence goes on along the minus strand of JBHPDX010000009.1, from coordinate 7,196 downwards.
CCGAATTATTGTCCGTTGTTAATGGGAAATATAGTGAGGTCATGGACCTGCTGGGCGGCGAATCGACCGGATTTTCATCAAAGGACCTGAGCAAAGCGCTGTCCGTGTGGGATGGATGGATAATGGATTATATCCATGACTATGATATCAGTTTCAGGTACGCCCATGTCGACCGAAGAACCCGTAATACTATAGGCCGTTTTAATCCCCATGAAAGGATTGTATCGATCATTGACCATAGGTTTTCTATGGATATGTATAAGTTCGAAGCAAATACTTTTTTAAATTTTAGTGAAAAAGGCAGGCTTATACACCATGAATGTCTTAACAATAAGATCCCGTATGATGCCGGTGATATACATTATCAGATCAGCAGAGGATATTTTAATGAACTCCCGACCATTGCACTCCCGCTGGCTTTTGAAGCAATGGAGGCAGCGATCGATAAGGTCTATGATCTCAAGCAATGCCAGGGGGGAGTGGTCAGCCATGAAATTGCTCATGCGGTTTTTATGGACGACATGTTCCTTTCCAAAGGCTACTCAGGGCCCTCTCGGGCGGATTTATTGGCGAACATGGTGCACAGATATAACACTGATAAGGGCAGGGCAGAACTTGTTCGAGATCTTTTTAAAGTATACAGGCTGGCTACAGACATTATGGAAAATGCCGGCAAGAAACTTGATTGGGAAGCAATGCATAATGCTGTTACGTTGTACTCAAAAATAAATTCCGGAAATATAAAAGGGGAAGTAATTAATCAAAACCTAACAATATGCATCATGCCCGATGTTTCGGAAGCGTTAACGGATGAAGTATTTATAAGAGGCTTTGACGGGCATACCGATATAGCAACATTGCAGTATTTTAAATTGTTGATCAAAAAACTGGCGCATTTAAGAACAATTGACGAAGTTATAGGGGCCCTAAAAGCCGACTTCGATATTGAAAAGAACGGCGAAGCATATGTTTGTACATATAAAGCTGATCCAAGTTACAGCATGCGAGTAGGATCTTCAGGGAAGGGGGATCATCAATACATCAGTATTAATGTAGGTTATTATTTTTATTATTCTACCGTCAGGAAATATATGGGATGGGAGGGAAGCCTTAATGAGACCATGGAGAAGCTCGTAAATATTCACAGCCTTAAGCAGGATAGTTGCGCTTTTCAAGAGGTCCTTGCAAGAGAGGTTGAAGCATTGGTATCTGTTTATCTTGGGCCGGACAGGGAAGGTTATTACAAGCTTAATGAGAGGGAGCTTTTAATGTTCGAAAAGATGGAATATAAAGGTAAGCCGATGTTCAAGAAAGCAGTTGAGAAGTACAGGTTGGGAATGCAGATGATGGAAGACGGGATCGGATGGGGAAAAGTTCAGGATGAACTGCAGTATGCGACGAGTTATATGTATAATGGGAAACAATATTCCTGGCCCGAAACAAAAAGTAATTTACAGGTACAAGCGCCGCTATTACCGTCTCTAGACACAATAAAACGACCTTTTTAAGGACAACGCCGATACTTCTAAGGACCAATTCACAGTTTATTAATTGAACCTATGCTGCCACGCCCAAAGAGGGGGGAGGGGAAGGGAAATATTTTAATATAAAAATGAAATTTGATAGGGAAATATGCGATAAATAAGCGGTTGATTTCCGATCAATATTTTGGAGGAATAAGCAATGTCAGACATTGGAAGTACATCTTCGGCGGGCGCGGGATATCCGAAATATTTAAAATCCCTTTACAGGGCACTTAATTTGAGGGATAAGGACGGCGACGGCGTCATTGAAGACGGTAGAGTATGGAGCAGTAAAGCGGGGGGATACATCAGCCACAAGGACAACGAGAATTATCAGCTCTCTATGGATATGAATAAAGACGGGAAGATCGATGTGGCCGAGGCGAAATATTATGTACAAACGCGCACACACGCACTTTTTGGAGCGTTTGATAGGCAGAATAGTTTTGAGGCGGACGTAAGAAAGAAATTCGAGCTTAACTGGTCGGACTACACAATGCTTGAGCATGACCTTGCTCTACTTTTAAAAATATCCCGAATACACGGCAATGTTACCATCAGCACTAAAAATGATATATGGTATGTTTTTGATAAGGCGCTTGAAATGAACCTTGACACAAGCAAGTTGCTACCGGAAGCGATAAAGCTTATCCGGTCAACGGATTATTACATTACAACACTTACTTGCATAGAGAAGCTTGTTGAGGCATTTGCAAAGGACAAATCCATGGAGCCAGGCGATAAAGAGGCGTACTATCGCGATATACTTGTATTGGCGAGAAACATCATGGCTAGTTCAGATGAGCATCATTACAGGCATGAGGCGAACGCTGTCCTTGCAACGGTAAAGTCAATGATAGAGAGCGGGACCAGCCAAAGTTCTATACTCAGGGCATTCAAGATCGGATTAAACGCTGTTTACAGGATCGATGTTGATCATAGCAAGAATCGCGCCATCGGTGAATATAAGCAGCTCATGAGATCGTACGGTTTTTCTAATGAAGATATCGATCATATCTGCAACAAGATAGACGAAGCGCTTCCTTACTAGATCCCTTATTCCTCATCCCTGATCCCTGACAACTGATAGCTGATAACTGATAGCTAATTTTGTTCGCCCAAAGAGGGGGGAGGGGAAGGTGGAACTAGTTTCTTATATTATTGATGACCTTACATTAAATGCCCCATTCCCCGTAAAAGTTCAACAGCATAGACCATCGATCTTCCCTGATCCATATAGCCGGGGCTCAAGGCAATGGTCACTGCTTTCGCTGGTTTTGCAAAATCAGCAAGCACATCTATTCTTGATCTTATTCTTTCGCAGATCATCCCTTTTGATGTATTTTCCCTTTCTTCTTCAGAAAGGGTCCTGTCAAGGTGCATAAAGACATCAATATCAATGTCCACGATATCAAATACCCCGTGCAATTCATCGAAAGAATAATAAGGATTTTCGCTCATCTTCCAATTTTCACTTTGCCAGGGACTCCACCTTATGCCTTTCCATTGATGGTCATTTTTCCAAAGAGCTATAGCTGTCCATTCTGATTGATCGACGATCCCGCTTTTGAACAAGGGTTCGACCTGCCAGGATCCGACCGTCGTTGTTCTAAGTAAATATTCATGCCTGTCTTCTTCAAGGAATAATGCCGAACATGAATAATAATCCGTGGAAAAATCAGAGCCCTGAAGGTCCAGATGGGCATCGACATGCGCCATTTTACTATCGGGTTTTATTACTCCTCTTCCAAGCAAGTCAATTATAAAAGCAGCGGAATAATTATGGTTATCCATTACTAAAACGTGCTGGCCGTTATTCTGAAACGCAATATTATTCTCCAGGCCAGAATATGATATCCCTTCAAGACTAAAAACAGGATAGTCCCCGAGCTTTACGGCTTTTGGATGGTCATTTACCCAAAGCCTGCCCCTTTTTTTAGGAACAAAGCCATCCATCTTAGCTTTATTGCCACATCGCCCGATATACGGATGAAATGTTATTTGATTAACTTGCTGTATCATTCTTACTCCTTGATATGATCATATCAACAGATATATATCGATTAATGAGCGGTAAAATCCCATAATTTCTCATAAATCATATCGGTGGTATTCGAATATTGCGGCTGATCTTCTTTTTTATAAGCCCAAAGAGGGGGGAGGGTAGCTGCGCTGATCACTTTTTATCTGGGAATTTATATTCTATATAAAGCGATATGTCCTCGGATTTGACCTCTCTCGACGGGCGCCTGCTTAAAAAGAACTTTTTGAATCCCGGATCATTTTTTAGCAGGACATGAACGACGGTATTTCCCCAGGTCGAACTATCTAATTCCATAAAGTGAGTGAACCACTTATCATGTTCTGCTATTGATACCAGGGACTTCCTTGCCTCATTCTTTACGGCTTTATTGTCATCAGTTAGAGCATAAAAGAATCGATCCATTGCATATGTCATGTGCTTTGCGCTCCTGCGCTCAATAACGGGCTTATTGTCGCCCGGGCCGATCGAATAAATTTCCGGCTTTCTCCAAACATATCTGATCGTTTTTACGATCTCTACGCTCAGATTATCTTCGGCCTGCTTTAGAAGTGAACACAGTTTAGCGACAAGACGAAAACTCCTCAGTTCAAGCTTTTGCAGGGTTTCCAAAATGATCCCCCGCAGAAGGTGATAGTCCTCTTGATTTTTAAAGTAATCGTTATCTCTCGCAATATGAAGAGCCTTTCCCAGGGGCCCGATAAATCTTTTGTCGCTGATCCCAAGGGCGTGTATTGCTGCTACTGCCCACATGCGGACCTCGATATCTTCATCGTCTAAAGAATCGATCAGAGGCTGAACAAGTCTTCTGTCCTTTACCTTTACCCATTTGGCAGCTTTCAGGGCGCCAAGGTAACCGTAAAAGTTTTTATCATTTAGACCGTTAATAATAATATCCGCTGTTTCTTTTTTTGTAAGAGAATCGATCGAAGCTTGAATGGCCTTCCAACTGGTTCGCTTGAGAAGATCATTTGCCGCATATTCCGGGCTTTCCTGAGGGATGAATTTGCCGTCCTTAAATACCCCCTTGAATACGTTGTCCCTTAAATAACAGTATATTGCCTTTCCCGGTAATATTTCTTCTTTTGCAGTATCGGGATCATTGATATTCTGCACAAGCTTTTCGGGGTGCACGACAAAGGACGCGACAGAGGAAGCAAATAATTCATTGGGGGAAGAGTGCGGATGTCCATACCTATCGTCTTCTTCCTGATAGTTGGAATCGTCAACTATTTCAAAGGACTTGTTCTTAAGTAAATGTAAATATATATTGTTCCAACTCTTATCTTTCGAATGATGGTCGAAGTCATCCTGCGCGGCCAGCAGAACGGCGAACAGCGCATGCCCCATTTCATGGGCAACCGTGCCGATGAATTCATGGTATTCAATGCCAAAAGCGGCGATCCCCACTTCATGTTCTTCTGTTCGATAGTGGCCTCCCGTTCCGTCTTCAATGGTTATTGTTTTGACAGGCTTGGCCGGGATAAAAGTATTCAGCAGGCTGACGAGCCTATGAACTTTTCTAAGATTTGCGGAATTTTCCGGAGACTTAACAAGGTCGTCGCAGTTAATGGTAAGAACGATAATGTTGCCTGCTTTTCCATATGATATTTTCTTTCCTTCCTTGAAATATTCTTTTTCATCTTTTACTGCGATCGTTAGATCTATAGGGCGCTCTTTTGGCTCCCTCATCCCTATGAACCGCATGAATCTGTCATATAAAATTTCCCATTCGGGCGGCTCGGGCGCTCTTTGCCGGTTTTCTGCGGTTATCGAATAAAGCAGAACAATAAGATGTTCTTGAGAGTGGTCCTTTACGAAGGATTCAAGCTCGTCCTTTGCTTTTGCCAGACTAAGTTTATTTTTTGGGAGCTTTAGGTAGACATTATAGTTATCTTTGATATATCTTGCGAGCGTGTTCCTTTGCATATGGAGCTTATAAAGGCATTTCATGGTACGGTATTCTTTTATGCTCTTGTCTGTTTCAAAGTCCAGGCGGAGCATTTCCCGTAATATTTTCACCGTTTTTTTCGGGTCTTTACGGAAATCTTCCGCGCTGGGGCAGTTATATGTCCCGGCAGTGCTGTTCGCACCCTTTTTTTCATTGATAGCGGCCGTATTTGTCATAACATCCACTATATTTTCGCCAAAAACGGAGGAGAATTTCACTATTGCGGGCTTTAGTCTTTTTTATGCCCAAAGAGGGGGGAGGGGGAATGGGATGTTGGTGTCGAACTCCGCTACGATTTACAATCATATATCCTTCATTTTTATACTTATTGCACCCTTCGGCAAGTTCAGGACAAGCGTGGCACTTGAATTGCATGGGTATAGTATGAGGTGATAAGCATGGCAAAAGAGGTGATCACGCGAGAAGTTATCGAAAACAAGATCTATTTGATCCGCGGTCAAAAAGTGATGTTGGATAGGGATCTTGCACTGCTTTATGGGGTAAAAACCAAGAATTTAAAGAGACAGGTTCGGAGAAATATTAAGCGGTTTCCCGGGGATTTTGCGTTCCGCTTAACAAAGGAAGAAAACTTGAGGTGCCAAATTGTCACCTCAAGCTGGGGCGGCAGGCGCTATTTGCCATATGTTTTTACGGAGCAGGGCGTTGCTATGTTGTCGACGGTACTTAATAGTGAAAGGGCTATTGAGGTCAATATCCAGATAATGCGCGCCTTTGTTAAGCTCAGGAAGATCCTCTCGAGCCATGCTGAGCTCAGGCGCAAGATCGAGGCGATAGAGAGCAAATACGATGCAAACTTTAAAGTTGTTTTTGATGCGATCCGCAAGTTGATGGAAGAGCCGGTCAAAAAGCCGTCGAAGAGGATAGGTTTTCTGAAATGACGAATTCGGAATGTTGAGTGCGGAGGTTCAAATGCAGAATGCGGAACGTGGAATTCGGATTGCGGAATGAGGAATGCGGAATGAGGAGTTAAAAACATGAGAGGGTTGAAGGAAAGGACCAAAAAATTCGCTTTGGAGGTCATAAAATTTATTAATAAGCTGCCGCGTAGCACAGTCTCATTTGTTATGAGCAAACAGATAATCAGGTCGGCCACTTCTGTCGGCGCCAATTACCGCGCGGCGTGCAGGGCAAGATCAAAGCCAGAGTTTATTGCAAAGATGGGGATAGTGGAAGAGGAAGCGGATGAATCGCTTTATTGGCTTGAGTTGATCGTCGAAAGCGGGCTTGCACAACGCCAAGTAGCAGCTCCCTTGATGAAAGAGATCGATGAGATCACGGCGATGGTAGTCGCCTCCATTAAGACCGCAAAGAAATGCTGAGTTCGGAATTGGGAATGCGGAACGCAGAGTTCGGAGCGCTGAATTCGGAACGCGGAGCTCGGAATTGGGAATGCGGAACGCAGAGTTCGGAGCGCTGAATTCGGAACGCTGAATTCGGAACGCGGAGCTCGGAATTGGGAATGCGAAACGCAGAGTTCGGAGCGCTGAATTCGGAACGCTGAATTCGGAACGCGGAGCTCGGAATTGGGAATGCGAAACGCAGAGTTCGGAGCGCTGAATTCGGAACGCTGAATTCGGAACGCGGAGCTCGGAATTGGGAATGCGAAACGCAGAGTTCGGAGCGCTGAATTCGGAACGCTGAATTCGGAACGCGGAGCTCG
>JBHPDX010000008.1:0-37253 GCA_042577445.1 Candidatus Margulisiibacteriota bacterium | reverse complement strand
GGCCTAGATCAAAATCTGTTCTACCCGTCTTTTTTGTGCTCATTTTTTTCGGCCGGGCAAGCCACTTTTCGAAATGGCTTATGGCAACTTCGACCCTTGCCTCGTTAACGTCCGGCAGCAGCGTTAATGATTTAAGGGTCGGGAACCTGCTGATCGCCTTTGTCTGCTCGGCCGTTTTCTTCTCATAACGCATCCTTAAAAGCGCCTTCATAAAAGAATCCGTTACCGCTTCATTTTCAAACTCCGTCATATAATAAATATCGTCTTCTGTTTCATAGCCTATCCCATCTTTCGTCCAATATTGCTGTATATAACCCTTCGGGTTCAGCGCGAAACCATGGTTGTCCCCGGCAGTATATTTAGCAATAGCTTCCCTGAAAGCCTTGAGCCCTACATTCGGCGTTGTGCTGGTCATCGCAGGCTCTGCTTCCGCCACTTCCTTCGGAGCTGGCATAGGTTCTTCTTCGCCTCCTTCAAGGTCCATAAGGTCTTCGTCCCCTCCGACTGTCATAACAGGTTGGGCGGCTACCGTCTTTACCTCGATAATGTTCGCGTCATACCTAAAATTACGATCAAGCCCGCTCTCTTTCTTTTTTTCATTGAACCACACAACATAATCAAGGCCCAGTTTTTGCGCCGACTTAAAGAGATTATCGATAAACTTCACTCTATAAGACCCATCGTAAGTGGATGCCTCGCAGATAGCGGCCGGTAGATCCGAATATTTTTTCAGGAACGCTTCCGCTTTCCCGAATATATGCTTCCAGCTCAACCCTGCTTTCTTCTGGTAAACGTCAAATCCTATAATGTCGCCATTGACCCAATAGTCAGGCATATACTCCTCAAACTGGTTCCAATCCTCCGCCAATTCCGGTGTTGTTTCCACGTCCGGACTAGACTCAAAACACAGAACGAATTTTACGTTGGGCGCATGCTTCTGGAATATATCCCTCACGTTCTTCCATGCTCTGTTGAATTTTGCAACTCCTTCAGGTCCGCCGTTAAGGAACCCTGTCCAGTTATATCCGTAGCCCAGGTTCATTTCGTGGAACGGCCTTAAATAGACCCTATGGTTCCCATGCTCCTCGCTCCACTTCTGGGCATCCTTCGCGTACTGCACCGCGTAGCGGTAAAGCTCGCTTCCCCTGTCCTCCAGCAGATTGTTCATTTCATCAAGGAAGTACATTTTCTCCATGCCCTCAACTTCCCCGTTCCCATCTTCCTTGACGTCCACGGCGGTCCTTTTGAACGAAGGCATCCAGGTTATAATGATATCCCTTGGGTCCTTGCCGTCGTTATAGGCAAGATCACAGATAAGCTTTGGGAACGACAGATAGTTCCAGCCGTCATACCAGGACATGTAGTGCATTATGCCTTCCGGTGATTTGCCGGCCTTCTGCTCGAAGTTGATCATTGTCTGGTTCCAGCATTTCGTTGTTTTCTTTACCTCATCGGCGAACTCAAACTCCCTGCTTATCCGCTTGGCGCTCCAGCCAAAGATATTATAAGCGGCTGTCCTCACAAACGGCATCTTAAAAGGATTATATGTTGGCATAGGCCTTGTTTCCGGCACATCATATATCTGGTCTATAACGGGAACACCGGGCCAGAGGTAAAGCTTCGGCTTTTTAGGCTTTCTTGGCTGCTTTACTTCCTTGGACCTTTTTGGGGCCCCGGTTTCCGGCAACTTATATGGTGATATATTAGATGATTCTGCCATAATTAACGCCTCTATTAGAACTGTTTATTCAGCCTCTCCGCCCAGAGCATGACCGTCAGGTCCTCGTCATGGGACTTGTCCTCCGCCATATCCAATACTATCTTCAGCTTGCGCTTGGCCTCCGGTATATTGCCGGACCTGGCCAAGTTCAATGCCTCATAGTATTTACGGAACCAATAATTCTGGCTGTTATCGATCTCCGGAACAGCCTTTGCCCTTGTGTTCCTGAAATCGATCGCTTTCCTGTTCTCTTTCCAATATTTTTCGATCGCTTTCCTCACATTTTCCGACTGCACCCAAGCCTTACCTTTTTTGCCCCTAGTGATCGCGTTAAGTTTCTTCTCTACATCTTCTTTTGATTCGCCTTTATCGATCGCCTCATAAGCCGCCTTAACGGTGTCATCAGAGCCTGCATATTTAGTAAAGCTGGCCTTTGGGTTCTCCCGCTCAAATCGTTTAAGGTAATGCACGCCCAGCATGTCCTCTGCCATAGAATACATGCCCCAAAACATGTTTATGAAGAACGCAAGCCCCGGCAGAACACCTACTGCCATTCCACCGGCCGTGTAAGCAGCGCCGTATATCAGCGCCGCCATTGTTCCGGCATACATGTATCTTAAGAAAGCTTTGTTCGCCTTTGGCAGGTCGCCGGCCTTCATAAGAGCGGTAGTAACGAACGGGCCGTACTGCCACCCTTTTCTGATCTTCTCTTTCATACCTTCGAACGCTGTCCAGTGGAAAGCCTGCAGCATTGCTGGGGCCTTTATAGCTGTCCAGACGAAAGGTCCGGTACCTGTACGCTGTTTTGTCCTATTAAGAGACGTTCTTACACCAACCTCATCCTTGAAGTCAGTGAACAGGTTCGTAAAATAAGAAGCAAAGAAGAACGAGTCAAAAAAGTAACCCGTCACCTCGCCGTGCGTCGCCAGATGAGTAAAAGGAGCGGCTTTTCTGCCAAGCTTGGCCCATGACCACTTATACCAGGTCAGGAAGCACAGGAACTCAATAAAGGATTTCATCGTGGCATTTGCCATCTTCATGAATATCGGGAAAGTATGCAGATATTCTCTTGTGATCTGATCCACCATAACATCCAATCCCAACGCCGTGGCGCTCGGATACCTGCTGTCATCCTGGCCGGATACCTGTTTAGGCGTATTCGGCTGGGATTCAAAAGCCGTGTTGCCTATGTAATATTTCATTCTATGCCCAAGCAGCACGTTAAGGGCCAGTTTTCCCTGCTCGTCCTCGGAAACACCGCTCAGCCAACCCAGCTCACGGCCGTAAAGCGCGAGCTTTATGTGATTGGGCGCATGCTGTCTTCTGTCGTAACCGCCGGTCCTATTTTTCAGGTACGGCGCATATGCCGCCATTGCGTCTTTTGGAAGGCCCATCGTAGATTCAACGAACTCCAGTAGATGATGATGTTTATCAACAAAAGGAGCCCCGTTCTCGATCCCGTCTCCCGCAAATTTACCGTTCATGTCAAAGTTATTATCCTTTGCCTGTTGGATACTGAATGACCTGGGCTCGCCGTTCGCAGGTATGACCTCTGAATGCGGCTCACGCGTCACGCCGTAGAACCTCTCATCCCTTAGCTGAGCCTGCTCCGATGCAAGATACATTTCCCTTGCATAAGCTGTGCCGAACTGCCTTTGGCCGTGAACAACGCTTTGGAATTCGCCGTCGATTATAGAAGGATTCTTGGTATGGACGACATCTATCTCTATATCATCCTGGTCATGCTTAGGGATAGGTTTATTTGCCTTCTTTGCTAACGCCACCCTTGCCTCCTCTTCCTCAAGATAAGCTCCAGCCTCTACAAAGATGCCTTCTTTTGCTAATGCGGCTCTTATCTTCACGTCCGCCTCATGGCTTACCTCCCTTATGCGAACTTTTTCAAAGGGGTCTTTCTCCGCAATAAAATCCTTCTTTGGCGCAAACTTATACTCATAAAACTTTTTATCCTTCTTATCGTACTTAACGAACAATGTTTCATCGCCAAGGTCTTTCGGCATTTGTATGCGATGATACTGGTCCCCGTTCTTCCCCTTAACCTTGGCTACGCCGAAATTATTGGGCGGCCTATAGGAAACTTTCTGTGAAAGCGAGAGCGGCACCCACTCGGTCCTGTCACCGACTTTTAACTTCATCGCCGATGTCGGAATGGAGAAATATATCTTGCTTCCACTTGTGCCCTCTGGCAAGGCATCAAACATACTCTTATTGAACCTTGTTCTGGCAACTGTAACTTTGTCGACCCTCGTCAACACCATTTTTATCTTGCCGTTCACTTTTATAAGCCTTGGCCTGAATTCTTCCCTTCCCTTATATGAATCAGTCGTTATAGTGCTATCAGAGCTCTGATAGAAAGAATTCTTTGATGTCATTCCAAGATTTTCATTACTTAGGAAGCTTTTACCGTCAGCGTCCTTCAATTCACCAAGATTAAAGTCTATATCCAGTTTTTGGCCGTTTTCATCGTAAAGTTCAGCTTTGTATCCGGTTTTTCTTGTGCCGGTTATCCTGGCGGTCACATCCTGATTATTAAGTATCCAGGAAAGTTTTTTGTAGCCGGAATCGGCCCCTGCAGCTATGCCATGAAGATCCTCGGCGAGTGAATAAATAAATGTCGGGTCATCCTTTATCCTGTCTTTCATCCTGAGCTTATTGAAAACAAGCTTATCTCCATTCTTTTCAACGGATATAGTATTCCTTGCGTCTTCCGGAAGGCCTAAGCCGGAAGGAAGGTCAGCCAGATGGACCACATCTTCTGTTCCGTCCTTTCCTTTCACGATCAAGATGCCACCCTTTACCCGCTCTGCACCTTTCGTTTCTTTAGGCGACCATATATGCTTTATCTTGCCGCCTTCTTTTACATTATATATATAGCTATCGGCAGAACTGCTCACTTCAAGGACTTCCACCTGTTCCGCCTCGTCAATACCGGCTATCGCCCTGTCCACAGGGTAGGTCTCGTTCTTAGGAGAAGCGGTTTTTATCTTCAGCCTTCTATCCTTATCATATGCCTGTACCGATACGATAAAGTTCTTAAAGAAGCGCTGTTTTGCCTCTTTATCAAAATCAAGCCTTACATATCTGAACCGTTCATGGTCAACAGGATTATTCTTGTCAGCAGCGTAGCTTTCGCCGTAATCCGCTACAAGCCATGTCGCCCTTCCCATTCTCTTGGGATAAAGCTTAATGTCAACACGAGCGCCGTCTATCATACCGGCCGGATGCATATGGGCCGGCCATGCGGTATCCATGGTGCCCATCACTTTGCCGCCTTTTGTGTAAACATCTATGCGGTCTTTCCCGTTCTCGTTCACTATCCTGCCGTGATCCACCCGCCTTATGATCTCATCTACTGCGAGTCCTTTAAAATCATCGTTAAGTTTGGTTATAAGCTGCCTGTTCTCAGCATAAGGAATACTAAATTGCTTTCCGTTGACCGTATATTCGAGTCCGGCCTCCGCATCCCTTACATCCCAGGAAACCACATGGTTAAGAGGCCTTGAAGGGTCCGGATTGCTCACGTCGGCAACGAACTCGTCGCTGTTAACAACGCTTAAAAGCTTGTGCTTTTTCTTTGTGTCGTTCAATTCCGCGGAAAGCTGCCTTTCCGTGTTCAGGACGATATACCCTTCATCGCTAACATTGTAATTGACGGTAGGAGATATTATCAGCGCTTCCGGCTTATCAATGAACCAGATCGTTTCTTCCTGCACTCCCTTAGGTAGGCCTTTAAGCCATTTGCCGTAGTTGGTCTTTTCAGTTTCATTTTTATCCTTACCATAGTCTTCATTTTTCCCATAATGCTCCCGCGCCCACCCCCTGAATGCCTCCTTGAACTTCTTTTCATCAGCTTTGGCAAGCTCCTGGCCGGCTATCCATGTTTTAGTATTCTTATCTTCCTTGGCCTCTTTCCCTTCCCAGTCTATCAGTCTCTTAGGAGCTATAAGCGTTTCCTCGTCGGTAAAATACCCATCGATATTCAATTTATGCCCACCGGCGCTTATATTTACTTTGCTTTTTTCCATGCCTTCAGGTGAATTATCAACATATTTCAGGTCATCTGCCGCAGACTGCGAAACACCAAGGACCTTAAGGAAATCCTGCCTCCTTACCCACATATATTTCTTCTCATCCGATTTCCTGTCCAAGGCAATGCTCTTTCCGTTAACATGGTCGTACAGATGATCATATTTAGGGTTCTTCATCCTTACATAGCTTGTCGGTATATGGTCTATCCTGAATTCCGTCTTTCCATTTTCTTCAATAAGCCTCCAGACCTGGTACATCGTGTCCCCGATATGCGTCTGGGTGAAGGAAAGGTTATATATCTTTGTTGCCATCCTCTCGTCCATCGCATCTATACGCCTGATGATGTGGTTGTTTTTAACGGAGAACACACCCAGCATTTCCCTATATATCGCTTCTACTTCTTCCTGCGAAATGTATCCGCCTTTTGCGGCTGCCCTTACCTCATCGGCCTTCTGTATGAACTTTAGCCCTCTTCCCTTTATTGCCTTAAGGGCCTCGCGCATGTACGACTCTTCGCCTTCTATGTCAAACCACCTGTCCGGCTTGGCTCTCTTCTTGTCATCTTCCATAAGTTTTTTGATGTGAGCTACAAAAGAACCCTTTGCATCTTCGTTGCAGTAAAGTTCCCCTAATTCACCCAAGGTATCTGCCAGCCGATTTGCAGTGCTGACAGGATCTTTCTCGTGTAATCTGGATTCTCTATATCCGTCCTGGAACTTTAAATGGTTCTCATCCTGCAGCCTTTTCATTTCCGCGAAGACCTCTCTTGCCGCACGGCAGCTCCTTAACATGTCCACATTATCAAGAGGATTGTTCTCTGCGCAGTTTTGGACCTCAACATGAGGAGTATCCATTATAAGAGTATTGACCACTTTCGAGAAGTTCCTCTCTACATCCCTTATGTACGCAACAAGGCGAACAACAAAGTCATTTGTCCTGTTCTTATCCGCGTCGGATATAAGCGCAGCGCCTACATTAAGCGCGGACCTCTTATTGTTCTCCGCGGAGACCAGCGAATGCAGAGTTGATTGTGCGTCGGCCCCGAGCGTCCATGCGCCAAGGCCAATAGTTCCGTAAGAAGCCAGAAGGCTCATTGCAGAAATATCAGGATTAAAAGGGGCGATAGCCAACCCTGCCAGAAATGGTAAATACTTGAACGCCTTGTCGAGGACGACCTCCGTTCCAACCCTGAATATTGGGAAGTCGTAGCTGGCTTTTGACTTCCGGAAAACGGATTTCGCGGCGTCTTCCACAGCTTTGATCAAATTTTTATCTTCTTCCTTAAGTATCTTCTCCGCGTATTCCTTAACGTTCTTTGCCATTTTAACGGGATTGCCGTAGATAAAAACTTTTGCCTCGCCGCTCGAAGAATCGGTCACCGTGATGCGCACCTTGCCTCTTTTATCTTTAATGCCCGATGAAGATACAAGAGGAACGCCCGATACGGTGATATACTTTATATCATTAACAGGAACTATCACGGTGTCCTTTATCCCCACAAAATTTCCGGCTCTGTTCATCGCGTTCTGCCAAAAATCCCTTATCCCATTTGCCCAGTTTTCGGCGCTAGATCCTCTTACCAGGAACCTCCAGCCGATACCGACCGCCATTGTCATTGCTAATATAAGGTGGGGTAGCGACTCCGGAGAAAGCAGCTGATGGCCTATGTTATTCCATAGAAAACCCGATACAAAGGCAAGGTATATTAGGGACCTATACCCCATGTACTGAAGGCCGCCCCATATCTTTAGATTGGCCCACTTGAAGACCTTCCTGATATACAGTTCAGTGAGCGGATCAACACTCGCCGCCCTTACTTTTTTGATCGCCCTGTTTACGCTTAATTTTGTGCCTGCAAGCGTCGTTACAAGACCGCCGGCAAATATCGCTAGCAATCCCCATCCGCTAAAGACCGAATGGATCATGTCCACGAACATATAGTTATGGCTGTACATCGATTTAAGCATTGCGATCAATGACCCTGCAATTATCAATCCGGAGACCTTTTGTCCTGTCACCCAGAACTTGTGCAGGGCGCCATTCGGGTTCCTATTAACAAGCGCATGAGAAAGCACGGAATAGACCGTGCCGGCGCCGAAAGTAAGGAAAGCCCAATGAGTGGAGGCGTAATCAACCACGGACGATCCTATAGTAGAGATCGTATCAACCGGGGCAGCGCCAAGGGCCGCGGCCGGAAGTGCGAGCAATGTGGCCCCGATCGCAAGGGCAGGGCCAAGCGCTTTGGTATGTGCGTATGTCATGGGCGTCATGTTCGCCGCTTGCTGGCTCAAAGGCAGTTCGGTCATAGGATCCGCGAGCATTTCCGTAACAGCTCCGCTATATCCTGCTTCCATTGCTTGTGTAATATTGTTGAGAGGTCCTGTAGCTCCCGGCATAATTGCTTCCATTTCTGCCGGTTTTATGGGATTAAGCATGAAGGGTTGAACTTTACTTAGGGATGCGGGATCAACTCCGGACTTAAGCACGCCCTGATCCTTCAACCTTTGTATAAGCGCTGTCTGGCCCGAAACGCCGGCCGCATTAAGATGGCCTGCAATGTTATTCCTGTCCGCAAATCCCAATCTGTTATAGAGGGAGGTCACCTGCGGCGAAATATTAGTGCGTATAAAACCTTTCATGCTCATTACACTATTTCTCCTATTTGCCCTTTCATATATTTATCGATAAATCCTTTTCAAGGTTTCACAGTTTAAAAATAATACCTTAGTATATTTTGTTATTTTGCCGATAAATATATATGCCAATAAATTAATACCTTTAAAATCGAAGTTTAAATGAAGCATCTATACTCCCCCCATACATATATATCGACAAAAAACAGATGAAATTTCGGCTTTGCCGCAAATAATGACCTAATACAACGCGATTTACCCATGATCGTCGCTTCCAACCTTTCTGATCAACTCTGCGTATTCAGACAGGGCATCTATGGCGAACATTGTGCACCACGCATTTATATGGTCAATACTCGCTCCCGTTTCATGCACCCCGAACCTGAAGCCGCCGTTCTTGCGCCTGCTGCGCGATCTGTCCTGATATCTTGTCAGCCGGTGCAGGGCTGAATGAAGGTTTTGCATATATTTAATATCAAGGTGCCCATTGCTCACCAGTGATGATCCCAGGCTGACCACTTGGGCAAGGGCATCGGACCTTTCAAAAGGCATAAATTCACCATTGCCGTAAAGATAGCGGATAGTGCCGTCGGGGAGCTGGTTATCAAGCATCCATTTTGTCGCCCTGGCCGCAGAATGGATAAATCGCTTTGCCAGAGTTTGGTGCCTTCCGGCCAACTGCAAGTACAAAGCGGCGCGGTAGAGACCATTTGCGGCATACATGTGCGGGTGCCCGTGCGTGGATCCATCCGCTGTAGAAGTAACGAACCGCCCTGACCTGCGCTGCTGCTTCAATGCTTTTTCGCAGACCGAGATCGCCACGTCAAAATACACCTGCTTTTTTGTATATTCATACAAGCCGAAAAATCCCAGAGCAGCATTTGTTTCATATGCTCCAAAGCTCATGGACCAGTTCTCCTTCCTGTTCATCGCTTTCTTCAAAACAGGATCATATAGAGCAAAAGGCCTCTTTGTCCCCCACTTCAGGTCTCCGATCAAAAATCCTGCTATGCTTTCCGCAGCAGAAATATACTTCTTGTCGCCCGTTGCTTTGTAGAGGTTCAGGAACGAGGACATTATTATGCCGTTGTCATAGCCATAGGACAAAGAGTACCGCAAGGAATGGGTGGTCGGATCACTGTAGACCCTGGCAGGCATGGCCATGCCATATCCTGTATTCTGAAGTGACCCGCTTATCCAGGCAGCTGCCTTTTCTGCATATTGAAGGGTCTCCAGGTCCCCGAACTTTTGCGGCTCCGACAGCAGGGATGCTGCATATCCGGTGATCTCCGGATAAGCGAAAGGATAATTGCCGCGGTCCGTATCAAAGAACCCGTTAAAACTTCCGTTCCTGTTCTGTATGCCGGAATCAATAAGCCATCCCGCCGCCTTCCTGTAGCTTTTGGGGAGCCGTTTGGGCCTTTTTTCAATGAACGCGACATCCTGCTCATAGGAATCATAATTATTTGAATGATGTTTTGCCCCAAGAAAATAACGCACGATCTCATTGATGATCCGTTTTGAGGCTTTTCCGTCACCGAACACTCCGGAACCCTTTTCCATCTTTCCTACTACTTCTTTATATCTTTCCTCATCGAGCAGAAGCTTTTCCGTTTCCTTAATGATCCTGTCAGAATCATGGGTGCCAACAAGTACCGCGATCCCCTTTTCAACGGCTTCCGGCCTTTCGGTCTTTTCTCTCATGATAATTACAGGTTTGCCGAGATAGGCTGCTTCTTCCTGAATGCCTCCCGAGTCTGTCATGATCAGGTGGCTCTTTTTTATCAGGTGGATCATTGTCGGATAATCCAGAGGAGAAGTAAGCTGAACGTTCGGTATGCCGCGAAGGGTCGCGCGGGCGATCTCCTGGACTACGGGATTAAGATGAACGGGAAAAACTATGTACGCATCTGGATTCTTCAGCGCCAGGGTCCTGACAGCGTCAAAAATACCCTTCATCCTGAAGCCCCAGCTTTCCCTTCTGTGGCAGGTCAAAAGTATTATTTTTTTCTTTTTAGGCAGATGGCGGATCACGCGTTGTCCTGCTGCCGGCAGGTTGCCGAGCGTATATCGGCTCTCAACATATTTAACGGCATCAATGACCGTATTGCCTGTAAGATAGATATTATTGGAAGACAAGTTTTCCTTTTCAAGGTTCTCTCTGGCTCCCCTTGTCGGGGCAAATAATAGATCAGTGACTACATCGGTTGACCTGCGGAGGTATTCTTCCGGCCACGGCAAATTTAGATCTCCGGTACGAAGGCCGGCTTCAACGTGAGCAAGCGGTTTACGGTTCCTGTAGGATACATAAGCTGCAACATTGGTTGTTTCCGTATCACCCTGCACTATTATCATGTCCGGGTTTATGGCTTTAACCGCTCCGTCTGTGCCCTTGATCAATCTTGCATGCAGCTTGTCCCATGATTGACCATGCTTCATCACATTAAGGTTATGGCAGCGGACTTTTTTAGTATCCACTCCAAAAGCCCTTAGAAGCCCTCTTGTCATCCCTTTATGCTGCCCTGTTAATATAAGATCGATAGAAAAATACTGCGAAGATCTCTGGGCTTCCTGTATGACAGGAGCAAGTTTTATTATTTCCGGACGCGTGCCGGCGACGAAGCAAAGCTTTATGGGCCGCGCCGGCTTTTGTATGCCGATACGTTCAATGCCGGCAGACTTATATCCGTTTATTCCAAAATTGAATCCCAACTTAGCTCCTCCTGCCCCTTCTATTCTTCATGTTTTTTGGCTTTCCGCCTCCCAACTGCTCCAAGACCTGTTTTAATACCTTATCAGACAATTTATCGCCTTTATCGTCAGTGACCTCAAATATCAGAACGGTCACGCCGTCCCTCATAATGCTCCAATCCGTTCTTATCCTTAGAGGGAATGGAGCGTCATTTATTGTTATGCTTTTCCCTATCCGTGATCCCCAGTATCCGAGAAGTTTCGCCTCATCCTTTGCCGCTATCATTATTTCGCTTGCATCCGGAATATCCCTGTTCGTCGCGTACACCAGGTACTGCGGACCAACATTAAAATTCGCCTGGAACTCAACTTCTTTTTTGTAACCATCGAACAGGGTTGAGATGTGCCCTATCTGGTTCAGCAAACGATCTATGCCGACCGTCTCAAGGTGCTTCATCGGCATGCCACCCAAACACATATACGCGAATCCGCTGTCCTTGACCTTTTCAAGGACATGTTCGCGTTTTTCGTCTATGGAATAGACCACATCTTCTTCTGCGGGGAGCTCTACCATGCCGCTATTCGGAACGAACAATATCTCTCCGCCCTTCCCCTTCTTTACGCTGTCCGGGTCAAGCATTCCGCCCATTATTATCATCTTCTCAATATGGCTGTGATGCCCTACCACGGTCGGCTCGTCATTCGAATAAGACGGAAAAACAACGGTGTCCACTAATCTGACGCCGTCCTCGACCACTACGCCGCTCCCGATAACACAGTGCTGCAGCGTGACATGCTTACCTATCCTCACAGAATCTCCTATTATCGAATCCTTAATGCCGTCCTTTGAAGAAGGGTCGATCGCCACATCATTACCCTCCCAACCCCATGTCCTTCTGTTCCAATTGGTCCCTTCGGCAGCTTCCAGCCCTACGTCTATTTTCCCGTCCAGAATATCCATATTGGCCTGCCAAAGCTTTCTTCTTGTCCCTATATCCAGCCAATAATTTTTTTTACCGCCGTCTTCGTCCGGCATTACTCGTGCATAGAAGGAATATTTATCATGATTCTCCAGGATCCATCTTGTAACATGTTTTGAAAAGTCATAAAAATATTTGCCTTCGACCTCTTTTTCCCCCATCAGAGGCATCCTGGTAAGCAAAGGCAGCATCTCCAGTATCAAAGATCCATTAATGACATAGATCGAGGCATCGTTAAGGTTGCTCAAACACCTGGTGCGCGGCATTTTTTCCGCGTAATCGATCACTTCGAACATCCTCTGCCCGCTTCCCAGCATGGATTCATACCATTGCCCGATATACTCCTCGAACGCCTTCCAGGTCTTGAACTCACCCCTGTCTTTCATTCCGGCCAATTTGACAGAACCGTAAAGTTTCATCATGTTCCAGTCGCTGATGGGGTTGACGATCGCGGTAAGCCCGGGTTTGCCATCCGCTCTTACCTGCTTCATATGCGCCTCAATGATGGGCAGCAGATCATAATTATGAACAACATCTCCGTTCTGTATCACAACAAGATCGTCGGGTTTTAGCCCGCTGGCTTCCGCAAAATTCTTAAGCGAGCCGGCGGTACCGTAAAGCCTGTCTTCCTCGATCCAGCTTATCTCCAGGCCCTGGCGCCTGTGCGCCTCGATCCCGGAATAATCCCT
Source organism: Candidatus Margulisiibacteriota bacterium (assembly GCA_042577445.1). Classification (GTDB taxonomy): domain Bacteria; phylum Margulisbacteria; class WOR-1; order CAVSGV01; family JBHPDX01; genus JBHPDX01. The sequence continues at coordinate 24,493 of JBHPDX010000008.1, read as the reverse complement.
TATAGTAGCTGCTGCTGTATGAAGATTTATCCATAACTTCTCTATGCCGGCTTTTTTGACCGCCTCAATTGGAGAATCAATTACCCTGCCCTTTCCCATAACACACGCGCACTTTGAATAAGGGTGTTTGAATTCCGGAATTATTGGAGAATACTTCCTGTGTCCAAAAAGCAGGAATCCGGATCCTCCCGCCATTGTGAGGCCTTTTAATCTTCCCTGTGCGATCAAATTGCTTGGCATTTCTTCCTCCTCTTAATACATATAATGCGCTATTAAAGTATCGTTAATTTAATGCAATAATTTCAGTTTACATGGAATATATTTTACGAAGGTTTTGTGCTTACTTGGTGGCTCTGAAGAAGTGGTAATAACTGACCGTCTTTAGAAAGTCCAGCTTGAAATGCCTGGAAACGATATCCTCAACATCTTTTTTTCTGTAGAACATTAACCTGGCATATCCTTTGCTTCCTAGATAATTAAACAATTTAGGGAAAAATGACATAAAAAGCGTAAAGTGATGACGGAAAGTCAAACAGCTCGTTTTCAATAAACCGTGGCGCTTCAGAAAATGTTCCGCAAAAGTTTCTTTCGAGTCGAACTCCCCTATCAGCGTACCGCCCGGGCTAAGTATCCTGTTCACCTCGGAAAAGGTCTTGTCCACATCCGGGACTTCAGAAAATATCCCTATACCGACAACACATGTCGCGAATCCGGAAGTAAAAGGCATATTATTCACGTCGCCTTTGATCAACATTAATTTCTTATAATTCGGGTTCTTTGCCAGTTTTTTGCGTGCAATATTCAACGCTGTTTCGTTCACATCGATACCGACCACTCTTGCCACGTTCGGCATCCCAAGCAAAGAATCCAATATCTTTCCCGTACCACATCCCATTTCAACAACGACCTGATCTCCCGGTAAAGTGCTGACGATATTTTCCACGGCTTCCCGCTCATGAATATGGATACCTTTTAACCTTCCGCGCTCAAGCGCCCACCTGTCCCACGGCTGCTCGGACGCACGATACCCCACAACAGAAGGAGGAAGCTTCAAATTGCTGAATACATTTCTGATGTTCCCAAATTTAACCATTGTAAAGTCCCTGGATCAATAATTTATCCATACACGAATCCTAGTATTTTTCGACAAATTACTCAAAAGATTTCACTTTTTATAAAATACCTATAACTAATATTTTGCTTCGCTCTCACCCCGCAAACAGCTTCGCAAGAACGAACGGAAACCGCGACTATTGTGGAAAGGGATAAAGTCTGTTAGAATTCTCAAGTTCTTTTTTAAAAAGAGGTTATAAAGATGGGTCGGACAATAACAGAAAAAATAATCGCTGATCACTGCGGAAAAAGCAGTGTTTCGCCGGGCGAGCTCGTCAATGCAAAAATTGACCTTGTTCTTGGCAATGACATAACCGCGCCGCCGGCGATAAATGAATTCGCAAAGATCGGCGTTGAAAAGGTCTTTGATACGGATAAGGTCGCGCTTGTTCCGGACCATTTTACGCCGAACAAGGATGTTAAATCCGCGAATCAGGTAAAAATGATCCGCGATTTCGCAAGAGCATATAATATTAAAAACTTTTTTGAGATCGGCTGCGTCGGGATCGAACACGTACTTCTCCCGGAGCTTGGACTTGTACTGCCGGGAGATCTTGTTATCGGAGCGGATTCACACACCTGCACCTATGGAGCGCTCGGGGCTTTTTCCACCGGGGTGGGATCAACCGACATGGCAGCGGCCATGGCCACCGGAGAGGTCTGGCTCAAGGTTCCGGAAACCATAAAATTCGTCTATAACGGAAAGATGAATAAGTGGGTCGAAGGCAAGGATCTTATTCTTTACACAATAGGCAATATCGGGGTTGATGGAGCACGCTATAAAGCGATGGAATTTGGCGGTACAGCAATAAATACTCTATCTATGGATCAGCGGTTTTCTATGACAAATATGGCCATAGAAGCAGGCGGAAAGAACGGCATAATCGAGCCGGATAATATCACCGAAAAGTATGTAAAAGAGGTAATGAAAAGGAACAAGATCAAGAGAGATCACAAAGTTTACAAAAGTGATCCGGACGCGAAGTATTTAAAAGTAATTGAATATGATGTCAGCAAGATCGAACCGCAGGTCGCCTTCCCATCGCTGCCGTCGAACACTAAACCTGTTTCGAAGGCAGGGAAAGTGAAGCTCGACCAGGTCGTCATCGGTTCATGCACCAACGGGCGCATCGAGGATATGAGGATCGCCGCTAAACTTTTAAAAGGAAAGAAAAAGCACAAGGATGTCAGGGTCATAATACTTCCGGCGACCCAGCTGATAGTAAAGCAGATGGTAAAAGAAGGATTGATGGATATCTTTATCGATGCCGAATGCGCGGTATCGACCCCGACATGCGGGCCGTGCCTTGGCGGGCACATGGGAATACTTGCGGAAGGCGAAAAAGCGATATCGACAACGAACAGGAATTTCGTCGGGAGGATGGGGCATCCGAAGTCGGAAGTTTATCTGTCGAACGTTGCGGTTGCCGCTGCATCGGCAATACTTGGAAGGATCGGGAGCCCGGAGGAACTTTAGTAAACTGTCATCCTGAGCGAAGCGAAGGATCTGCAATTTAGTTAATAGACTCTTCGCTTCGCTCAGAGTGACCAAGTAAGAGGGTTATTATGATAAAAGGCAAAGCGCATAAATTCGGCGATAATATAAATACGGATGAAATAATACCTGCAAGGTATTTGAACACGTCCGACCCGGCGGAGCTTGCACTTCACTGCATGGAAGACGCGGATGCTGACTTCGTCAAAAAAATGAAAAAAGGCGACATCATCGTCGGCGGCGAAAATTTCGGATGCGGTTCATCCAGGGAACATGCCGGCATATCGATCAAGGCCGCGGGGATATCTGCGGTGATCGCAAGATCTTTTGCAAGGATATTTTACCGCAACGGGATCAATATCGGCCTGCCGATACTGGAATCGCCGGAAGCCGTTGACGGCATCAAGGCCGGCGACGAAGTTGAAATCGACGCAGCAAAAGGTACAATAAAGAATGTTTCGACAGGCAAGACCTACCTGTCCGCCCCGTTCCCGGAGTTCATGCAGAAGATAATAAACGCGGGCGGCCTGATAAACTACGTAAAAGAAAAAATTAAATAGGACGTAGGGCGACCCTTTAGGGTTGCAATTTTTCGCAAGGCTAAAGCCTTGCCCTACATTTCAATTTAAACAAAAGGGAGGAAATGAAAATGTCAAAATCATACAAAATAGCATTGATGGGAGGCGACGGCACCGGGCCGGAAGTTCTTGCGGAAGGCGTTAAGGTCCTTAAGGCTGTTTCTACAAAATACGGCATTAAGTTCAACTTCACAGAATTCGATTTCGGCGGAGAAAGATATAAAAAGACGGGAGAGACGCTTCCCGATTCCGCGATCGAAGATCTAAAGAAGTTCGACGCGATATATCTTGGCGCTATCGGCCATCCTGACGTTGCGCCGGGGATCCTTGAAAAAGGGATCCTTCTAAAGGCAAGGTTCGCGATGGACCAGTACATTAACTTAAGGCCCGTTAAACTTTACGAGAACGTCTGGACGCCGCTAAAAGATAAAGGCCCGAAAGACATCGACTTTGTCGTTGTCCGCGAAAATACGGAAGGGTTATATGTTGGCACGGGCGGATACCTGAAAAAAGGGACAAAAGATGAAGTTGCGACGCAGGTCTCCATTAACACAAGAAAAGGCGTTGAGCGATGCTTGAGATATGCTTTTGAATACACCAGAAAAAGGAATAAAAGAAAACAGTTGACGCTTGTCGGGAAGACTAACGTCCTGACATACGCATTCGATCTCTGGTTCAGGACATTCAATGAGGTCGCAAAAGAATATAAGGACATCAAAACGGATTACAACCACGTGGATGCATGCTGCATGTGGATGGTAAAAAATCCTGAATGGTATGACGTGATCGTTACCGACAATATGTTCGGCGACATAATCACCGACCTTGGCGCAATGATCCAGGGAGGAATGGGTATTGCCGCGGGCGGAAACATTAATCCGGAAGGCGTTTCAATGTTCGAACCTATCGGAGGCTCTGCGCCGAAATATACCGGCAAAAATGTCATCAATCCAATGGCTGCCATTGCAGCGGGACAGATGATGCTGGAAACCCTTGGCGAGGACAAGGCTGCAGCAGCCGTTGAGAGTTCAATAATGGAAACCGTTAAGAAAATGAAGAGCATGTCGGCCGGTAAGATGGGATATTCTACAACAGAAGTCGGCGATCTTGTTGCTGCGGGCATTAAATAATTAAGTCTAACCAGAACTTCAAACATCAAACCGCAAACTTCAAAACAAGCTCCAAATACCAACTTCCAAATTCAAAATTGGATGTTGGTATTTATGTTTTATTGGTATTTGTTTTGAGGTTTGATGTTTGAGGTTGGGATTTATGAAGCTCTAATCGCCCTGATCAGCCGTCTAACAGCTTTCCTGGTGTCCCTTGCCTCATTAACCGCCCTAATGACAGCGATCCTACTGATACCGCAAGCGACTATTTTACCGATGTTACGATTATCAATGCCTCCGATGGCCACTATCGGTATCGTAACCGCTTTCATCACCCTTCTTAAACCCTTTATTTTCAATGGTTTGCGCCCGGCTTTGATCGGTGTGGGGAATATCGGCCCAACGCCGATATAGTCCGGGGCCTGTCTGCTGACGGCCCGGAATTGGGCCAAATTATAGGCCGATCCGCCCACTATTTTATCGTCACCTACGACTTTTCGGGCCCTTTTTACACTAATACTACCCTCCCCGACATGAACTCCGTCCGCCCCGGCCTTTTTTGCTATATCAGGATAGTCGTTGATAATAACTGTGGCCTTGTTCTTCAATAATTTGACCGCTTTCTTGGCGACCTTTAACACCTCGGACTTCGTTTTATCTTTGATCCTAAGTTGAACTGCCTTTGCCCCGGCAGCAACAGCCTGCCTCAGGACTTTTAAGCTGTCAGACACGACGTACAGATCAAAGTTAAGCTTTTCATTCTTCTGCAGCCTGGCTGACACTATCTTTTCGATATCATAAACCTCATATCTTGCCTGTTTGATCTTTCCTGAGAACTTCTTTGCCGCAAGCTTGGAGAATTCCTCCAGCACTCTCATAGACTCTTCAAGCCTTTTAATGTTCGATCTGAATATATCCATAACGCCGCCGCGGCCTTTCTCGGACTTAATGGTCCCTCTCCCCACATCTTTTTTAATATCCCGGCTGCCTAACCCCTGCTTCTCGATTTCTTTACTGAACGCTTTGATCGTATGCCTTATTTTCTTCAACCTTAAAGTAAGCTTTTTATCATCCAGGATAAAACGGGCAATATCCTCTATGACCCGGAGGCCTTCAAGAGAACGGTTTATATTGGCGTCTATTAATCGATAGACCTTTTCCTTCATATTAATTCGCCACCACTCCCCTTAACCACTGACGAGGATCGACGCGTGTATCGTGAACGCTTACGGCAAAATGAAGATGGCTCCCTGTCGCGATCCCCGTTGAGCCCATTGTCCCGATAACCTGTCCTTTCCAGACGCGCTGACCTACCTCTGTCTTGAACTCATGCAGATGACTGTAGTATGAAAAGACCCCTCTCCCATGATCAATGATAACGGTATTCCCGTGGGCCGGAAGATACTCGGCCAGCATAACTATTCCGCTGTTGGAAGCTTTTATGGGCGTCCCCTTCCTGTTCGCAATATCAAGGCCGCGGTGCCTTCCGCGCTTTACGCCGTTAACGTATTCCAAAGCGCCGAAAGGAAGGGAAACAACTCCTCTGGCCGGTTCCATGAATTTTCCGACCCAGAATTTCTCCGGACGCTCCCGCTTCAATATTTCCTGCACACGCTCCCAGTCCGCCATTATTATGTCCGGAGAGAGCAGCCTTGCTTTTTTCGGCTTAAGCCTGAACCTGGCAACAATATATCGGTTCGGATAGACGATGACCTTCATTCTCCTCTGTGTAATATTCCCCGCTTTATCGGATATTGAAAGGTGAAGAGGATATGATTCGTTCGGCGCTTTCGAGAGGTCCGCGCCAAGTATCAAACGGTAATATCTGCCGTTAGTTTTGAGCGGATAACACTTGACCGCTTTACCCTGAAAGCTGCCCTCTATATCAACGTTCGCTTCATTCGACCAGAAAGAAAGGACTGCGGTTTTCCCGTAATAAAGCCGGTTATTTTTTACGAACCTTAATATCGGGGATGTATTGTCGGTCTTAAAGGATATCTTTGTCTTGGAAAAATTCTTTCTTTTGGACTTGTCCCTTGCCACTATGGTCAGGATATGTTCTCCATCATTTAAGCTTCTTGTATCAATGCTTACAGTATTCTTGTAATAACTGGGGCCGAAGTCTACCTGAGATGATATATCCTCCTTGTCCAGATACACTCTTGCCTTAGCTATTGACGTTTCTTTGTCGGTCATAAGAAAATGCACATCAATGTTGCCCTTATATATTTTATCCGTGTCAAAACCGCTTGAAATAAGAGGCCCTGACTTGTCATGGAACCAGTCAAGGAGGGAGTACGCTTCTGCCGGAGCGATCATGGAAGCCATGAAATAAATTATAAGGATAAAAGTGATTATTTGCCTTAACACAGTTATAAATTATAGCACACCATGAGAAAAATCTTTACCAAAAAAATGCTTGACAACCCTATACGCTATTGATAAACTGGCCTTCGCGAAATAAATGGAAAGGAGGTTTGCGGAGTAATCACGCTTTAAAAGCCGTTCTTCACGAGCTCTCCTCCATTTTGTACTTTGAACCTTTTATCTTTCTACGGAAAAGTTCTTTGAAAACTGAGCAGGCTAAAGACAATTAGTGTCTGAATTATTGGTGTGGGTTTTTAGTCAATTTTATAGTTTTTTTAGAGCCTTTTGATACTCTAATGAATATTTATATATTTAATTGAGAGTTTGATCTTGGCTCAGGATGAACGCTGGCGGCGTGCTTAACACATGCAAGTCTAACGGGTCCTTCGGGACCAGTGGCAAACGGGAGCGTAACACGTAAGTAATCTACCCTCAAGACTGGCATAACCTGCCGAAAGGTGGGCTAATTCCAGATGTGTTATCCGGGTTAATACCTGGCTAATAAAGGGAACCACAAGAACCGCTTAAGGATGAGCTTGCGGCCTATCAGCTAGTTGGTGGGGTAATGGCCTACCAAGGCAACGACGGGTAGCTGATCTGAGAGGATGACCAGCCTCAATGGAACTGAGATACGGTCCATACTCCTACGGGAGGCAGCAGTGAGGAATTTTCCACAATGGACGAAAGTCTGATGGAGCGACGCCGCGTGTGTGATGAAGTCCTTCGGGATGTAAAACACTGTCAGGGGGGACGATAATGACGGTACCCCCAGAGGAAGCCCCGGCCAACTACGTGCCAGCAGCCGCGGTAATACGTAGGGGGCGAGCGTTGTCCGGAATTATTGGGCGTAAAGGGCATGTAGACGGCTTTGTAAGTCGGGTGTTAAAGGTATGGGCTCAACCCATACATCGCGCTCGAAACTACATTTCTAGAGAGTGGCAGAGGTAAACGGAACTTCCGGTGTAGCGGTGAAATGCGTAGATATCGGAAGGAACACCAGTTGCGAAGGCGGTTTACTGGGCCATTTCTGACGTTGAGGTGCGAAAGCTAGGGGAGCAAACGGGATTAGATACCCCGGTAGTCCTAGCTGTAAACGATGGTCACTAGGTGTTGGAGGTATCGACCCCTTCAGTGCCGAAGCTAACGTGTTTAGTGACCCGCCTGGGAATTACGATCGCAAGATTAAAACTCAAAAGAATTGACGGGGGCCCGCACAAGCGGTGGAGCATGTGGTTTAATTCGATGCTACGCGAAGAACCTTACCTGGACTTGACATGTACCGAAGTTTTTGGAAACAAAGATGTGCCTAGCAATAGGAACGGTAACACAGGTGCTGCATGGCTGTCGTCAGTTCGTGTCGTGAGATGTTGGGTTAAGTCCCGCAACGAACGCAACCCCTATCTTCAGTTGCCACCCATAGTTTACTATGGAGCACTCTGACGAAACTGCCTCTGACAAAGAGGAGGAAGGCGGGGATGACGTCAAGTCAGCATGGCCCTTACGTCCAGGGCTACACACGTGCTACAATGACGCGTACAAAGGGAAGCAATACGGAAACGTAAAGCAAATCTCAAAAAACGCGCCACAGTTCGAATTGAGGGCTGCAACTCGCCCTCATGAAACTGGAATCGCTAGTAACCGCAGGTCAGCTACACTGCGGTGAATACGTTCCCGGGCCTTGTACACACCGCCCGTCACACCATGAGAGTCAGAAACGCCCGAAGTGGCCCGCAAGGGTCCCTAAGGTGGTGCTGATGATTGGGGTGAAGTCGTAACAAGGTAGCCGTACCGGAAGGTGTGGCTGGATCACCTCCTTTCTAAGGAGTAAACGGCTGGTCTTAATTGACCGGCTTATCTCCAAGGTCGTTCCGAATAATTTTATTCGGCTTTCTCACACCAGTTGCTTGCTCAGTTTTGAAGGATCTTTAAAAGGTCTATTAGTTAATTCTAATAGGCCTTTTTTATTGTCCAAATTACCCCTTGACAATATGCCATAATGGTATACACTTGTATACTGTAATGCTGACAGACAAACAAAAGCAGGTACTGGATTACGTAAAAGGGTACACGATCGAAAAGGGGTTCCCGCCTTCGATAAGGGAGATATGCAAAGAGTTCCGCTTCGCTTCTCCCCGCGCGGGCCAGAAACACCTTGAAGCCCTGGAAGAAAAGGGCTATATAACGCGCCAGAGAAAATCACGGGGAATAAAGATAAACTCCATGTCGCATACGCTAACGCTCCCCTTCCTTGGATTTATCGCCGCAGGTGCTCCTATCGATGTTATTGAGCAGCAGGAAGAGATAGAAGTCCCGGCATCTCTGGTAAGCAGGAAGCCATGCTACGTGCTTCAGGTAAAAGGCAACAGCATGATAGAAGACCATATACTTAACGGCGATTTTGTCGTTATTGAAAAATGCGACACGGCAGATGACGGAGAAGTTGTGGTCGCCCTGATAAACAACGAATCGGCAACGCTAAAAAGGCTCTACAGGGAAAAAGACAGGGTAAGATTAGAGCCGGCGAACTCAAGCGTGAAGCCGATCTACGTAAAGAATGTAGCTGTGCAGGGAAAGGTAAAAGGCCTCTTTAGAAAATATTAACCCTCTGCCTTACTTACCCGATCATTTATTTAAATATTACTTCCCTCGGCATATCCATGGCCCAGCGTTGCATATTTGCTATCATATCTAGATGCAGATAGACCTGAATTCTTACAATGTCTTTATCAGTATCCGTCGCATCTGAAGGCATTTTTACGGTAGCGACTATATAGCCCTGGTCAACTACAAAATTAACATCCAGGTTGCAGTCAGTCTTCAATTTAAGCTCTTGTATTTCAAACATAATGTGCAAGAGGTCAAATCTTGACAGTGTAACGGTCTTGCTCAGATCGACCTTTTCCGCGAATACAGGGGAAGCCAGAAGCATTACGATCACAAGGCACAGCATAATTTTTTTCATAATATCACCGCCTTATTGTTATGGAGATAAGGGCACCCATCTTGCATATCTCAGAGAGCCGTCATTGGAAAAGTAATAACTGATATGAGGATTCCCGCTCGCATCCAAAACCAAAGAAGAGTACTGCCCTCCAACACCTGCAGCGGCCCCTCCCCCGTCAACAGTCGTGTATTCCCAGGTCAATCCCGTCTTGCTTGCATACCTCAAAGCTTGACTGTTGTCCTTATAATATGTGATACGCGGCTCATCGCTGGCGGTAAAGGCTAATGAGGTAGTTAATTGCGCGGACGGTCCGGAACTTTCAAGCACCTCAATTTCCCATGTCGCCCCGGTCCACTCGGCATATTTTAGGGCTTCAAACGAAACTTGATCCCAATAGCTGATACCGGGAAATCCGCTACTGTTCAAAGCTATTGAGCTGTAATTCCCTCTGTCCTTTGAAACCCCTCCTTCATCGACCATTCCGATCTTCCAGGTCGAAGAAGCCGCTTCCCATGAGGCATATTTCATGCTGGCAAGGCTGCCGTAATAGCTAATATAAGGATTTCCATTGGTGTCCAACGCTAATGAAGTCCAGCCGCTGCCGCAACTTTCTATCGATGCTATATTCCAGGATGAACCTTCCAGCGATGCATATGTAACCTTCCCGGCATTACTATTATAATAACTTACACGCGGCTTGTTATCGCTTCCCAATGCCAATGATGTGTATCCGCCGTTACTCCCTACGCTTTCGATCGTGATCATATTCCAGGATGAGCCTTCCCACGAAACATATCTCAATTCATCATTGATCCCGTTATAATAGCAGATATGAGGGTTCCCGCTTGCATCCAAAGCTATTGAAGTGTACCCTTTCTCAGAAATTGCAACGTTGTCAACAATCACGATACTCCACGACGAACCGTTAAATGAAGCATATTTAATATAACCGTTGGTCCGGTCATAATAACTGATATGAGGATTCCCGCTCGCATCCAAAGCCAATGAGGTGAATTCTCCGACATTTGCCGCAGTATTATCAACAGTGGTGATCTGCCAGCCGGTAGAAACTCCGCCGCCCGATGGGTTGCTGCAGCCGGAAAGATATATCACGAAAGAAGCTAGAAAGATCAATAATAACGGATAACCTTTTCTCATAAAACAACCGTCCTATCACGAAAAATTTAAATGGAGCCGAGGGGGATCGAACCCCTGACCTCTAGAATGCAAATCTAGCGTTCTCCCAGCTGAACTACGGCCCCATTAAAATATCAAGCATGGTGGGCCATGGTAGATTTGAACTACCGACCTCGCCCTTATCAGGGGCGCGCTCTAGCCAACTGAGCTAATGGCCCATCTTAAAAGGAACAGAGCGCAGTTTATCATAAAAAAAGATAGTGCGTCAAGGAATCCGATTTAAGTCATATTCATTCAAGAGAATAAAATCATGCGGTTATACTATCAGATCTCAACTTCTAATATTTCCCCAACAAAAAACCGAGATACCAGATTTTAACTGATACCTCGGTCAATATTTAATAATTTGGCGATCAACCCATTCTACTGCTTACCTTCTCTTTTCGCCCTTTTCTCAGCTCTCTTTTCTTTTAATGTTTTCTGTGGGGCCTTTTTTGTCTCACTGCTTCCTTTATCTCCCTTTCCCATAAATCACCGCCTTTACATTGAATTATACGCTATTAAATGTTGAGTTCAATTGGCAGTCTGGAGGTCTGCGGGTTCGACCTGTCCGCCGAAGCTTCAGCGAAGGCGGATCCTCCTCGGCTCCATTAAAAACATTAATATCTAGCCACACGATCTAAAAATACGCTTACTGGTGCTTTTGACGCCAACTTGTTGTTCAGTAAAAATTCCCTTAACCATGCCTTAAATGGACCTACTGTTCCATTTTTATTTGGACTATTCTTCCGTTCTTGAGAATATTTATTCCACTCATGTAAATATCTTCCCTGCTCAATAGAATTATAAATCATTGTGTCTTTAGTCTTTTGTGCAGAGATCCAAACTCCGTACTGCCCGCGAATAATCCCCCTGTCCCGATATATATCCAGACATCCGGGCAAATATTCATAGATATCCCACAAAGGCTCATTCGGCAGGCTATTGTCCCTGGGAAGTTTTAACAAAAAACAGCCACTTATTGAATATTTATTAGATGAATAGTAATCATAAAAAACGGTTGGGGAAAACATATAAAAACCATGGTCAATATAGTTCGAAGTCGGTAAAAGATGTATTATTCTGCCGCCTTCTTTGAGCATCTTAAAACAATTTTCCAGTACCTTTGGAAAGTTAAAAATATGCTCGGAGGTTCCGCCATCATAGATCAGGTCATATTTATTATACAATTCATTTGGAACATCTTTATTTAGATCATGGAGTATTGAACACCCCTGATAATCATCAATATCCATACTTTCGACCGTTTTAAATCCTAGAGAATGGAATAGGTCTTCATAATTAAGATTTTCACCATGTTTTAACATAATCCCATCCTTATTCTTAAGATCGAAAGCCATTTCATCGCTCCATTTGATCAAGTCCTTGCCACAAGCATAGATATGCTGTTTGCCAAGCGTTAAAACGCTCCCATAAAAGCATCTTTGATGCCCTTCCCTCATTAATAGTTTAATTGCTGATCGAGGTATTCCCATGTTTTTATCGCCTTTCTTGAGGAGACTTTACATTGAATTATACGCTATTAATTGTTGAGTTCAATACTTCCACATATTTCTAACATTTTATGTTGGTTCTGTTATAATTACCGTTCTATGAAAAAAATAATCAATCTGGCAATAATCGCGCACGTTGACCACGGAAAAACCACCTTAACGGACCATCTTTTAAGGCAAGGGGGCGCTTTTTCCGAAAGAGACGAACTGCAGGACCTTGTAATGGACAGCGATGACCTTGAAAAGGAAAGAGGGATCACGATATTCTCGAAGAACTGCTCCATTCATTATAAAGACTATAAGATCAATATCGTTGATACTCCCGGGCATGCCGATTTCGGGTCGGAAGTTGAACGAGTACTTAAGATGGTCGACAGCGTACTGCTTCTGGTCGACGCGCACGAAGGCCCTATGCCTCAAACAAAATTCGTGCTCTCAAAATCCCTTAAATTGGGATTGCGCCCTATTGTCGTTATCAACAAGATCGATAAAAAAAGCCAGAGGGCCCACAAGGTAATGGACAAGGTCTTTGATCTTTTTGTTAAACTTGACGCTACCGATGAACAGCTTGATTTTCCGGTCATTTATTCCATATCAAGGGAAGGCATCGCAAAATATGAGCTTGATGATAAAGGCAAGGACCTTACACCGTTATTTGAAACTATCCTGAAAAAAGTTAAACCATTCCCTGACAAGAGCAAAGAACCGCTTCAGATGCAGGTAACTAATCTTGAATATGATGATTATGTCGGGAGAATAGCCGTTGGAAGAGTAAGTTCCGGTACACTCGATAAAACCTCGAATATAGTTGTCTGCAAGAGGGACGGCTCTGTAAAGCCCGGTAAAATAAACAAATTATCTACGTTTGAAGGACTAAAACAGATCGAGGTGACCACAGCACCATGCGGCGATATTGCTGCCGTGGCCGGCATACCCGATATTACGATCGGTGAAACGATATGCAATGCAAGCGACCCAAAGCCAATGGACCTTCTTATTATAGATGAACCTACTCTTACAATGGAATTCCTGGTAAATGACTCCCCTTTCGCGGGACGCGCCGGCAAGTTCGTCACGAACAGGCATATAAGAGAAAGGTTGGAACGAGAGCTCGAAACAAATGTAGGGCTGAAGGTTGAACCGCTCGGCGGAGCAGAGGGATTCAAGGTCGCGGGACGCGGAGAGCTCCACATCTCGATATTACTTGAACATATGAGGCGTGAGGGCTATGAAATACAGGTGTCGCAGCCAAAGGTCATTTTTAAGACCATTAATCATGAAAAAATGGAGCCGATCGAACAGGCTTTCATATCGGTCCCGGATGAACTTGCCGGAACAGTCATTGAAAAGCTCGGGAAAAGACGCGGAGAAATGCTTGAAATGAACTCAAAAAAAGGAATAACCAGCCTTGTCTATATGGTCCCGACAAGAGGCCTGCTTGGATTCAGGGCTGCCTTTATCATGGATACAAAAGGTGAAGGCATCCTTAACCACGCATTCGCCAGATACGAACGCTATAAAGGCCCGATATCAAAAAGACAGAACGGGGTCATGGTCTCGGCGGTAAAAGGGAAAACAGCTTCTTATGCCCTTGAGAACCTGCAGGACCGGTCAAAGTTATTTGTCGGCCCGGGCGTTGAAGTATATGAAGGGATGATAGTCGGAGAAAATGCGCGCAATAACGATCTGCCCGTTAACCCATGTAAAGAAAAGAAATTAACGAACGTAAGAGCATCTTCTGCGGATATAGCCATTAAACTTACGCCCCATATCAAATTATCCCTTGAACAGGCGCTTGAGTTCATTGATGATGATGAACTTGTAGAGGTCACCCCGGAAAGCATAAGATTAAGAAAAAGATATCTTACCGAGAATGAAAGAAAACAAAAAAGTAAAACTAAGTAAGAATAGGTCAAGAAGGCTTATTAGGTAAGGTTATCTCCCGCTCCACGACCCGAACCGCTTGCGGCGCTTTGGTCTTGGCCCAAAACTTTTTGCCGGCCTGTGGCCCTGCCCTCTATTGAACCTTCCGGGCTCCCGCAGTGAATAGTCGAATTTTTCTGATAATATCTCAGGATGCTCTGAAACCTGCATCTCCATCCGTATAAGTTTTTCTATCCGCCTGATGCTCCCCCCCTGATCAGGCGTAGCAAAAGAGATCGCCCGGCCTGCTTTACCGGCGCGGGCTGTGCGGCCTATTCTATGGACATATGCATCCGTCTCGTCAGGAAGGTCATAATTAATAACAACTTCAATATTTGTCACGTCAATACCCCTGGAAGCAATGTCCGTAGCAACAAGTACGCGGTACTTGCCCGATCTGAATCCTTCAAGGGCTTCACGGCGCTGCGCTAAAGTTCGATTCGAGTGTATCTCGGCAGAGTTTACGCCTCTATCCCTAAGATGCTGGTTCAGTTTTTTTGCCCCATGTTTTGTCCTTGAGAATATTAGGATCAGTCCGGGATATTGCGCCAACAACTTGATAAGGAGCCTTCTTTTATTCTCCCCGCCTACTATAAAGACCTCCTGTTGTATATTCTCGGCAGTTGATCCGTGCGGGGCTATTTCCACGCTGACAGGCAACTGCATATGCTGAGTAGCTATTTTTATGATATTAGGAGGCATTGTCGCGGAAAAAAGCATAGTTTGCCTCTTTTTTGGAACAACTTTAAGGATAGCGTCAATGTCGCGGGCAAATCCCATATCCAACATCCTGTCAGCTTCGTCCAGAACGAGGAATTTAACATCGAACAGCTTGACCGTGCGGCGCTGGATATGATCGATCAATCTTCCGGGTGTTGCAATGATAATATGAGGCCGGTTCTTTAGGTCTCTTATTTGAGTGTTTATCGATGAACCGCCGATCAGAACCGATGTTTTTATCCTATAGGGACGTCCGACCTCATACAAAGCCTCTTCAACCTGCAGGGCCAGTTCGCGGGTCGGAGCCAAGATTAATCCAATGCCTCTCTGCTCCAATATCATTTGTATCATGGGGATGCCGAAGGCAAGGGTTTTTCCTGTCCCGGTTTGGGCAATACCTACAAGATCTTTCCCTTCCAATGCAAGCGGAATAGCTTTATATTGAATGGGCGTTGGGATCGTGAATTTTAGCCTGTCTAAATGTTCAATTATCTTCGGCGCTATCCCAAGATCATGAAATGTGGCTTTGTTTTCTTTGTCATTTTTATTCATTGCCGTATTATACCCTACAAATAGCTTTTTTCATTCATAATTTTATAACGCTGTCTATTTGCCTGAAATTTTAAGTGTTGAGGTTTATTGCAAGTTTTGCTATTATTACGCAGTTTCTTGGGATTTTTGACCCCCCTATCCTTCACAAAGGTCGATTAGGGGATCTAAAATAATAAAAAGGAGAGATATATATGAAAAAAATAGTTATCGGTGGATTGCTTGTTGGCGCGCTTTTCTGGGTCGTCGGGATGATATTCGGAACGTTCACTGCAGACCTTTACGCCATGTCGCCAAAAGTGTTCTGGAAGCCTATGACCGGCACATGGGCAATAAAGATGGTAGCCTACAATTTCGTGTCAGCTTTCATATTTGCTCATGTTTTTTCAATGATCGGTTCGGTAGTTCCGGGTAAAGGTTATCAAAAAGGCCTTGTATTCGGCCTTTTGATCTTCCTGGTAGGACCGTTCCTGGGACTTTCAATGACGTACATAACCATGGCCATAAGGGCAAAGCTGGTATTCATGTGGGCGCTGAACAACCTGGTGGCATATTTGCTGGCAGGCATAACGTTCCAGCTCATAGAGGAAAGAATCCAATAATTCGCTTGACATTTTTGCTGTAAATAGTATAATTTTCACACTTTTGGAACTTAACGTAACATAAAGTAAGTAAAAAAAGTAGAAGTCATCAAGACAAAGAAACGCACTTGATGTGCGTTTTTTTGTGTTTTCCGCCAAGAGCGGATCCGCCTTCGGCGGAAAATAAGCCTAAAATGGCACTGATCCTTGAAAAATAAATAACTGACGAAATAGACAATAGAAAATGTAAGAAGCGTCTTAGCAAAAAAGAAAGACTAATTCCAACTGCGGAATTAGCGGAATTGGATCAAGATACTAAGAGCGCACGGGGAATACCTTGGCACTGTGAGGCGATGAAGGACGTGAGTGGCTACGAAATGCCTCGGGGAGCTGTCAAACTAGCAATAATCCGAGGATGTCCGAATGGGGAAACCCATCCTGGGTAATGCCAGGATACCCGAAAGGGAGCTAACCAGGGGAACTGAAACATCTAAGTACCCTGAGGAAAAGAAATCTACGAGATCTTCATAGTAGCGGCGAGCGAAATGAAGACAGCCTAAACCGCATGCACTTATAACCTGCAAGTGTTGTTCATGCGGTGTCGCGGGACATTCCAGTGTTTTTGCAGAAACACAAGGGAGTTACAAAGGCTTGATCTAGCAGAATCTCCATGGAAAGGGAGTACCATAGAAGGTGATAGTCCTGTAAGCGAAAGATCAAGCTCTTCCGGAAATGTTCCCAAGTACTGCGGGACTCGAGAAATCCCGTAGGAATCTGGGTGGACCATCATCCAAGGCTAAATACTACACAGTGACCGATAGTGAACTAGTACCGTGAGGGAAAGGTGAAAAGAACCTCGGAAGAGGAGTGAAATAGAACATGAAACCGTGTGCTTACAAGCAGTCGAAGCCCCGCTTGCGGGGTAACGGCGTGCCTATTGAAGAATGAGCCGGCGAGTTACTGTTAGCAGCAAGGTTAGACGGTTGAACGTTGAGCCGTAGCGAAAGCGAGTCTTAAATGGGCGATTAGTTGCTGATAGTAGACCCGAAACCGAAGCGACCTATCCATGAGCAGGATGAAGTCTCGGTAAAACGAGATGGAGGTCCGAACCGGTTGATGTTGAAAAATCATCGGATGACTTGTGGATAGAAGTGAAAAGCTAAGCGAGCTCGGATATAGCTGGTTCTCTCCGAAATGGTTTTAGGGCCAGCCTCAGGTCTATCTTCTTGGAGGTAGAGTACAGTTTGAACTAGGGTCCCGGGAGGGATTCCAAATTCATGCTAACTCCGAATGCCAAGATTTAAATGCCTGGGAGTGAGAGCATGGGGGATAAGCTCCTTGCTCAAAAGGGAAACAGCCCAGACCGTCAGCTAAGGTCCCTAAATGTATGCTAAGTGGTTAAGGAAGTAGGATTACCTAAACAGCCAGGAGGTTGGCTTAGAAGCAGCCATCCTTTAAAGAGTGCGTAACAGCTCACTGGTCGAGCGGTCCTGCGCCGAAAACACACGGGGCTCAAGCATACTACCGAAGCTACGGATTGTACCGGGGTCCGCCCCTGTACAGTGGTAGGAGAGCGTTCTGTCCTAGTGCGAAGCCGTATCGTGAGATGCGGTGGACGAGACAGAAGTGAGAATGCCGGCATAAGTAACGAAAAGACAAGTGAGAATCTTGTCCGCCTGAAATCTAAGGTTTCCTGGGGAAGGGTCGTCCGCCCAGGGTAAGTCGATATCTAAGCTGAGGCCGATAGGCGTAAGCGATGGCAAACGGGTTAATATTCCCGTACCGTCTGCTTTTCGTTTGACCGAAGTGGGGACGCAGGAGGGTATGTTGGCCGCTTATTGGATTGCGGTTCAAGTATTTAGGGGAAAGTAGTTGGCAAATCCGCTACTTTGTTATCCTCGAGGTACGAGTAGGACCCGATTTTAATCGGGGAACTAACAAAACCCACACTGACGAGAAAAGCCTCGTAGGGAGAAAAGTGGATGATCGTACTATAAACCGACACAGGTGGATTGGCAGAAAAAGCTAAGGCGCGCGAGATAACTCTCGCTAAGGAACTCGGCAAAATGGTCTCGTAACTTCGGAAGAAGAGATGCCCTAGTAGGGTTCACGCCTGAATGGGCCTCAGTGACCAGACTCTTGCAACTGTTTAACAAAAACACAGGTCTCTGCAAACCCGTAAGGGGAAGTATAGGGGCCGATACCTGCCCAGTGCTGGAACGTTAAGAGGAGGACTGAGATTATATCAGGGTCTGAATCGAAGCGCCAGTGAACGGCGGCCGTAACTATAACGGTCCTAAGGTAGCGAAATTCCTTGTCGGGTAAGTTCCGACCCGCACGAAAGGTATAATGACAGGAGTGCTGTCTCGGCGAGAGACTCGGTGAAATTTGGCAATCCGTGAAGACACGGATTACGCGCATCAGGACAGAAAGACCCCGTGGAGCTTTACTATACTTTAACTTTGAACTTCGGTAACACTCTCTCAGCATAAGTGGGAGGCTATGAAGTGGTACTTTCGGGTGCCACAGAGCCAACAGTGAGATACCACTTTTGTTTTGTTGGAGTTCTAACCTCAGGTTTGTAGCCTGAGAAACAGAGTTAGACGGGTAGTTTGACTGGGGCGGTTGCCTCCTAAATTGTAACGGAGGCGCCCAAAGGTTCCCTCAATCCGGTTGGAAACCGGATGACGAGTGTAAATGCATAAGGGAGCTTGACTGCGAGACGTACATGTCAAGCAGGTACGAAAGTAGGGATTAGTGATCCGGTGATTCTGAATGGAAGGGTCATCGCTCAGCGGACAAAAGTTACCCCGGGGATAACAGGCTTATCTCCTCCAAGAGTCCATATCGACGAGGAGGTTTGGCACCTCGATGTCGGCTCATCGCATCCTGGAGCTGGAGCAGGTTCCAAGGGTTGGGCTGTTCGCCCATTAAAGCGGTACGTGAGCTGGGTTCAGACCGTCGTGAGACAGGTTGGTCCATATCCGATGCGCGCGCAGGAAACTTGAAGGGGAGCTCTCCCTAGTACGAGAGGACCGGGAGGGACAGACCTCTGGTGTACCAGTTGTGACGCCAGTTGCAAACGCTGGGTAGCCATGTTCGGAAGGGATAAACGCTGAAAGCATCTAAGTGTTAAGCCCACCCCAAGATAAGGTTTCCCATCCCTTTATGGGAGTAAGATCCCTTGTAGAACACGAGGTTGATAGGCTGGAGGTGTAAGCTCCGTAAGGAGTTCAGCTGACCAGTACTAATAGATCGAGGTCTTGATCCATTTCACAGCTTAACCGCTGTGAACCGCTAATTACGCAGTTAGCATGTTTTAGACCCATGTTTTAGACTAAAGTGAACTAGAGTAGTCAGTTGTTTATTTAATATTTTAAATTTTGGGTGGCGATTCCGGAAGTGTACCACCTGTTCCCATTCCGAACACAGAAGTGAAATCTTCCAGGGCCGATGGTAGTGATCGGGTAACTGATCGTGAGAGTAGGTCGCCGCCCTTTAAAAAACCCGCTATAACTAGTGGGTTTTTTATTGGGTTTTAATTATGAGGAGGCATATTATGTCAAACAGCTTCGCGACAGCTATTAATTGCATGGACGGGAGAGTTCAAACTCCCGTAGCCGACTATTTGAAGGGTAAATATAACGTTCAGTACGTTGATATGATAACTGAACCGGGACCGAATAAGATCCTTGCTGAAGGTTCCGACGAAAACACGGTCAATTCGATCATAGCCCGCGTAAAGATATCGGTCGAAAAGCACGGATCGAAAGTTATAGCCGTGGCCGGCCATCACGACTGCGCAGGAAATCCCGCAAAAAAGGAAATACAGCTCGATAACATCAAAAGAGCAGTTGATATCGTCAGTTCATGGGGATTTAAGGCGGAAGTTATCGGACTTTGGGTCGACGAAAGCCGGGAAGTGGCTCAAGTAAGTTGATCAGGTGTTCTTCCTTCGGCTCACCAACAACAGGCAAAGCGGCTAACTGCCCGATATTTTCCAGCTTAACGCGTACTCCGAACTTATTCCTGAAATACGGCCCTATATAGAGACCATTAAATTCACTTACTGTATGGCCTACTTTTCTGTCTGCAGGCAGGCCGGCTTCAATAAAGAATCTAGCCAATCTTATGTAACTGTTGATCAAATGAACTGTCAGCGCTTCATTGGGCAATACGGCTGCAAATGCGATATGGACACGCTCGATCTCAATGGCCCCATAAACGCCATCAGAACTTTTGCTCGGCTTCGTTATATGATCATGACCAACACCGGCCCTGCATCGCACAATACCCAATTTTATTCGCCCTCCTTCTATAAGGGCATTATAGATATGATCATTGTCAATACAGTCTTTCATCTTTTCCTTTACTTCCTGAAGGGTCACTTTATCCCCGTATAAAATGATCTCGGTTATCCTGCTTTGCGGAATTACCAGCTTTTTCCCCGCCCTCATGGGAGCCGGGAGCGAACCCTGCCGGAAGGCAGGATTGCTTCCATGCATCCCCTGCCAGTTCGATTTGATCCAGCCTCCTCTACTATGTGGTGCTCTAATTGACATCAATGGATTATCGGAAAGTTTTACAGAGGATTTCAGTAGATCAGGATATTATCTCACGCCCGGCTCAAGGAACTTAAGGCTGGGCTTGTAGGCATTTATCTCCACGTTAACGCCAAGCGGTATCGTAACATTGGCCCCCCTGCCCCTCGCATGCCCCGACGGAAAGCCGGCAATGATCGGCATATCGGTATCACCCAGGATATCACCGATTATATCCTTTATGCGGTATTTTTTGCCGGACATATCATAGCAGTCGACCATGCGGCCAAAGACGATCCCCCGCACCTTCTTAAGCTTGCCCGCTTGCTTTAAATGCTGCAAATGATTATCTATCGTCTCAAGGTCTTCCCCCACATCCTCGATGAACAGCACCTTCCCGTCCATGTCTATGTCATAAGGCGTGCCTATGGCGCTCATTAAAAGCGACAGATTGCCGCCGACCAGGATCCCTCTTGCCTTCCCTTTGCACACCACCCTCAAAGATGGGAATTGGACCTCCCCCAGCGGAACGTTCCTGGTCAAAGAATTTATCAGGTAATTAAAGGTAATGGGGCTCATGTCCTTGTGCATCTCTTTGGAAACCACCGGACCGTGAAAAACGATCATGTTCGCTATCCTCTGCAGATATGTCAAAAGAATGGTTATATCGCTGTAGCCGACGAATATCTTGGGATTTTTCCTGATGACAGCCTTGTCAAGGTAAGGTATCGTCCTCGTCGAGCCGTAGCCGGCCTTTGCGCAGAAGATGGCCTTTACTTTCTTGTCCGCGAACATCCTGTTTATCTGCTTGGCCCTCTCTTCGTCGTGGCCTGCCATTGACCAGTGTTTACCGAATATGGACCTGTCATATTTGACCTTGAAGCCGAGCCTGCCGAGCATTGCAACGCCTTTTTTAAAGCTTTTCGGGTCAAAGGACCACGCAGGGGCAACGATGCCTATCGTATCTCCCCTTTCAAGGCGCTTCGGCCGGGTAAAAAAGTTGTCGGCAAGCCTCATGATTATATTGTTTCGTCCTCTGTCTGCGCTTTGGCAAGCCAGATCGCGCGGTGGATCATCGGCTTCTTGCCTATCTTGTGCATCCAGCCATGCTCCGCCATTATTTCCGCTACATGCCGGACAACTTCCGGCACCGGGCCGCCTATCTTTGTCGGGCGCACGCAAAGCTCGCACTGGTCGTTGACATAATCTATTATAACGAAGCGCCTCTCCTTACCCTTCCCAGTGACCGCGATCTCGGAGCTGAAGAACTTCATGTTAACGACGCGGGCGATCTCGGAAACTATCCTCGCCAGCGGCAGAAGGCGGAACTTGTACATCTCGCGCAGGCTAACATGGCGGTATTCGCCCGTCTCCGTATTCCAGAAGCACGGTATTATCTCGCCGAACAGATAATATACGCGGAACCAGCCCATATGGCCCCCGAGCATTTCCGGAATGATCTTTTCCTGCAGGAGGAAGTTGTCTCCCCTGTTAAAGTGCCTCGCCTCCGCTATCTGTTTTATGTCGCCTGACGCGTCCTTTACTACCCCTTTTTGCCCGAACCCTGTCGCGGGCTTAATGATAAAAGGCTTTCCCAGCTTCCTGAACTGTTCCTTGGTGATCTCGAAATCATCGGGCTGCCAGTTGCGGACCACCACTGTATACGGCACGGGAAGCTCCGCGTCTACGAAATCAAAGTGGGTTATGGACTTGTCGGCAGAGGACCTTGCGGCGTCGGGATCATCTATGATCCTTCCGCCATTATCCTTTACCGCATAGCAGAGCTTAAGGAAGATGTCCTCGGGATTATAGTAATTGGACTCGTTGTCCACCAGGAAATTCACCTTGATCTTATGCGAGAGTATCTTTTGGAGCACGGCTTCGGCGTTGTTCTGGTTGATCCATACAAAGCTCAATCCCCTCAGCCTGCATTCTTCATGAAGCCATTTAAGGATGGACTCTTTTTTATCCCCGCAGAATATGAAGCCAATATCATATTTGGTCATTTTTTCAGACCGTACCTTTCCACTGCAGTATTGAATATGCTTTTTACCAGGTCATTATAGCTGATACCGAGAAGCCTTGCCATTATTACCAGGTCGCTTGAGACCGGATGCAGCCCCGGCAGGACGTTTATCTCAAGGAAATAAGGGATGTTCCGCCCGTCCGTGCGAAAGTCTATCCGGGATACGTCGCAGCAGTTGAAAGCCTTATATACCCTTAGAGCCGCCCTCTCAAGCCTGCCACGGAGCAGGTCGCTGATCTTGGGCGGGCACGTATATTCGACCTCCTGCAGATAATTCCTTTTTACCTCAAGGGAATATATGAAGTCTTCCAGCTTCGTATTTTTCGGGATTATCTCCATGATCCCCAGTATCTTCGGTTTGTCATTGCCTATAACTCCGACGGTAAATTCCCTGCCCGGCATGAACTTCTCAACTAATATCGGCTGGTCCATATAGTTCTTCTGAAGCCATTTGACCTTTTTTTTCAGTTCGGACTTATTTGTGACCTTTGAATCCTGCCTTATCCCCTTGCTCGACCCTTCATAAGCAAGCTTTACTATTGACGGATAATCCACAACGTTGTAATTGAAATGTTCGTCAGGCCAGATCGTATAAAAAGGCGGCGTATGGACACCGGAAATGGAAATTATCTTCTTTGCCAGCGTTTTGTCCAGCGTAAGCCCTGCGGCAAGCGCACCGGAGCCGGTATACGGTATCTCAAGCATCTCAAGCAAAGCGGGGATATGCGATTCGCGCGACCTCCCGAAATAACCCTCTGCGATATTGAAAACGATATCCAGGTCACCCTCGATCTTCATGATCTTTTCGACGGCCGGCTTGCCGTATCCGAGCATTACACACTCATGGCCCAAGCCAACTATCACGTCACGGATGGCGTTTATTGTTTCAGGCGAGTCGAATTCCTCGTACATGTCCTCGGCAAGAGGCTGGGATTGGTCAAGAAGCTCGACTTCCGTCTTTAGATTGTAAGTGATGCCTACTTTCATTGATTATTGGTAATCTTCACCTTCCGATTCAGATTCCTCTTCCTGCAGCGTCGGATCATCATCCCTAAGATCCTCATACTGGCGTGCATCCTCATCCGCTTCTGAGGTTGAAGATTCATAACCCTCCTCAGATGTTCCGTCATCCTCCTCCATATAACCTACTTCTTCCTCTATGATCACCGCGTCGTCATCCGCCGGACGGCCCGCCGACCCCATCCCCCACACTACCAAAGACAAAACAACGACCAGAATCAAACACAACACGATCTTTTTCATACACTTCTCCTTTTTATTTAGTTCTTGTTTTCAAGGATCAAGTCATACACGAACTCTATCGATAGCATAAACTTGAACAAAGAAAGCAAGGATCGATTGGTAAGATAATCAATTCGGGCGGGTTTTTCCTCTTTCACCACCTCCTGCACCCGCAAATTTGGTTGGAATTATGATATGAAAAAGCGTAAAAGTCAATAAATCCTGATGTGCTCTTCGGGTTAAAAATACAGGTGTTCCTACGGCTTTATAATGATCTTTTTCAGGTACTCAGGGAGCTTATCAAGTCCGCTTTCAGCGATATCCCATACAATAGGCGCCACCTGTATACTGTACCGCCTTGATATATTCACGGGATCGAGGCCCGGCCATCCCCAGCATGAAGCATGCAGTATGCCGTCAACCTTATACGATATATCATTAAGGGTCGTCGGGCGCATCGTCTCTATCGGCGAATCCCCTTCCGGGTTCGAGATGAGGTCAAGTATCATCGAGCCTTTCTTGAAAAGCTTGAGCATGTCTTTTGTGACGAAGAACTCTTCGCCCCTTTTTTCCATGGGCCAGTTTATCCCGTTAACAAGTATATCGGTTCCCGGT
>JBHPDX010000007.1:0-39506 GCA_042577445.1 Candidatus Margulisiibacteriota bacterium | reverse complement strand
CCCTTATAAGCGAAGAAGGCGATAGCGAGAAGATGCAAGTTCTTATTATGCCGAAACCCAAAAAATCTTTAATTGATGAGGCTATGAAAAAAGAGGCGGCCAAGGGCCCGAGAAAATCTTTAATTGATGAGGCAGCGGAAAATGCGGCAAAGCCTTGGTGGAAGAAATTATAGATCAGATCTAGACCATCAGAATCTTCGCAGGTTTGAAGCCGTTGAATCCCGGGACAGCGCTGGCGCAGGAATAAGCCCCGATATTCTGTACATATATAACATTTCCAACATCAAGCTCGGGAAGATCCTCGTTTATTGATATTGTGTCAAAGGAATCGCAAGTCGGTCCTGCAAGCGTGCATAGGAATTTCTGCCCTCTCTTCAATGTCTTGTATTCATATCTGCAGTGATCGAACACGATGCCGGAAAAATCCCCGTAAATGCCGTCATTCAGATAATAGTAATTCTTATTGTTGCGGAAAGTCCTTCCCACGACCTGTGTTATCAGTGTTCCCGCAGGGCCGGCAAAAAACCTTCCGGGCTCCGCTATGACCTTTGTTTTCTTATCGAATGACCTTTTTATCTTCTTCTTTATATGAGAAGCCATCTTTTTAAAAGTAGCATGGCTGTCATTGTCGAAATGCCTGATCGGAAAGCCGCCGCCGATATCAAGTATGTCCAGGTCTAATCCCAATTCCTTCGCCTCATTAAAGATCGCGGAAGAAACATCCAGTGCGTGCAGATAGTTCTCAACATTAACGCATTGCGAGCCGACATGAAAAGATACCCCGGCAGGCTTCAGTCCCAGTGACTGTGCTTTTTTCAGGAGGAATATCGCCTGTTCGGGGTCAGCCCCGAACTTAAGGGAAAGTTCCACGGTACTTCCAACGTTGTCGACTTTTATGCGGACAAGAACCTTGGCGCCGGGGCAGTTCTTTGCGATCTTATAAAGCTCAGGCTCATTGTCGACGGTCATGAATTTAACTTTACGCTTGTAGGCTCTTGCTATATCCTCGCTTGATTTGATCGTATTAGCGAAGATGACCTTATCCGGAGAGGCGCCCAGGCCAAGTACAAGATCCATTTCTGCGGCGCTTGCCACATCAAACCCGGCACCCAATTTAATGAAGAACTTGATTATCTCCGGATGAGGGTTGGCTTTTATTGCATAGAACGGCATGACGTTCGGGAGCCTTTTTTTGAAACGGTCGTACTGTTTTTTGAGGGTTTCACGGCTTATAAGCATCAGCGGGGTCTGGTGTTTTTTGAGGACCTTTCTTATGGAACCTTTCAAGCCGTTAGAGGAACCGTTCGTTTTTTTCTTTTTCTTCATTTTACAGCTGTGTGCCAGGCGCGACTTCTTTTGCCTGTGACGCCATGTCCCTGTCCACTAAAAATGTAGTGAACTGCCATACATCATCGTCTTTGGGCCTGTGCAGGTCGTACTTGGTGAAAGTGGTGTTGAGATTCTTTATGGGGGTCCAGTCCACCGCCTGCGAAACAAAAGGCTCAATGTATTTCATCGAGGTCTTCAGTATATGCTCATGGTCTATGTCATCCGGCATGCAGAACCCGGAGTTCGGGTTCTCTATCATCCACTTGGCGGCCGCAACAACAGATACCGCGACCTGAAGAGTTGTTGCCTGCTGATGGGGAACAAGCTTTCTCGCGCTGTGGATATCCAGCAGACTGCCGCACCACCATGACTTGAAGTCGTGGCCCATCAAGAGCACGCCCAGTTCATCCCGGCCTTCAATGATCTCGTCTGACATGATCCTCTGCTTTTCCTGGAGCTTGAATTCCCTCATTTCAAGTTCATGCAGGGAGTTTATCGCTGCGTTGGACGGGCAGTATGCGTAATGAACGGTCGGCCTGTAAACCGCCTTGCCGTCCTCCCAAACCGTTAAGCGGTCGGATATGCTGAAAGCTTCTCCGTGGCGGATAACCATCCCGGTTATCTCGCCGCATGGGACCCAGGACCGTACCCAGGTCTTCATTCCTATTGAACGCAAGCAGATCTGGTTCTTTGGCCCGGTTTTGTGGAAATAGGCGCTTTTTGGGACATATTTTTCATGAGTTCCCCATCCGAGCTCGGCAGGGGCAACACCTTCTTCAAAGAAGCCTTCGATGCTCCATGTGTTGACGAATTCATTCACTTCTTTCGGCTTGTTGGTGATCTGCGTGTCCCTTTCTGAAATATGTATCACTTTTACACCTGTAAGTTGAGCGAGCTTTGCGAAGTTCTTTTCTTCCAGCGCGACTTCAAGCTGTTCTTTTCGCGGATCTTTCGGCTTTTCTTTTACGATCTTTCTAGCTATATCAATTAGGGCATGCTTGGTGAAGTGTGAAACAAGCCCCGGATTAGCACCGTGATCTACAATGGAAGTTGAGCCTTTGTTATCGCCCCATTTTTCCAGCATTTTGCGTATTTCCATGTGCCTTGTATAAAGCGTGTATTTTGTGGGATCATTGCGTTCAGTATCCTTGTAAGGATCCCATTCTTCAACGGAAGTGTTTACATATAATACTTTATTTTCTCGACACCATTCCAACATTGAAATGCAGTCAATGTTCCATGCAAGGTCGATTATCAGGTCTCCGGCTCCGACATACTCCTGCAGAATGGTCTTGTAGTTGTCCTGCGTTATCTTGTCCATCACATATTTCATGCCTTTTTTTATGGAGTCTTTCACTCTGGCTTTATTATCAACGAAGTCCATTATCGTTACGTTCTTGTGAGGGACGCCTAATATCTTCGGGATGAGAGGTATTGCGCATTGAGAGACGGATCCGCAGCCGATGACCAGGACTTTTCCTTTAAATTCCATTTTTTAATATTCCCTCCTGTTAAAAATAAAAGATAAAAATAGTTTAACATCATTAAATCTTTTTTCAATAGTTTTAGGGAAAATAATTTAAAAAGTTTTTAAAAGTGTAGTGAATGTCGGCGAATGTTGTAAAGTTCCATCAAGGAGCTTTATTTTATTCTTAAGATAATGTGGCATGCCAATTGCTAACTATTATGTAACTATGCTGCCGGAATTATCAAAAGAACAAAAGATCATGATAGTAGGGCTTGTTGGAGTTATTGTTATCGGCTGTTCTGTAGCATTCTTTAACAGGTATATTGCTTCTTCTGGTGAGAGCGCTGAAGTTTTGATAAGCGAGGCTCCCGTGGAAAATGCTGCCGTTGAAGAGCAGTCTTGGATGATTGTGCATGTAAGCGGCGCGGTAAAGAGAGAAGGAGTCTATAAATTAAAAGGCGGCGACAGGGTCTATGACCTGATCGTATTAGCCGGCGGTCCGGCTGAAGACGCTGATCTTGAAAATATAAACTTTGCTTCCGCGCTCTCCGACAGCCAAAAAATAATTATTCCATATAAAAGTAGAGCGCCGACAGTTGCTTTAAGTCCATTTAAAAAAAAGAGCGAAAAAGCCGGACCTTCGATCGTCAACCTAAATTCCGCAGGCCAATCTGAATTGGTCAGCCTGCCGGGGATCGGCAAGTCGACGGCAGGAAAAATAATTGAGCTCCGGGATAAGAAGGGGCGGTTCTCTGATATTTCCGAGCTGAAAGAGATCCGCGGCATTTCAGACAAGAAGATCAAAAAGCTATCGCCTTATCTTAAGGTGAACTAAGGTGCTTTCGCCGATCCTTTGTTTCCTCTTCGCGTATTCCCTGGGGATCATTGCAGCTAAATTCTCGAACATTCCTTTTGTTGTTGTGCTGGTCATGATGGTTGGGTCAGTTAGTTTGGTTTTTTACTTATCTGTTAAGAGAAAAGTGCCATTCCAGGTTATCATAGCTATAGTATTTCTGGCCGGATTATTTGCTTATAAATTCGCGACACTCCCTCCGCCGAAGAACAATATTTCGAATTTTATTAATGATAAGTATGTAACTTTGGCTGGAATGATCGCTGATGAGCCCCGGGCAACCGCTGATAAGACCTTGTTTACTCTTGATGCTAAAAAGATGGGGGAGCGCAGCGTAAGCGGGAAGGTCAAAATTTATTTAAATGGTGGATCTCAGGGTGTTGCATATGGCTGCAACATAAAGGTAAAAGGCATCCTCTCAAAAATAACCTCAACCGGCAATTTTGGGCTTTTGTCCTACACAGAGCTTATGGAAGATAGGGGGGTCTATGCCCAGTTTCGCGGCAGAACTCAAAGCTTAAAAGTATTAGGCGGGAATTCCGGGAACCCGGTCAAAAAGCTGACAATTGCCATAAAAAATAAGCTGTTCGCTTCCCTGAGGAAAACCCTGAAGGAGCCGTATTCGTCTTTGCTTGGCAGCATTATTTTCGGCTCAAAGGTGTCCCCGCTTCCTGATGACATTAAAGAAAATTTTAGAAATGCAGGAGTAGTGCATCTTTTGGTGGTCTCCGGCCTTCATATGTCGATACTTCTTGGTGTAACCGCCTCTCTTCTTAAGGGGGCCGGGCTTTCTTCCCGGATCAGGGCTGTCCTTGTTTCCGTATTTAATTTTATGTTCGTTGTTATGGTCGGCGCCGGCCCGTCCGTTATCCGGGCGGGTATCATGGGAGAGGTGGCTCTGCTAACGAATATTTTCCAGAGGGAGAATGAATTTTATAATACTCTGGCTTTTTCGGGATTGATCCTGCTTATCATGAACCCGCTGAATATTTTTGCGGTAGGGTTCCAGCTGTCATTTATGGCGACGTGGACGCTGTTCTATGTTGCACCGGCCTTCGAGGAAAAATTAAAAGGAAAGATGCCACCGTTCTTCGCGAACCTTATTTCTATAGCAATTGCTCCTGCTTTGGCGACATCGCCGATCATCCTCTATAACTTTGGCCAGGTCTCTTTTGTTTCGATCTTTGCTAATATGTCGATAATTCCCTGGATACAGGTCATAGTTGTACTGGGTTTCTTTTCTGTTTTGGCAGGAGCCGTTTTTCTGCCGATCTCCATGATAATCAATAACTTCCTTCTTCTCCTGTTGATGGTCCTGAATTCCATCGTTTATTTTTATTCACACCTACCTTTTGCTTGTCGATTTTTTGTTCCGCCGGCTTTGCCGATGATAGTCGGGTACTATATAATCGTCGGGTGGGGAGTAGAGATGTTAAAGGGAAAAGTTAAATTCAAGCTTGATAGGTTCAAAGTTGCGATCGCGGTCTTGGCCGTTCTTTCCGTTCTTGTGTGGAATTTTGCCGCCTCCGCGACCTCCACCGATGCTTCGCCGCTAAAAAATGAACTCGCGATCACCATTATCGATGTTGGGCAGGGTGATTCTATACTGGTTGAATCGCCGAGCGGAAAAACAATGCTGATCGATGGAGGAGGGCGTCATCAGGCAAAGGGAGCCAAGGAAAGTATCGGAAAGAAAATAGTTATCCCATATATCCATAAACGCGGGATCAATGAGCTGGATGTGGTAGTACTAACGCATCCCCATGATGACCATGTTGGCGGGCTTGCTTCTGTCATTGAGGCAGTCCCGGTTAAAATGGTGATAGACAGCGGAAGACCGCATACTTCATATTCTTATCTTAAATTTTTGAAGCTTATCGATAAGAAGGGTATCGCTTATAAACTTGGGCGGCGCGGCCAGACTATCGATCTTGGCGGAGGAGTGAAAGGGTTTATTCTATACCCAACTAACAGCATAGTGAAGTCACAAGAGACAGATCTTAACGATGTTTCCATAGTTATAAAACTGGTCTACAAGGACTTTTCAATGCTTTTCACGGGGGACATGGAGCATGGAGGGGAGAAGTTCCTGCTTAAGCATAGAGCGCGCCTGAAAAGTGAGGTTTTGAAAGCCGGGCATCACGGGAGCAGAACTTCTACGACCTATAAGTTCTTAAAAGCGGTCGATCCTAAATATGCGATCATTTCTGTTGGGCTGAAGAATAAATTCGGCCACCCGTCAAAAGAGATCATTGATAGGTTGAAAAAGGCCAAAGTTAAAATATATCGGACCGATGAAGACGGCGCTGTTCTGATTCGAACTGACGGGAAGAAGTTGATATTTACTGCAAAAAAAGCAACAAATATATGACGTAGGGCAAGGCTTTAGCCTTGCGTTTATTGGAGGGGCATGAAATTCCAAGTAACATATAAGAAGAGGCTGCGCCTGAGAGATTTTGCGTATAAAGGATATTATCGTTATTTTGTGACCATATGTACTATCAATAAGAAAGCTATTCTTAGTGATCCAGTCGTAATTAAGCAGATGATCGGATTCTTAAGGGATCTTTCTAAAGAGCATGGTTTTATAGTCTGGGCTTATTGTTTTATGCCCGATCATCTTCACTTGCTACTAGAGGGGATTGACGGTAATTCCGATTTTTTGAGATTTATTTCAATGTTCAAGCAAAAAACCGGTTTTTGGTATAAGCAACGATTTGCTTTGCCATTATGGCAGATTAATTATTATGAGCATGTGTTGAGGTGTGAGATGGATACTAAGGAAGTTACGCGTTATATTTTTGAAAATCCTGTTAGACGCGGCATAGTTGAGTGTTATTTGGATTACCCTTTCCTAGGATCATTTGAATTTGATATTAACAATATTGAAAAGCAACCCTAAAAGGGTTGCCCTACGAATAATGAACCCAACGAATAATGAGCCAATCTGTTTTTTGTTGTAGGGCAAGGCTTTAGCCTTGCGTTTATACACCATAATATGAATTTGTAATCCCCCTTATTTTATGCTATAAAGACAGCAAAAATTAACCCCAGAGCAGTGATCAAAAAGCTTTTACATATTATATTTGTCTTGTCCCTGCTTGCAGGATCTTTGTATCCTGTTCATTGCCATGGTCTAACTGCCGATATCAGCAATACATATCTTTATGACTACACACAGCCTCCTTTATTCCAGCCAAGCTTGAACGGTGAGTTCACCTCACTTTCAGACAGCGTGACCACTGTTCGGGCCAATCCTGCGGGCCTTATGAAGGTCAATACCATTGAAGTAGCTGTTGGAATGAGCGGCTTGGTGAGAAATCCCATTGCAAGCAGATCGGATACATACTTTATCAATGACCAGGTGATGGATGCAGAAGATTTTGACGGGGCGACCGCGAACATAGCTCTTAGATTCACCGATGACAGAACGGCAACTACACCGGAAGCACGGCAGATACCTCTACTTGATGAATATTCCAAGGGCGGAGGGATAAACTATTTTGGCCTGGCATTCCGGGTTTCCGAAAACCTGGGATTTGGCTTCGCGAGGGAAAGGCCGACAGCTTTAAGCATTAACATGAACGCGACCATGCCTCAAATGGTGGATATTAATTTTGATATGCGGGGATTTAATAATATAGACGGCAGCGGCGACGGACTTCTTATCAGGGACGATGGATTTATAGAGGTTTGGGATGACAATGCTCCTGTGGCCACTTCTGATGCGGCCGTATATGACAGGTTCCTGGATCAAAGCACCAATGAGGTTAACTGGATAAATGTTAATCTTAGTAATACGGTCGTGAACCAACAGAGCATTGTTGTCACCGCCGGTTTTAAGACCGGTCCGATCGATTGGGGGGTCAACGTCATCCCTATAACCTATAATATGAACATCGATAATAATATATCGATCGTGAGTGATGACAATAACGGTAATATCGGATTTTTATATCCTGATCTAAATGAGAGTTTTACTTCCTTTGAAGCCATGTACTGGGTCACTATGGAGTCTACAGTCGCCGATGGTTATATATCTAAGGAGGTCGCTACCCGTCCCACACAGGAAGCGCAGATCGCCGGAGCTGTAGTGGCGGGGCGGTATTCCGGATCGGCGCTGCGTATGGATATAGGCGCCATGTGGGAGCCGAATGACGGCTTTAGCGCGGGCTTTATGTATGAGAACTTCAACGGCGCGAAACTAATACTGTCTGGAACAAACGTTGTCCATTACGTACAGAACTATATAGATCAAAACTCCGAAATGCCCACAGTAGAAGGCGAAGTGTGGTATCCGTACTATGATGCGCCTACGCATGAAACAGAGGCCGAAAAATTCATTATGCTTGGCAGCACCCTTCCGCCGATAGTCCTCCCAAGTAAATTGAAATTCGGTTTTGCTTTCAAGAAGCCGCTTGTTTTTGCTCTTGATTGGGAGCAATGGCAAAGCGAGGTCGGCATTAACACTGATCCCGGGTCGCCGGAGGCGGCAGCGATCGCGAAGTTAAGCAACCTTACTTTTTTAAAGGCCGGGCTTGAATCACGGCTTTTCTTCCTGCCGATCTTATTCAGGGGAAGCCTTACCATGATGATGAAGCCTTCAACCGATGATCCTGATATGCAAAATTCATTCGACGATCTGTTCTCGACTGTGCCGATACTGCCGATAGAGGGAAATATGTATTTCAGCCTGAATGTAGGGAAAGGCGAAGTGGGGATCGGGGGAGGCGGTGGAGGCCTGCCGCTTACGGCGGCGCTTGGAGCGGATATGACCAAGATCGCCAAGATATACTATACAGATATATATTATGCTGAGGAATTCTGGCGCGTAAGCTATCAGATGACCACGGACCCGATACTTACAGGGATCGATTCTGACTTTTCCGGGGAGTCGATCGATATGAACAGTCTGAAGCTCGCAACAACATCAACGCTAAGCATAGGATTGAAATTCTAATATGAGAAAACAAAAAAAAGCCATCATTATCGGGCTTACAGGCCCAATCGCTTCCGGCAAGAACACTGCCGCAGGATTCTTTCGTTCACGCTATGTTATAGATGTTGACCGTATCGGGCATGAAATACTTTCTTCACAGAGTATGCCGTGGCATAAGGTCGTAAAAACTTTCGGCATCAAGGTCTTGAAGCGCGGAGGCAAAGTTAATCGGAGAAAACTCGGTGAAATAGTATTCTCTAATCCTGGAGCTCTCCGAATGATAAATAAAATAACCCATCCAGAAATATTGAAGCGGGTCAGGAAAAAGATAAAGGATGGCCTGAAGTCAAAAAGAAGATTTGTGATCGTCAATGCCGCCGTTCTCAAAGAAATAGGCCTTATTCCCTATGTTGATCATGTTATATCTGTTCTTTCGCCTAAGGGTAAACGTCTTAAAAGGCTTGTTTCTAAAAAGGTCAAGAAAATAGCAGCTTTGCACAGGATCTCTTCCCAGAGATCAGATAAGGAATACAGGAAGATATCGGACTTCGTGGTCATTAATAACAGCACTAAAGGCCGTCTTCAAAAAAGCATAGAGGAGATCGTTTCTAAACTTGGATAAGTTCAAACTA
Organism: Candidatus Margulisiibacteriota bacterium; assembly: GCA_042577445.1. GTDB lineage: Bacteria > Margulisbacteria > WOR-1 > CAVSGV01 > JBHPDX01 > JBHPDX01. The sequence continues at coordinate 30,285 of JBHPDX010000007.1, read as the reverse complement.
GTTTCCAGCTTCAAGCCCGCAGGCGACCAGCCCAACGCCATCGATAAATTGTCGAAAGGCCTTTCTAAGGGCATGAAAGAGCAGGTACTTCTTGGCGTTACCGGTTCCGGAAAAACGTTCACCATGGCGAACGTTATAGCGGATCTTAACAAGCCTACCCTCATCATATCTCACAACAAAACGCTCGCGGCCCAACTTTGCCAGGAGTTCAGGACATTTTTCCCCAATAATTCGGTCGAGTATTTTGTGTCATATTATGATTACTATCAGCCGGAAGCTTATGTGCCGCACACGGATACGTATATCGCAAAGGACCTTGCTATCAATGAAGAAATAGACAGGCTTAGGCACAGCGCCACGATGTCCTTGTTGGAGCGCCGCGATGTTATTATTGTCGCCTCCGTTTCATGTATTTACGGCCTAGGAGAACCGGAAGATTATCTTAAAGCGGCATTGCTTTTGAAGCTCGGGCAGAAATGCGACCGGGACGAAGTACTGCGGCGGCTTGTCGCGATGAAATATGAAAGGAATGATCATGAACTTGCCCGCGGGAAATTCCGCGTAAGAGGGAACGCCATCGATATTGTCCGCGCTTATGAAAATAATATCGTGCACCTGGAGATATTTGATGATGTGCTAGAGAAGATATATGTGATCGATCATGTATCGGGTGAGGTCCTCGAGAAGAAGGAAAGTGTCGGGATATATCCCGCGACGCATTATGTCACCTTCCAGGACAGGCTGGGAGGCGCTATCGCATCCATAGAGCAAGAACTCGCCGGAAGGCTTAAAGTGTTAAAGTCCCAGAATAAGCTGGTTGAAGCCCAGCGGTTGGAGCAGCGGACAAAATATGATGTGGAAATGATAAGAGAGATGGGATACTGCAGCGGCGTAGAGAATTATTCCAGGCACATGGAGGGGAGGGCGCCGGGGAAACCGCCGGGGACATTGATGGATTATTTCCCTAAGGATTTCCTTGTTTTTATCGATGAATCGCATGTAACGGTCCCCCAAATAGGTGCAATGTATGAGGGAGACAGATCGCGCAAGACCACACTTGTGGAATACGGGTTCAGGCTCCCATCAGCGCTTGATAACCGGCCTCTCAACTTTAAGGAATTCAACCAGCATCTTGATCAGGTCATATATGTCAGCGCAACACCCGGGAAGTATGAGCTATCCAGAAGTAACCAGGTGGCCGAACAGATAATCCGTCCCACAGGCCTTGTGGATCCGGAAGTTAAAGTTAAGCCTTCCAAAGGCCAGGTAAAGGACCTGATCAAGGAGATCAAGGCGCGGATATTAAAGAAAGAGAGGGTACTGGTCACTACTTTAACCAAACGGATGGCGGAAGATCTGGCGGATTTTCTTTCTGAGGCCGGGCTTCGGGTCAAATATCTTCATTCTGATATTGATACACTGGACCGCATAGATATCCTTAGGGGGCTCAGGCTCGGAGAATTTGACGTCCTTGTCGGCATCAACTTGCTTAGAGAAGGGTTGGATCTTCCGGAGGTTTCTCTGGTGGCCATCTTTGATGCGGATAAAGAAGGTTTTCTCAGGACGGAGACCTCGCTCGTGCAGACAATAGGGCGTGCCGCAAGAAATGCCGCAGGGAAAGTGATCTTATATGCCGATAAGACCACGAAGTCGATGGCCAGGGCATTAAAAGAGACGAACCGAAGAAGAAAGCTTCAGCTTGAGTACAATAAAGATCATAAGATCAAACCCAGGACCATCGTTAAGGAAGTCAATGATATAAGGGAGAACATGAGGCTTGCGAAAAAAGAAGAGGTCAAGCGCCTAAAAGACTTCATTCCAAAAGACGAGATTTCTAGTATAATAACGGGAATGGAAGAGGATATGCGCTCTGCCGCCATAGCATTGGAGTTCGAAAAGGCGGCGGAAATAAGGGATAAGATCAAGGAATTAAAGAAAGAATTTAAGATCAAATAGGGGGTAATGAGCATGGTTGATTTCGGGATGGTCTTGACCGCGATGGCAACACCGTTCAAAAAGGACGGGTCAATGGACTACGCCGCCGCTGAAAAACTGGCCGTTTATCTGACGGAGAACGGTTCGGACGGCATTGTCGTGCACGGAACTACCGGAGAATCCCCGACTTTGACGCATGACGAGGAGTACGAGCTTTATAGGGTCGTTAAAAAAGCGGTCAAAGGAAAAGTGAGGATCATTGCCGGCACCGGCTCAAATTCCACCGCCACTGCGATCAAATCCACCAAAAAAGCGGAGGAGATCGGCGTAGACGGGATAATGATAGTCGTTCCTTACTATAATAAGCCTTCCCAGGAAGGGCAGTATCAGCATTTTAAAGCGATAGCAGATGCCACATCACTCCCGATAATAATTTACAATATACCCGGCCGCACAGGGATCAATATGCTGCCGGATACGGTGGCCAGGCTTGCTGAAATAAAGAATATAGTGGGCATAAAGGAAGCGAGCGGGAATATGGACCAGGTCGCGGAGATCCGCAAGAAAACGCCGAAAGATTTTGTGATATACAGCGGCGATGACGATAAAACATATTCGATCATGGAGCGCGGCGGATACGGCGTGATAAGCGTAGCTTCCCACATAGTCGGCAAGGACATTAAAAAAATGTGCGAGCTGTTCCATCAGGGTAAAAAAGATGAGGCAAAAAAGATCCATGATAAACTTTCCCCTATATTTAAAGTGCTTTTTATCACGACCAATCCCGCACCGTTAAAAGCGGCGCTCGAGATGACAGGGCATCCTGTCGGAGGGCTCCGTCTGCCATTGGTCCCTGTTAACGACAAAGAAAAAGAAGAGATAAGAGAAGTCTTAAAAGAACTTAAGCTTATTTAGCTTAGGAGAGACAAATGAACGGAAGTCTCCTGCTTCATGTCTGCTGTGCACCGTGTTCTACGTCGGTACTCAGGGAGCTTCGTTTGCAGGGGGCAAAAGTTTCCGGCTTTTTTTATAACCCCAATATCCACCCTGAAGAAGAGTTTGGAAAGCGTATCGAGGCCTTGAGGAATTACTCCGCTAAAGAAAAGTTGAACATAATGATCGATAGCATCTATGATATTGAACTGTTCAAAAAGGAAGTGGAGTCCAAAGGCGGGGACAGGTGCGAGCATTGCTACAGATTAAGGCTTGAAAGGACCGCGCATTGCGCCAAGCAGAACAATTTCAGCGCCTTTACCACAACGATACTGATCAGCCCTTACCAAAAGCATGACATTGTAAGACAGGTCGGCGAGGAAATGTCCAAAAAATATGACATAGAATTTTATTATCAGGATTTCAGGCCGCTTTACAGGGGGTCGATCGACCTGTCCAAAGAAATGGGTCTTTACAGGCAGAAGTACTGCGGATGCTATTTAAGCTTAGAAGAGGCCAAGAATGCCAAAAATCAGAATCGGGGTTGATGTAGGAGGGACTTTTACCCACGCCGTAGCGATAGGAGATCCAGATCTTAAGCTCGTCGGCCAAGCGAAAGTTCAAACTACTCACAGGGACCGCCTTGGTGTTGCCCGAGGCGTTGTTGATTCTTTAAAAGTCCTTCTTAAACGGTCCAAGATCTCCGCAAAAGATGTTTCTCTTGTCGCCCACAGCACCACACAGGCCACTAACGCGCTTCTTGAGGGGGATGTTTCAACTGTCGGGGTGATCTCTCTCGGTTCCGGGTTCTCTGGCTTTTTTGTGCAAATGGCCGCTAATATCTCCGGAATAAAACTTTTATCCAACAAAAAGATCAATGTCATTTCCAAGTTCTATGATATCGGCAGAGGGATAAGATACAGCAGAGTGCGGGACATGATACTGGAATTGAAAGAACTTGGAGCGCGCGTTCTGGTGATCGCGGAAGCGTTCTCGACGGAGGATTCCGAGAATGAGAAGCGGATCGCTGAAGTTGCCTGTAAGCTTGGCGTTCCCTGTACTGCCACGTCCGATATTTCCGGACTTTACGGGCTCCGCGCCCGGACAAAAACAGCCATTGTTAACGCCTGCATTCTTCCCAGGATGATAGATGCAGCTGAAAAGACAGAGAAAGCCATCAGGTCCCTTAAGATAACTGCCCCGATCATGGTGGTAAGAAGCGACGGCGGAGTGTTGAGCCTGGAAGAAATGCGCAAAAGGCCGATACTTACCATACTTTCCGGTCCTGCTGCTGGGGTGGGGGCGGCGCTCTTTCATGAAAAGATATCCAACGGCGTTTTTATTGAGGTCGGCGGGACAAGCACCGATATCTCCTTGATAAGGAACGGTGTTTCGCAGATAAGACCCGCCGTTCTGGGCGAGCATAGGCTCTACTTGAAGACATTGGACGTAAGGACTTTGGGTGTTGCAGGCGGTTCTCTCCCAAGGATCGATAAGAATGAGCTGGCGGATGTCGGGCCGAGAAGCGCTCACATTGCGGGGATAAGTTATGCTTCATTTTCAAAACCAAAGAGCTTCAATAAACTTAAAGTAAAATTCATACAGCCGCAGCCGGGCGACATTAACGGCTATTTGTCTTTTTCCGACGGCAGGAATCTATATAGCGTGACGCCGACATGTGCTGCCAATTATCTGGGGTTTGTAAGATCTTCCGATTGGGCATACGGGAACCAAAGTTCGGTCAAGAGAATGTTCGATCATGCCGGAAAGACGGTCGGCACGTCAGGCAAACATCTTGCCCTGGCTATGCTGGATATTGCTTCCGGAAAGCTTGAGAAAGCTGTCCGCGATCTTGCAGGGGGGTATGGCCTGGAGCCGGGCGGGTTGAAATTGATCGGAGGGGGCGGGGGAGCGGCGGCGCTGGTGCCTTATCTCGGCAAGAAAATGGGGCTGAAATATAAATTGGCCAAAGATCAGGCTGTTATTTCCGCTATCGGAGCGGCTCTTTCCATGGTGCATGAGGAGGTCGAGCGGTCTGTCCCTTATCCCAAAGAATCAGATATTGTAAGGGTCAAGCTTGAAGCGCAGAACAAGGTGATCTCTATGGGTGCTCTTCCCGGCACCGTGCATGTGAATATTGATGTTGATATTCGCAAAGGCGTTATAAGGGCATCGGCTTTCGGCAGTTTAAAAATGGAAAAGAAAAAAGGCAGGCGGCTGAACACCCGGCAATTAAAGGATATGCTTGTGAGGGAGATCAAAACAAAGCATAAGGATCTCGTTCTCTGCGGTGATACCGGAAAGTTCTCTGTCTTTCAGGAGCTGAGGCGCCGCCCGCTTCTGTTCTTTACCAGAAAAGAAAAATGGCTGCATATTGTCGAGGCAGAAGGGTGCATCAGGCATAGCATCGGAAATGCCTCCAGCAAAATGTGCACGATCGCTTCAATACAAACTGATCTGCGCCGCATTATTGAGAGCTCAAAAAAATACGGCGATGCGGGAGCGATATTTCCTCAGATAATGATCGTTTTTCGGGACCGGATAACGGACCTTTCCAGCCTTTCGGATATTACTCTTATGGAAGCGCTCCTGAATTCCGAGACCGCCGGCAAGAAGAATAATGAGAAAGTGGCAATAATATGGAAGTTAAGGTAAAATCGTAAATATTCATGAGTAAATTATTAAAACTTTTCAAAGAAAAACCTCTGACCCTGATCGTCAGCTTGCCTGAAAATTCCGCTGAACTTGCCGAGGCGGCGGAGCGCGGCGGAGCAGATGCCATAAAGATCCATATGAACATGAAGCATGCCGCTTCGGGCACGGTTTTCGGGCCTTTTGATCAGGAAAAAGAAGCGGTCAAAGCGATATTAGATAAAGTGAAGGTCCCTGTCGGCATTGTTCCCGGCAACGAGATCCTTCCGGCGAAAGAAGATATGGCGGCGCTGAAAAAAATGGGGATAGATTTCTTCGATCTATTTCATAGCAGGATCCCGAACTGGATGTTCAACTTGAAAGGTTTTGGTAAAGTCGCCGCTTTGAACGAGGAGTATTCTGTTGAACGGCTGATGGAGCTTAAGGATCTGCGAATGGACTGCCTTGAAGCCGCAATAATCCCAAAGTCCGACTACGGAAAAGACCTGACGGTGTCAGACCTGCAAAATTACATTACTATTGCCGTGACCTCTCCTCTTCCGGTCATAGTGCCGACCCAGAAATTTATCAGGACTAGCGATGTGCCTCTGCTCTGGGACGCGGGTGTTGCCGCTCTGATGATCGGTGCGATCGTCGCGGGCGACAGCTCTACCTCAATTCATGAGGCCACCAAAAAGTTCAAAGCCGAAATAGGAAAGTTGGATAAATGATAAGTCGAGCCGCTCTTCTTCCGCTGGACAGCAGGCCCTGCAATACAAAATATCCTGACTATATCTCAAAGATAGCCGGGATCGATCTGCTTCTTCCGCCAAAGGAATTATTAGGGGACATTAAACATCCCGGCAACCACGAAAGACTGGTCCGCTGGCTGGAAAATGTGGTCCCTGAAGTTGATATTTTGATATTGTCTATCGATATGCTGGTTTTTGGAGGGCTGGTACAGTCAAGAAAGCATGATAGCAGTTTTGGGGAGGCTATGTCGCGATTAAAACTGCTTTCAAAGATAAGAAAACATAATCCGCATCTCAAAATATACGCTTTTTCTATCATCATGAGGCTATCTGTTACAGCGGAAGATAAAAAAAGCGCCGAGTACTGCAGAGATATTTTTGAGTACTCCAAAATAGCGAGATCTAGTAAAAAAGATGACATTAAAAGGGTCGACTGTCTGAGGAAGAGGATACCGAGAGAGGTACTGGAAGATTATTTAAAAACAAGACAGCGGAACCACGAGATCAATAGAGTGGCCGTTGAGGTCCTGGCTGACGGGGATATCGATCATCTGGTCCTGGGGGTGGAAGATTCAAGCGAGCAGGGGCTTCATGAAGGAGAAAAAGAAAATCTTCAGAGGATGATAGAAAAGCGCGACGTGTCCGGCAAAGCCGGTATAGTGACCGGGGCCGATGAACTGTCCTCCCTGCTTATTTGCCGGGCGAAGACAAGCGAGAGCGTAAAGCGCCCTAAAGTTTTCGTTAAATATCTTGATGAGAGGGGAGCCAGGATAGTTTCTTTATATGAAGATAAGTCGATCGATGAGGTCGTGACGGACCATATTGAGCTCGCGGGCGTTGAGGCATGCTATTCTGATTATGAAAGCGACCTAATATTATTTGTTAATACTCCCATAAAATCACAGCCCGATCTGTTCCTGGCAAAGCCGAGCAAAAAGAAAGTTGATGAGCGGATATTTGATGAGGTGAATAACGAGAAGGTTTACGAAAAACCGTTCGCTGTAGCTGATGTAAAGTACTGCAACGGCGCGGATGCCGGATTCGTTCCGCAGCTGCTCAAAAATGTGGATCTTTCCAGGATAGTTTCCTTTTCCGGATTTAATACTACGGCCAATTCTGTCGGGATCGTGCTTGCGCATTCCATCTCTTTCCTTTTGTCGGAGAGGAATGAAAGCACGCTCCGATATCACAGGGAATTTTTGCTTTATTCGCTTGCGAACGACTATCTTTACCAGGCGGTGGTCCGGCCGGAGATCATAGAACATTTAAAGAGCGAGGGCATGTCTATCTTTGATATTTCATCCGGCTACGCGGAGGCTGACTACCTACTGAAAGAAAAAATGGTCGAGAGGAAAGAGGAATTGCTGGACCCGCTTTTGAGATCGGGGAGCCTGGAATTAAAAAATATCATGTTCCCGTGGAAGAGGATATTTGAAATAGATATGGATGTAAAGTTTAGTGTATAATGTTTTAAGGTAAAAAATGATCAAAAAACTAATATTATTCATGTGTTTGCTTGTGATCCTCTCTGCTTCATGCCGCGCCGGCGAAAAGTCCGTTGTGGTTATCGCAAAGGTGGATAAGGAGATCGCTTCTGCGGTTGCGGATGCTCTTCGTTCGGCAGGCGACCTGTCTTTAAAAGTCGAGCGCTGGAACCGTGTTATCCTCAAGGCTTCGGTAGATGAGCCCCGCAAGGACAGCAAAGGATATGTGACCAGCCCGGAAGTGCTAAGGGAATTGATAAGGATATCGAAGAAGAGAAGAGCCAGGAGGGTCACTATTGCTGAAGGAGTCGTTGGGGGCGACAGCTATACGGCGTTCAATCAGGCAGGTTATACCGCCATGGCCAAAAAAGAAGGTGCGATCTTAAATAGCTTGGATAGTGGAAGGTCCTGGAGGTCCTGGGTCCCCGACGGAAGCAGCTACAAGAAATATTTCACCGCTGCCGAGATCCTTAACTGCGAGGTTTTTATTAATGTCCCCGTTCTCAAGTATGACGAGACATCCAAAGTATCACTTGCTCTTAAGAATACAATGGGGGTCATTTACGGGAAAGGGCGGAAGAAAGGGTATTTCAAGAGCAAGGACCTTGATGAGGTGATCGTTGATCTTAATATGATAAGGCCCAGTGATATTGTGGTCATAGACGGCACAACCGTAGTGCTTGAGGACGGAAAGACCAAAAAAGACCTCGGCATAATTATCGTAAGTTCCGATCCCGTGGCGGCGGATGCGGTAGGCGCAAGGATCATGGGATTTGACCCCATGGACATAAGGCATCTTGTAATTGCTGAACGCAAGGGTTTAGGGAATGCGGATCTCAAGAACATCAAGGTCGTTGGAGAGAGAATTGATAAAGTCCAGAAACTTCTTAAAGAATAACCTTATATTAGCGCTCGTTTTTATCCTAGCGGCCGGTTCCCCCGTCTACGGCGCAGTATTAACAGGCAAAAAGCTTAAGCTGAAAAAAGCAAAGCACCGGAAGATCTTGAGCTCGGCTTACAGGCATATGTATTTAAAGTACGGAACGGTCTATGTTCTTAAAAATCCAAATAAAGGCGTTGTTGACCTCCTAGAATGAGCTCTTCTGTTTTAAATACCGATGTTTTAGTTGTTGGAGGCGGCCCTTCCGGTGCCGCTGCCGCTCTTTCTTCCGCCAGGCTCGGAGTAAAGACGCTTTTAGTCGAGCGCTACGGTTTTCTGGGGGGCATGGCGACAGCGGGCCTCGTTAATCCTTTTATGGTCCCGAAACAGGACGGAAAAGACCTTATCGGAGGCATTTTCGGGGAAATAATAGATGATCTTAGGTCTGAAAATGCCTGTGTTCCCGGTGAACTTTTCGGCCAGCCGCATATTGTTTTCGACACAGAAAGCTTAAGATCCATCCTGCTTAGAAAAGTTCGGAATGATAAAGTCGACCTTCTCCTCCATTCTTTTGCCGACGGAACTATATTATCTGGAAGCGGCTTAAGGGGCATATCAACTGTAGGGAAATCCGGTCAGATCAGGATCTTTTCAAAAGTAGTGATCGACGCAACGGGAGATGCTGATATCGCTTATTACTCCAAGGTCAGATGCTTAAAGGGGAGAGAAAGCGATCATCTAACCCAGCCCGCCACTTTAAATTTTAATCTTGCCGGTATCGATGTAAGCAAGATGCCGAACCGCGGACAGATCGACCAGTTATTCTTGCAGGCCAAGAAAAATAAAGAGATAAATGTTCCGCGCGAGAAGATCCTATGGTTCGAAACAACAAGGCCGGACGAGCTCCACTTTAACGTTACAAGGATACCCAAAGTTGACGGCACGGATGTTTTTGATATGACAAAAGCGGAGATCGAGGGAAGGCGCCAGGCCGAAGAAGTTTATGGGTTCATGAGGAGGAGTATTCCCGGGTTCGAGAATTCATATATCGTATCCACAGCTGCTCAGGTCGGTTTCCGCGAGACAAGAAGGATAGCCGGCGAATATCTTTTAACGCAAAAGGATATTCTGGCAGGGCGTCAATTTGATGACGCGATCGCATTGAACAATTATCCCATCGATATCCATAATCCCAAAGGAGAGGGGACCATCTTCAAAAAACTGGAGAAACCGTACGGGATCCCGTTCAGATGCCTTATCCCTAAAAAGATAGACAGTCTGATCGTTGCCGGCCGATCCATATCCGTAACGCATGAAGCTCTTTCATCTGTCCGCATCATGCCCGTATGCATGGCTATGGGGCAGGCCTCCGGAACTGCGGGAGCGTTATGCGTTAAAAGTAAGCGCCAGCCGAGGAGCCTGGACATCGGCGTACTAAAAAAAGAACTTTTGAACCGGGGAGCGGTGCTGGAATGGAAATAAGCCTGCAAACATCAAAGGAAGATAAAATAGAATACGGTCTTGGCGAACTTACAGGTAACAAAAAGTTCCAGAAGCTGCCCGGCCGAAGGCAAAGGGCGCTTATTGAGGAAGCTGTCTCTATCGGGGAGGAGCTTGCTGATAACGTTTACGCCGAATTCCATACAAGAGATTCAAGGGTAATAGCTGATAGGCTTGGGATAAGGATCGAAGGTGAGCAGAAGGGCGGATTCGGAGAGCTCAAAGTTTTCAGCAGCTATAAACATAAGTCAAGAACGATCGTTATTTACAGGGATTCTTTGGCGTTATTATTCAGCCGGTCTCAAGGGATAGAGCCCATGAAATATCTTATCGCTCACGAACTATTCCATTATTATGAGAATGAAAAGAATATTGAGCAGAAGTTCAATGAATTGAACGAATTGTCAGCCCATTATTTTGCCGTCAAGCTTCTCTCCGCTTAAGCGATCCCCTCATGTTTTTCTTGATATTAAGGGAAAATTTCTATATAATTAATCGTTGTTATGCCAGCAGATCTACATATACATACCAACTTCTCGGACGGGCTGCTTTCCCCGGAAGAGGTAGTTAGAGAAGCAAAAAAAGCGGGATTAACGGTCATTGCCATTTCCGACCATGATACCGTTGACGGCGTTGAACCTGCTATTGCCGAAGCGAAAAAGATCGGCGGCATTGAAGTTATACCTGCTGTTGAATTCTCCACGGATGTTCCCGGCACCGAAATACATATCCTGGGGTATTTTATTGATCATAGATCGGACGAATTTCGGGAGCTGCTTAAAAAGATACAGGAAGACAGAACTAACAGGGTGCATAAGATAGTTAATAAGCTTAAGAAGGTTAAAGTTGACCTTGATCTCGATCGCGTTCTTGAGCTTGCCGGAGAGGGCTCAGCCGGAAGACCCCATGTTGCAAGAGCTCTTATAGAGGCCGGATACGTTAAGACCATCGGCGAGGCTTTCATGAAATACTTAGGCGTCAATGGCCCCGCTTATATCCCTCATTTTAAATTGACCCCGGTACAGGTCATAGAGACCATAAATAAAAATGGGGGCGTTCCCGTGCTGGGGCATCCTGCCGTATCAAGGAAAGATGACATGATAAAAGATTTTGTTTCTGCCGGGCTTAAAGGGATAGAGATCTACTACGGCAAGCATTCTGATGCGGACATTAAGCGTTATCTGGAGATAGCCAAAAAATTCGGCTTGCTTGCCACCGGCGGGTCCGATTTTCACGGTGAAGGCATGATGCGGTATGTTTATCTCGGCGTGGTGAAGCTGCCCGATGAATATGTTGAAGCACTTAAAAAAGCCGCGGGAGTCAAGGCAGCATGAATTCCACTAAAGCTGAAATTAATCTGTTGAACCTTAAATATAATATCGGTCAAATAAAAAACCTGTTGAAGCCCGGGACAAAGTTCATGGCGGTCGTAAAAGCCAATGCTTACGGCCACGGCGCGGTAGAGATTTCTAAGGCAGCTATCGATGCGGGAATTGATTATTTATCAGTAGCAAATATTCATGAAGCGCTGGAACTTAAAGACGCGGGGATAGATTTCCCGATCCTGATACTGAGTGAGATAACAAAAGAGAATGTTAGTGACTTGGTGAAAAATGGATTTTCGCAGACAGTTTACACTTATGAGCTGGCCGAAGCGCTGTCAAAGGAAGCGGAAAAACAAAAGAGGAAGGTCAAAGTCCATTTTAAAGTTGATACGGGGATGGGGCGAGTCGGCGCGACGGACAATGCGGCCGAGCTGATAAAGAAAGTATCTGCTTTAAAAGGGATCGAGCTCGAAGGGATATTCACTCATTTGGCTCGCGGTGAAGAGCCGAACGGGTTCACGAAAGAGCAGATCGATAAGTTCTTGAAGGTATTGAAGGATGCCGGAGTAAAGGCTCCTTTGATCCATGCTGCAAACAGCGCGGGAACTTTATATAATAAATTTGCTCATCTTGATATGGTAAGGATAGGTCTTTCGATGTACGGGCTTTATCCTCCGGGCAGCAAAAAGGATACTGTTGACCTGAAGCCGGTAATGAGCTTCAAGACAAAAGTAGGTTTTGTAAAGCGTGTTCCAAAAGGGACGCCGATAAGTTACGGATCGACTTTTGTTACGGATAAAGAAACGAATATTGCGACCCTGCCCGTCGGTTATGCCGACGGATTCTCAAGGGCATTGTCGAACAAAGGGAAAGTGTTGATCAAAGGGAAGGAATTTCCTGTTGTCGGAAGAGTATGCATGGACCTTACATTGGTCAATTCCTATGATGAAAAGGTCAGCATTGGAGATGAAGTCGTATTGATCGGCAAACAGGGGAAAGAAGAAATTACGACCGATGAAGTTGCCGATCTTGAAGGAACCGTTAACTATGAAGTGGTCTGCGGGATTGGGAAAAGGGTGCCTAGGATATATAAATAAGGAGTAATCAGCACTGGAAAAATCGTGGTTTTAGATTAAAATCATCCTATGACATATATATCTCTATATAGAAAATGGCGTTCTCAAGTTTTTGATGAAATTATCGGGCAGGAGCCAATAATCCAGACGATAAAGAACGCCGTCAAGAATAACAGGATCTCCCACGCGTATCTTTTTTCCGGTCCCCGCGGCACGGGAAAGACAAGCACCGCAAGGATATTCGCTAAAGCTTTGAACTGTGAAAAAGGCCCGACCCCTGACCCTTGCGGAAAATGCGACAACTGCATCAAGATAAAGGACGGCCACGCTGTTGACGTGATGGAGATCGACGCCGCGTCGAACCGCGGTATAGATGAGATAAGGGACCTGCGGGAAAAGGCCCGATATGCTCCGGTCGAAGGAAAATATAAAGTTTATATTATTGATGAAGTCCACATGCTGACTTCCGAAGCTTTCAACGCGCTTTTAAAAACACTTGAAGAACCGCCCGAGCATGTCATTTTTATTTTAGCGACGACTGAACCGCAGAAAGTCCCGCTTACTATCCTTTCCAGATGCCAGAGGCTGGATTTCAGGCGGATCCCTTATGATAAGATAGTCGAGCAGCTTAAGAAGATAACCTCAAAAGAAAAATATTCCATTGAAGACAGCGCATTGAACTTGATCGTCCGCAACTCGGAGGGTTCGATGAGGGACGCGATATCGCTTCTCGACCAGCTGATATCTTTCTGCGAAGGAAAGATCACGCACGATGATGTCGCCATTATTTTGGGCACTGCGGGAGCAGACTCTCTTTTTGAGTTCGGCGAAGTGATCGGGAAAGCCGATACGGCAAAAGCGCTTGATATGGTCAACAAGTTTATACTGGAAGGCAAAAGCGTTCCCCAAGTGACAAAAGATATCCTGAATCACTTTCGGCATATACTTTTGGCTAAATTGGGAAGTGATGAAGTTATCGAGGAAACAACCGAGCATGTTGACCGCTTAAAGAAGCAGGCGGAACTTTTCGGAACTGATGAGCTTCAAAAGATGATCGGGATGATATCAAAAGCGGAAACCGATATGAGATGGCATCCGCAGAGCAGGTTAGTGCTCGAGGTCGTCACCATAGAAATATGTTCCCTTAAAGCAGATGAGCCTGTTGAAAAAGCTGTGACAGTGGAAAAGAAGGTTTCTCCTGAAAGATCGCCTTTCTCAAAAATAAAAGAGGCGTTGAATAAAGTCCAGGAAGTAAGTAAGCCCGAAAAAAAAGCTCCTATTAAAGTATCGCCTGAAGAAAGCAAGCCTTCAAAGGCTGCTGCTTCAGGAGGCGGCCTTCTGGATAAAGTAAAACAAAACTGGCCTGAAGTCCTCGATCTTGTGAAGGGGAAAAGCATAAACGGATATATATCTCTTCATGAAGGTGTGCCTGTAGATGCGTCTGACGGTAAATTGGTCATTGGTTTTAAGAAGGGGTTTGCTTTTCATAAGCTTCGTCTTGAAGAGGATGCCAATAAAGCCGTTGTTGAAGAAGCGCTTGAGAAAGTTGTTAGCGAAAACCTGAAAATATCTTGTGTTATCAAGGAAAATGATGCAGCCTCTACTGAAAATAAGCGTATTTCCGTCAAGGATCTTACTGATATTTTTGGCGGTAGAGTAATGAAAAAGTCATAATTTCCGCTTGACTTCTGTTCCGATCTGCGTTATATTTTACCTGTTTTGAGGGGAAAAATCGATGATTTTTGATGGCCTTGGCAATATAACTGATATGGTAAAAAAAGCTCGGAACATTCAATCCGGGATCAAGGAAGTTCAAAAAGAACTTAAGGAGCTTGAGATCGTTGAGGATTCCGGCGGCGTGAGGGTTGTGGTCTCCGGCGACCTCCGGCTTAAAGAATTCAAGATCAACCCTGAGGTCTTTGAAAATGATAAAGCAAGAGCAGAGTATTTGATCTCTGATGCGGTTAACAAGGCATACAGCCGCGCGCGCGATGAGGCGACATCTAAATTAAAGAAAGCCGCCGGCGGTGTTTCTATCCCCGGATTGTTTTAGGTGGAAAAGTGACATACGCTGAACCATTTGGAAGGCTTATAGATGAATTCAAGAAAATGCCGGGAGTAGGCCCTAAGTCAGCGCAGAGGCTTGCTTTTTATATACTGCAGATATCAGAGGGCGAAGTTAAGGACCTTGTTTCCTCGATAGGGGAAGCAAAGAAACAAGTTAAATATTGTTCCAAGTGTTTCAACTTAACTGTCAGCGATCCCTGTAATATCTGCGGCGATGAGTCCCGCAATAGGTCTAAGGTCTGCATAGTTTCGGATCCCAAAGACCTGATCGCGATAGAAAAGACAAGGGAATACAAAGGGCTCTATCATGTTCTTGGAGGGGTGATATCTCCTCTCGACGGCATAGGGCCGGAGAATTTGAGAGTAAAGGAAATGTTAAGGCGTCTTGAAGGAGTGAATGAGATAATTTTCGCGTTGAACCCTACGGTAGAAGGAGAAGCAACGATAATGTACCTGACGAAACTGCTCAAGCCGTTGAATTTAAAGCTAACGCGGATAGCTTACGGTCTTCCGGTGGGCTCGGACATGGATTATGCGGACGAAGTTACATTGACCAAGGCTTTTGAGGGGAGGAAAGAAATATGATCAACTTAGCAAAAGCGTACCTGGATGTGTGGTGGAAAGTAATGCTGCGGCCCATATTTTTCTTTCAGGACATGCCGGAAGGAAAGTGGTCTGAAGCCGCTCTTACGTTCATGTTGGCAACATCATGGATCCTTTCGTTCGGCATCACTCTTGCGATCTTTATAATAATGTATATTCCTACCGGCCTTAATTTGATCGAAGGCCTCAAAGGCCGGGAACTGGTCCTGGCCACACCGGTGTTGCTTCTCATGGGAGTCGTTTTCTTTATCATGACCATATTGATCGTTGCCCTTTTTGTGATCGCCGTGCTTCTTGCTCTTTCATTTGCCGTTGCCGGTATACTTAATGCGCTTTTGATACTGCTTGGTGGCGCCAGTAATTTCAGTGAAACCCTGAAAGCGGTGTTCTATTCAAATGCGATATTTTTGATGGGGCTTTTCACTGTTCTTTTTGCGGTAATGGTAAAATGGCAAGTGCTTTCTTTTGACGACTGGCTGGTGGGAGAGAGCACATTGTTCTATGCTTCAGCGGTTTATCTATACGGCTTGTGGAGCATTGCGGGCAAAAAGGTCCACGGGGTCTCGCGTTGGAAGGCGTTCCTTGCGGCGGTCTTCCCGTTCCTGGTACTTGTAATTGTTAATATTTTCTTGTCCATGAAGGTCCTTCCAAAAATTGAAACGTGGATAAGCTAGAAAGGCGAGGTTGTAAATAATATGGGAGATATACTTGAAATAAGATGGCACGGAAGAGGAGGGCAGGGAGCGAAAACGGCTGCGCTTCTTTTTGCCGATGCGGCGATGTCGAGCGGGAAGTATATACAGGCTTTCCCGGAATACGGCCCTGAAAGGATGGGGGCTCCTGTTCAGTCTTTTGACAGGCTTTCCGATGAGCCGATAACGCTTCACTGTAGTATAACAAGTCCCAGCGTTGTTGCAGTGCTCGATCCCACTTTGATGGCCAAAGTGAACGTGACCTCCGGTCTCCCTAAGAATGGGAAGCTGATAGTGAATACCGGCAGATCCTCACAGGAGATAAAAAAAGAGCTGAACCTTAAGGATGTGGAAGTTTTCACTGTTGATGCTTCCAAGATCTCAAGGGAGACGATAGGAAGGGAAATACCTAATACGCCTATGCTTGGGGCGGTAGTTAAGATCACCGGTGTTTTAACATTAGATGTCCTTATAGAGGACATAGAGAAGAAGTTAAAGAAGAAATTTGCTTCAAAGCCTGAAGTGATAAAAGGGAACTTAGAGGCGATAAAGAGAGCTTACAAGGAAGTGAGGAGCTGAATATGGCGAAATTGAAAGGATGGAAGGAGCTGCCTGAAGGGGATATGCTGGAAGCCGGTACGGCGAAAGAGTTTGAAACGGGCGACTGGAGGATAAGCAAGCCTGTGTGGAAGCCTGATATATGCATACAATGCCTCCAGTGCTGGATAAACTGCCCTGATACCGCGATCACGGTTGACACGGAAACCTCCAAGATGACAGGGTTCAATTACAAGCATTGCAAGGGATGCGGGATATGCGCGAATGTCTGTCCGACAAAACCGAATAAAGCTATTATTATGGAAAGAGAAAGATAAGGAAGGGGATCAGAATGGTAACTATTGCAGCTAAAACAGGAAATGAATCGATGGCGGAAGCCATGCGTCAGATAAATCCGGATGTTGTTGCAGCCTATCCTATAACGCCGGCGACAGAAATTGCCCAGATATTCGCGGGTTTCGTTGCGGACGGGTTAGTGGATACCGAATTCGTTAGGGTAGAGTCCGAGCACAGTGCGATGAGCGCGACAGTTGGCGCGGCAGTGGCAGGAGCCCGCGCAATGACGGCCACCTCGTCTCAGGGATTGGCCCTGATGTATGAGATATTGCCGATCGCTTCGGCACTGAGACTCCCGATCGTTATGCCGGAAGTGAATAGAGCTCTTTCCGGACCAATAAATATTCACTGCGACCACAGCGATACGATGGGAGCGAGAGATTTCGGGTGGGTACAGATATTCTCGGAGAATGCGCAGGAAGCTTATGACAATATAATTCAGGCTGTGAGTATCGCTGAGAATAAGAAAGTAAGGCTCCCGGCGATGGTCACCACCGATGGATTTATTATAAGCCACTGTATGGAAAAGATCGAGATCCTGGACGATAAGGATGTTAAATCTTACATAGGCGAGATCCATTATGATAACCCTCTTCTTAATGTTGATAAGCCCGTCACTTATGGCGCCATTGATCTTCAGGATTACTATTTTGAACATAAAATGCCTGTTGCCGAAGCGATGATAAATGCCAAAGATGTGATCGTTGAAGTGGGCAAGGAGTTTGGCAAGCGGTTCGGGCGAGAATACGGCCTTTTTGAGGAATATAAAATGGACGGCGCGGAAGCAGTTATCGTAGCGCTCGGTTCGACCTGTGGTACGGCAAGAGTGGCTGTCGATAACCTGCGAAGCAAGGGTAAGAAGGTCGGCCTTCTAAAGCTCAGGGTTTTCAGGCCTTTTCCTCATAAAGAGATCGCAGACTCACTCAGTAAAGTAAAGTCTGTAGCTGTCATGGACAGAAGTGAAGCATTTAGTTCGACAGGGGGGCCGCTCTTTACGGAGATCCGGTCAGCCTTGTATGACGCAAAGAATAAACCCGCGATGGTCGATTATATCTACGGGCTTGGCGGAAGAGACATTAAGACCGGTGAGATAGAAAAAGTCTATCTGGATCTTTTATCCGGCAAAGTGAAAGATACGGTCAATTATCTTGGAGTAAGGGAGTAAATAAATGGCAAACTTAAAACAAATGGCAAAAGATCCGGAAAGGCTGTGCGGAGGACACAGGATGTGCTCCGGCTGCGGAGCTCCCATAGCGGTACGGCAGATACTGCATGCTATAAAAGAGCCTGTAGTTGTTGTATGTGCTACTGGATGCCTGGAGGTCGCGACCACTATATTCCCTTATACCGCGTGGGAGGTTCCCTTTCTGCATAATGCTTTTGAAAATGCCGCTGCCACAGCATCCGGCGTGGAAGCAGCTTACAAAATATTAAAGAAAAAGGGAAAGATAAGTAAAGAAATGAGAATCGTTACCTTTGGAGGGGATGGAGGAACATATGATATAGGATTCCAGGCGCTTTCGGGTATGCTCGAAAGAGGCCATGATGTTCTTTATGTCTGCTACAACAATGAGGCTTATATGAATACAGGTATCCAGCGTTCCGGCGCTACTCCGCAGGGAGCGAGCACCACGACCGCACCGGCGGGAAAGGTCAAACAGGGTAAGGAGCAGGTCAGAAAAGATCTGACAGGTATTGTTGCTGCCCATGACATTCCTTATGTTGCCCAGACAAGCATAGGCAACTGGGTCAATTTGACGCGTACGGTCGAAAAGGCAATGAGCTATAAAGGGCCTAAGTTCATAAACTGTCTGCAGCCTTGCAGGCTTGGATGGGCTTATCCGGAAGATGAGACCGTTTCTCTTGCTAAACTTGCGGCAGATGCCTGTATCTGGCCGCATTATGAGGTTGAACAGGGCAAGTGGAAGCTCACTTATAAACCGAGGGAAAAGAAGCCGGTTACGGAATTCCTTAAAAAGCAGGGAAGGTTCAGGCACCTTTTTAAACCCGGGAATGAACATATACTGAAAAGTATCCAAGAGTTCACTGACCGCAAGTGGGAAGAGATACTTGTTAAGTGCGGCGAGAAACAATAAATAGAAAAAGAAGGGAGGGATTAAAGTGAACCAGAAAGAATTGGCTGGAAGAGTCGTGGACAGGCTGAAAGAGGACAAGGTCAAAAAAGTGATGGTCGAAAAAATACTGGACACGTCGCTGGAATTGATCGCAGAAGCTTTAGTGAAAGGTGAAAAGGTCAGGCTTGTTGGGTTTGGTAATTTCCTTGTAAGGACCAGGGCATCCAGAGTGGGGAGAAATCCTCAAACCGGGGACAAAATAGAGATACCTCAGTCCAAGTCGCCGGCATTTGTTCCGGGAATAAATCTTAAAAAAGCGATCAAGTCCAAGTAAGTGATCTGGAGCGTGCATTAGATTTGATACCTAAGAAAAAGGATGAAGATGATCTAAGGCTTCTTCTTGAGGTGCTCCCACCTCATATTAAGGCTGCTGTCGAAAAAAATCCCAAACTTTCTGAAATGATCGAAGTGGTGCTCGACCTGGGCAAGCTTCCTGAAGTAAGGTTCTTCAAGGATGTTTTGTATATAAATGGTGAACCAGTAAGCCAGGAGGACATCGATTATGTCACTTCCAAAGTGGGCGTATTCACTTCTGACAACCGCGCCGGTATCGAAAGAACGCTTCACAGGGTCTCTGCTATAAGAAATCGGCAGGGCAAGATCCTGGGGCTTACCTGCAGGGTTGGCAAGGCCATAATCGGCACGATCGACACCATAAGGGATATAATCGAATCTGACAAGAATATCCTTTTCCTGGGCCCTCCGGGAATAGGTAAAACCACAAAACTCCGCGAGGCTGCAAGGGTGCTTTCTGATTCATTTAAAAAACGCGTTATAGTTGTGGATACTTCGAATGAGATCGGCGGCGACGGCGACATTCCTCATAAGGGCATTGGTCTTGCTAGAAGGATGCAGGTGCCTTCTCCCGACAGCCAGCATAAAGTGATGATCGAAGCGGTTGAGAACCATATGCCTGAAGTGGTCATTATCGATGAGATAGGGACAGAGGCTGAATCTGCCGCGGCAAGGACCATTGCTGAGAGGGGCGTTCAGCTTATCGGCACAGCTCACGGCATAGTTCTGGATAATATTTTAAAGAACCCGACATTGTCTGATCTGGTCGGCGGCATCCAGACCGTCATTCTGGGTGATGAGGAGGCAAGGCGAAGACATACACAGAAAGCTATACTTGAAAGGAAGGCTCCTCCGACGTTCGATATCGTTATTGAGATAAGGGAAAAGGACAAATTCGCTATTTACAAGGATGTAGCGGGCGCTGTCGATAAACTCCTTAGGGGCGCGGAGCCAAGGCCTGAACTAAGAGTGAAAACATCTGAAGGCAAGATAGAAGTGAAAGAGGCGCCGCCGGAAATGCCGGAACTTACCGCTGCGGAAGAAGAAAGCGCTAAGAGGCAAAAAGTAAAGGAAAAGGTAAGGATATATCCTTTTGGCGTGAACAGGACCACCGTTGACAGGGCAATAAAGGCAATGCAGGTCCCCGCAGAAGTGGTGGCATCACCCGATGATGCAGACCTTGTAATTACCGTTAAGTCAAAAGCGAGGCGCAATTCCAAGATCGTGATCACGGCAGAAGAGCACAATATTCCTGTTCACGTTATCAGAAAGAACACGCCTGTTCAGATCAATAAGTTTATGAAGTACTTTTTTAAGGCCGGGGGTGGGGAAGAATCAGATGAGATAGCGCTTCGCGAGGCAGAGGAAGCAATAATAAAGGTAGTTAACGGCAAAAAATCAGTTGATCTTAGTCCCCAGAACGCCTATATAAGGCGGCTTCAGCATCAGTTGGTGAGCAAAGAAAATCTTCATTCAGAGAGCGTTGGCGAAGAGCCAAAGAGAAGGCTTCGGATATATCCTAATTGAACAACCCTGTCTTTTTTTTGTAGATCAGGTGTCTTTTCCAGTTCTTATCATCCTGCACGGGGCAGTCTATCCTATGATGCGCGCCGCGGGATTCCCTTCTCTCTAGTGCGCTGCGGGCTATCAGGAGCGACACGGTTATCATGTTCTTTAATTCAAGTTCATCCTTATTGTCTGGTATATAATTGATCTTTTTATCCATTTTCTTTAGCTGCACAATAGCATCTTTCAGGCTCTTCTCTTTTCGGGTAATGCCCACATTTCCCCACATTATCTCTTTGAGTTCCCGTTTCATCTTTTTAACTTCCACAAGATCCAATTTGGCGGGCGCCAAAGGCTTGATCTTCGGAACATAATCTTCGATCGCTTCTTCGATCTCGATAGTTTTATTGTACGTTGCGGCATCCACCGCGGCGCGGTAGCCAAAAACAAGGCCGTCAAGAAGAGAATTGCTCGCCAGGCGGTTAGCCCCGTGAATACCCGCCGAAGATGTTTCGCCGGCGGCGTAAAGCCCGGGAATATTTGTCCTGCTTTCCAGATCTATTTTTACCCCTCCCATGAAGTAGTGGGCAGCTGGAGTGACAGGGATCTTTTCCTTGGTGATATCTATCTTATAATTCAGGCATTCCTTGTATATTTTTGGGAATCTCTCTTTTATTTTGTCGCCTCCTATCGGAGCAAGGTTCAGGTGGACATGATCAGAGCCTGTTGTTCTCATTTCTTCCAATATCGACCTTGATACAATATCTCTTGGGGCGAGCTCTTTAAGCAGGTGGTATTTAGGCATAAATCTTTCGCCGTTAATGTTCTCGAGTATAGCTCCTTCGCCGCGGACAGCCTCAGATATAAGGAACCTTGTTTCAACAACATCGTGTATGAACAGGGTGGTGGGGTGGAATTGAACGAATTCCATGTCGGTCACTTCAGCGCCTGCCCGGTAGGCCATTGCAACGCCGTCCCCTGTTGCAAAAGAAGGATTGCTGTTATGGAGGAATATCTGCCCTAGGCCGCCTGTCGCAAGCAGTGTTGATCTGGCAATGAATATCAGTTTTTTGTTGTTTTTTATGTCTATCGCTTCCGCACCGATGCATCTTTTGTTCTGTATTATCAGTGATCTGCCGTAGACAAAATTGCGGATGTCGACCAATTTGTCTTTCAGCAGTTTTGCGGCAAGAGCTCTCTCTATCTCGGCCCCCGTTGCATCTCCGGCATGAAGGATACGCCTGTGGCTATGTGCTCCTTCAAGGGCAAGTTCATATACTCCCTCGACCTTATCGAATTTCACGCCCATTTCGATCATTTTGTTGACCCTTTCCACGCCGTTCATCACAAGTGTTTTGACCGCTTCCTCATCGCAGAGGCCTGCGCCTGCGTCCATGGTGTCCTGCATGTGGAAAAGAGGGGAGTCTTTTTCGATATCGATCGCGGCAGCAATGCCTCCCTGGGCGTATTCTGTGGCAGTTTCACCGGTTTTTCCCTTTGTGAGAAGGATAACCGAACCATTGTGGCTGGCTTCGATCGCAGCCGAAATGCCAGCGATCCCGCCGCCTATTATAAGGAAATCACAGTGGAATATCTGATCTTCCATGAGGGGTATTATAACACTTAGAGCAGATAATTAAATGAGGTGAACCCGTGGTTATCTTGGCTCGTAGTTCTCAGGAAGCCCCAGTTTTTTCTTTAATGCTTGATTATATTCAAAAGCCTGTTTGGCGGCAACACTTGGTTGGATATAATGACCGGAAGGCGGATTAGAGGAAAGCATTCCAAAGCCGATGATGGCCGGCAGACAGCCGACCGCAAAAAGTACAGCTCCGTTCTCGGTTGCAACCGTATCACTTCCAAATGCCATTGAACCGCCAACTAGTACCATTA
Organism: Candidatus Margulisiibacteriota bacterium; assembly: GCA_042577445.1. GTDB lineage: Bacteria > Margulisbacteria > WOR-1 > CAVSGV01 > JBHPDX01 > JBHPDX01. The sequence continues at coordinate 7,685 of JBHPDX010000007.1, read as the reverse complement.
CAATGCCGGTCAATGCCCATACCGCTCCCCAACCCGTTATGTTATTATAATCATCCCAGCCCTTATCCATCCTTGCGAGCGTCTCCTTGTCGCCGACCATTTCTGCGAACTGTCGGTCAGATATCTCCTGTACTCCCCCCTGGACGATCTTCCAGTTCGTTACTTCGTAAGCAGTGGATTTGCTGGTCGTCCATCCAGAACCTAACATAGAGTAGTATCCCGGGAAATAAATGGAATCTGTGTATGATGAGCCGACCGTCTGGATGGTCTTGCTGAGCAGAATGTCTATCTTTTGCTGTTTATACTGCTGTTGTTGCTTGAAGAACTTGTCAGCCGATCTTTGCACATCAGGCGGCGGCTGCTGTGATGAGGGCGCCTTTGTTTTGATAAGTATTGCGGATGTTGCCCCGGCGGTTACCTTGACAAGCTCACTGTATAGAACGGAATCATCCTTCATTACCTTAACATAATGGTCGCCGGGCTCAAGGTTCTTTATCTCAATTACATCGATGCCCTTAAGCTCCTCATCTATATAGACCTTTACACCCTTGGTCTCGGAGAAGATCTTTATGGCGCCTGTATTATCTGCGGCGAAAACAGGTGTGCTATAGCCGTAGCATAACGAAACCATGCAGATCACCAGTGAAAGCGATAATATCTTTTTAATGAGCTTCATAAGATAGTATTATACACATAAAAATCTTGTTTAAGCAATATGAATCGAATAATCATCGGGAAGGAATATAATGCCGAAGAGGAGAGTTGAACTCCTACGGGGTTGCCCCCACACGACCCTGAATCGTGCGCGTCTGCCAGTTCCGCCACTTCGGCATATAAAATTCAAAACTCAAAGGTCAAAAGTCAAAAATATGGTGTCCCGATCCAAGTCGGGACTTATTATATAATTTTGACTTTTTAACCTGTACTTTTGCCTTTTTCCTTTTAACTTTATAAGTGCCGCTGGTCGGAGTCGAACCGACATGAGGGTAAACCTCACCAGATTTTGAGTCTAGCGCGTCTGCCAGTTCCGCCACAGCGGCATACAAAAATTCAAAACTCAAAGGTCAAAAATGTGGTGTCCCGATCCTAGTCGGGACTTATTATATAATTTTGACTTTTTAACCTGTACTTTTGCCTTTTTCCTTTTAACTTTTGATCTTGCCCCTGATTATATCAGGTATGTAGGTTACCTTGCCATCTTTTGTTACGGAGGCCAGTTTCGAATTCCCGGTCACAAGGAGTTCCTTTGTTTTGGAGTTCTTGATCTCATATTCGAACGTTACACTTGCCTTGCTGACCTCAGAAATAATGGTCTTGATGATGACCTCTTCTTCGTAATGAGCCGGTTTTATATACTTTATATATGTATCGGCTACAACAAGGAATGTACCTTGTTTTTCCATGTCGGAGTAAGGGAATCCCGCTGCTTTTAAGTGTTCAGCCCGGCCGAGCTCGAACCATTCCAAATATCTGGAATAATAGACCCTTTTCATCTGGTCCGTTTCGGAGTATCTGACAGTTATCTTTGTCTCGTGGGTTTTCATGCCGGCTCAGATTCTTCGAAGATCCCCATTTTTCTGAATTCCTTGTAGCGGTCATCAGCCAATTCTTCGCGGCTCATCGCGGAAAGTTTCTTGAGATATTTTTTTATCGCGGCTTTTATGAGCTTTGCCGCTTCCTTAGGATCATTGTGCGCGCCTCCGACGGGCTCTTTTATTATGTCATCCACGACCTTCATTTCCAGAAGGTCTTTTGCTGTTATTTTTTGCCTTTCGGCGGCGATATTCGCTTTTTTGGCGTCCCTGAATAAGATCGAAGCGCAGCCTTCAGGTGAAATAACGGAATATATGCCGAATTCAAGTATTAAGACCCGATTTCCCACCCCTACGCCTAATGCTCCGCCGGAACCGCCTTCTCCGGTAACTATGCATATTATAGGGACTCCCATGTGGGACATTTCCATCAGGTTCCTGGCAATGGCCTCGGATTGGCTGTGTTCTTCGGCCTCGATCCCGGGATATGCGCCGGGCGTATCTATGAAGACCACTATGGGTTTGCCGAAAGTATCCGCCATTTCCATCAGGCGGAGAGCTTTGCGGTATCCTTCCGGGTTTGCCATGCCGAAATTATGTTCGATATTTTCTTTTGTAGTGTGGCCTTTTTGGTGGCCCATGACCAATACTGATCGGCCGTCAAGTTTGGCGATCCCCCCGACGAGAGCTGGATCATCGGCGTAATGCCTGTCGCCATGCAATTCCACAAAGTCATCGAATATATAATTTATGTATTCAAGCGCCGTAGGTCTTTGTATGTGGCGGGCTACCTGCACGATCTGCAGCGGTGTTAGATTCGAGAAAATATCCTTTTTCTGGCGTTCTATCCTCTCTTCAATAGCATCTATTTCGGTGCCGAGATCTATCTTTCCAGATTTTGAAAGTTTTTTCAGGTCATCGATCTTTTTATAAAGCTCGGTGAGCGGTTTTTCGAACTCAAGCAATCCTTTTATATCAGCTTTTGACATCTTCTTTTTCTTCCTCAACAAAGAACCGCAGTATTTTAATGAGCGTTTCTTTGAGACACCTTCTCTCGACCACTTTATCTATCAAGCCATGTTCCTTTAAAAATTCGGCTCTTTGGAACCCGGGCGGGAGTTTTTGCCTGATGGTCTGCTCAATTACGCGCGGACCGGCGAATCCTATCAAGGCGCCCGTTTCGGCTATGATCAGGTCGCCCAGCATTGCATAGCTTGCAGAAACTCCGGCAGTTGTCGGATCCGTGCATACGGATATGTAGGGGATCCTTTTGTCACGCAGTTTTGCCAGCGCCGCGGAGGTTTTAGCCATTTGCATAAGGGACATTATGCCTTCCTGCATCCTGGCCCCTCCAGAAGCGTTAAGTATGATGGCCGGGATCTTCTTTTTTATGGAATTCTCGATCAGCCTGGTCACCTTTTCGCCTACTACCGAGCCCATACTGCCGCCCATGAAGCTGAAATCCATGATCCCAAGGCTTACGGGAACGTCTCCTATTTTTGCTTCCCCCGTGATTATGGCATCGTTCATGCCTGTTTTTGCTTTGGCTTTTTTGAGCCTTTCCGAATATGCCTGTGTATCAACGAAATTTAGGAAGTCTTTTGATATCATCAGATTGTCCATTTCTTTGAAAGTGCCGGGGTCAGCTGTGATATCCAGCCTTTCCTTGTGAGTGAGCTTGAAGTGGTAGCCGCACTTGGGGCAGACCTTTAAGTTGGCATCCAGGTCCTTGTTGTATATGGTCTCCTTACACTTGAAGCATTTTATCCACAGGTGCCCTGGGATATCCAGCTTTTCCGCCTTATATTCCAGCTCTTTTTCCTGCTTTTTCTTTATGAACCAGTCGTGAATTGACCTCAAATACATGCTCCTGTTGAATGCAAAAACAACGTGTGGTATTATACCGAAAGTATTTACGTATTTCAAATGAATTTAAAGGAGAGTACTTATGGCAAGGATAAAAGCAGCAATAAAAGACATTAAGAAATCAAGAAAGAACAGGGCAAGGAACCTGGCGGTTAAACATAACGTTAAAAAGGCCATCAGGGCGGCGCTCGAAGCCATTAAGAACAATAAAGAGGTCACGGAAAAGGTCAAAGCGGCCGTAAGTGTAATTGATAAGGCGGTCGAGAACGGCATACTTCACAGGAATACAGCCGCAAGACGAAAATCTAAGCTAATGCTGAAGCTGAAAAAAGCATCGAAAAAATGAGCAAGGAGCTGAAGCTTAGGGCGAACGCCAAGATAAACCTTTTTCTTAAGGTTCTTGGCCGCAGGGATGACGGCTACCACGATATCGAAACAGATATGCAGTCCATTTCTCTTCACGACATAATCACCCTTACACTTAATAAGGGCAAGATAACTGTCACTTGCGACAATCCCGAGGTTCCCAAAGGAAAGGATAACCTGGCTTTTCAGGCTGCGGAACTTTATTTAGGGGAGATCGGTGCGAAGGGCGAAGGGGTGGCTATCGACATAAAGAAGAATATCCCCCTTGCTTCAGGCCTGGGTGGCGGGTCTGCCGATGCGGCGGCGGTACTCCATGGCATGAATTTGCTGCACAGCTCCAAACTTCATAAAGATAAACTGCATGAGCTTGCTGTTAAGATCGGTTCCGATGTCCCGTTCTGTCTGGTTGGAGGCACGGCAAAGTGCACCGGCAGAGGTGAGGAAGTAAAAAGGCGTAACCCTGAAACGGGGAATACGTATATTTTTGCCATGCCGGATGTTCGGGTGTCGGCCAAGGAGATATACGACGGTTTTGATGAGCTGAAAAAGAAGGAAGCCTCGTCATTGAACGATCTTGAACAGGTAACATTCGCCAAGTTCCCTGACATCGGGAAGTTAAAGGATAAGCTTGTCGCGGAAACGAACGTTGAATGGTTCATGTCGGGTTCAGGGCCGGTGCTTTTTGCCGAATTCGGCGATCTTGCCGAAATAGATAATATAGTCGGCAGAGTGGCGAAGATCACTAAATACCATGTGGCGATGAGGATGAACGAAGGTGTGAGCGCCTTAGAAGGATAGAACTTCCGGAGTGATGCCTTCCTTTATGTATTCCGACATATCCGCTTTGACCCAGCCTTCATAAGTGTATCTTCCGAAGAATACCAGGTCATAGCGAACGTAGAACTTGTACCATTTTCTGTCCTTTGATATACCTATGATCTTAATGTCTATCGGGAATATTAAAGATGGTTCTGCCTCTTCGGTCGGCGCTTGAAGTATGCTTTTTATCGTAATGTCTAAAGGATAGTACTCGAATTTTGTCTCTGCGAAGCAGCTGATCGAAGCGCAAAATATTGTTAAGAACAGTATTAAGGCGATCTTTTTCATTTGTCGATGATTATATCATAGCTTGACAGCTATTGGGATAAAATTGATAATAGTCACCAACCAATGGTCAGCGTACTTGATGTAATAAAAAAGCGCCAAAGCGTGCGAAAATATCTTTCCCGGCCGATAGAAGATGATAAACTCGGCCTGATACTTGAAGCTGCGCGGCTCGCCCCTTCTTCCTCTAATTCCCAGCCCTGGCATTTCGTAGTAGTGAAGAATAAGAGGCTTATCCATAAGCTGTCGCAGGCCGTGCCGTTGGGTGTTGCGGTTATAAATAAGTTCATGGACACTGCCCCGGTCGTTATCGTTGGCTGTGTAAAGCCCACTTTAGTCCAAAAATTGACCTCCTTATTCGGCATGAAGAACTATATTATAGATATTTCCATAGCCATGGAGCATATGGTGCTGGTTGCCGAGGAATACTGGGTAGGAAGCTGCTGGATAGGGTGGTTCGACGAAAAGAAGGTTAAAAAGATACTCCATATTCCCCGGAATGTCCGTGTTATGGCGATGCTTACAATGGGATATCCCGATGAAGGCGGAACACACCCGACAACTCGCAAGTCCCTTGAAGAGATACATTCCATAGATAAATACTGATTTTACTGTTTTTGTTGTATAATCTACGAATAAAGGGGGTGACATATGAAAGTAGATTCACTTAAGCTGGGTGCAACTTGTGCAATAGTTTGGGCTGGTGCTATCTTGGGATTGGGTTTAATCTCTTCAGCTCTTAACTGGGGAACACCTTTTATGAATACCTTGGCATCTTTGTATCTTGGATACGGCAAGGGGCTTGGTGGAGCAATAATAGGTTCGATTTGGGCGCTTGCTGACGGATTCTGCGGTGGTTTTGTAGTGGGACTTGTTTACAATAAGCTTCCAAAAATGGGCGATATTTAATCTTTTTATAACGCAGGCAGAGGGCTATATGTTCTCTGCCTGCTTTTTTTCTTCTAATGGTGTATAATTCTTCATTATGAATATAGGTCTTGGGCTTTTATTTTCTGTTCTTGCCGGGCTGTCAACGATGATAGGCGGTCTTATAAGCATCTTTTTTAAGCCGGACAAGAAATTTATGACCCTGTCGCTTGGTTTTTCCGCTGGGGTTATGATACTTGTAGCTTTTGTGGAGCTGCTTCAGAGCGGTATACAATCTATCGGTTTTTTGCCGGCTAATATAGCGTTCTTTCTTGGAATGGCCGTGATGTTCCTGATAGATGCAAATATCCCGCATGACTATATGGCGGAGCATAACCTGAACGCTCCCATATGCCGCAACAGAAATCTGTGTCGCACGGGATTTTTTGTAGCGCTGGGAATAGCGATCCATAACTTTCCGGAGGGTATCGCGGTATTTGCGGGTACGCTGCAGGATATTAATCTCGGAATAGCGTTAGCCGTGGCTATTGCTCTGCATAATATTCCGGAGGGCATTGCCGTGTCTGTCCCAATTTATGCGGCGACCAAGAGCAAGAAAAAGGCTTTTTGGTGGTCATTTTTGTCCGGGTCTGCAGAGCCGGTAGGTGCGGGAATAGCGGCCATCTTCTTGATCCCTTTTCTGAATGAAGCGGTGCTCGGGTTTGTTCTTGCTGCGGTTGCCGGTGTGATGGTATTCATCTCGATCGATGAACTTGTGCCGGTTTCTCGTACTTACGGGGAGGAGCATTTAAGTATAGTCGGTTTCATGGCCGGGATGGCTATAATGGCTATCAGTCTCTGGATGATGGGCGCTGTTTAGTTATTTCAAAAGATCGGTCGGTGTCCGCCAGAAGCAAACATCATCCCAACGCCTTTTCAAAAATCCTCTTGGTTTGATGATTGGATCACGACTGTTCAACAATAGAAGCAAATTGTAGAATCCAAGCGTATTTTTTCTGTTAGCATTGCTTGCTTTGAACCTTCTACCTGCCAAGAAAGCAAACACTGTCATAACGGCTGTTGCCCATAGAATTGGTTCAGACTTTGTTAATCCGCCTAGTATACCAAGCCCAGAAAGCATCCAGAGCCTTTTTGTGGCGGTAAGCCCGAGATTAAAAGCGTTCTCTAAAGCGCGTTCTTTTGGCGGTATGAGTAATGTTCTTGCTCCTGGAGGATAAAGGCTGGTTTGATACTGCAGCATTGATGGCACTAATGTGTCTAATGGCTGCATTGTCTTGCTGCTGATATTAGGATTTATCTTCTTAAGAGCCTGTCTTACTTCCGGGGTTGTCGCAACAAAAATGCTTCTTGCCACCTCATTCCTTTCTTGGCTAAGCAGAAAAACATTGCGTGCGTCACCAGAGAAGCCCTCTTCTTTTATAAGTCTTCCAACGGAGTAAGCCTGTGTATTGCCCACACCTTCAAGCATGACCCCATTTAATACTCCCTGGGTTACCATTACAGGGATGTTCATGCATTTCCTGACCGCTATTGTATTAGCAACTCCTGCCATATTATTCCCTCCTAAACGATTCTTTTATTTATCGCAGGTTTTATTAAGAAATTTCACTTTTGGCGGGAAATATTTGATGGGTTAAGTAGAAGAAGCTAGTTGAACTTTGAGACTCTGACCCCGATAAGCCTTATTTTTCGCTTATCAAGCAGAAAAGGTTCGAGGAGTTTCTCCGCTGCACCATATACGACCTCCGGATCATTTGTGCTTACTTTGAGCGTTTTCTGCTTTGTGTGCGTCTCAAACCCCTGATAACGGATCTTTATGGTTATAGTTTTTCCAACCAGTTCTTCTTCCTTTAGTTCTTTACATACACTTTCGGTAAGCTTCCTGAGGGCATCGAATATTATGTTGCTAATACAATAGCGGTCAGGAAA